>CAZGSN010000423.1:0-1894 GCA_964528465.1 uncultured Binatia bacterium (SeqCode)
CGATGCAATAGGTTGATATGTGGCCTGAACTTGCGACATAGCAGACACCTGTGATGTACGGTATTTACTGTAGCACTATTGTAGTATTTTAGTTGCTACAGTCAATCCCGGGGAGTAGATGGCCTCTAATCAACTCATTGGCTTGCCGATCCCGGGCACTTTAAGCAAGTTCCCAAAAGAACGTCCGGGTAAGATGGGGGGCGTTCCGTATCAGCCCCTTCCGTTTCGTATCAGAGGGGCGTTCCGTATCAAAGCCCACTCGCTTGAACGTGCGGCCCCGATCGTGCGTTCGAAAGTTCTGGACATTCTCCAGCAACAGAATCTTCGGCTTGTTCCGGCCAAACTCGCGAATTAGTCGAATGATGTGCAAGAACAGTAGTCCGCGTTCGTCCTTAAAGCCAAGCTTCTCTCCCGCGCATGAAAATGGCTGGCACGGAAAACCTGCGGTTAGGATGTCAACCGGTTCAAGGTTGTCGCCGTCCACCGTCAGTTCTTCTACTGGCTTGTGCAGGTAGCGGATCTCCGGAAAGTTTGCCTCAAACGTTGTTTTTGCGTATTGGTCCTTCTCATTGGCCCAAAGAACTCTGGCTCCAGCTTGCTCGAATGCCTTGCAGAACCCTCCGATGGCGGCGAAGAGGCAGCCAACGCTGGCCTCCTTTAGGCGCGAACGGCCGGTCGTTGCTTTGCGAGCCCGTACTTGCTTAATCTCGCGGGTGCTCATTCCTGCGCAGAATCTCCTGAAAGTAAACCATGCGGAAGCTCAGGGTGGCGATGATTTTAGGACGACGCGGAGGCATTCGCAATCGTTGCCTTCAGATTCTCGGGAAGTGGCATCCCAGAACCGCACTCTTCTACGCTTACAGTATCTGTAACTCTAGCGCAGACCTCCCCTTCTCTCCGCCTCTATTCTCGGAGGCATGGCGACCGCATCGCTCAAATCGAACTCCCCCGCGTCGATCCTGCTCGAGGACCGCACGTTCTCCGAGTCGCTCAAGGTTGACCGCGAGAACCGCGTCATCCGCGGCGTGACGATCCTCGGCCGCACGTCCCGCAATGGCTACGAGTATAGCCCACAGGCGCTCCGCGAAGCGGCCAAACTCTACGAGGGCGTGACGGTCAACGTCAACCACCCGCCCCGCGAGAAGCCGACGCAGGAGCGTGGATTCAGCGAAGGGATCGGCGTGCTCCGCGGCGTCCTCGCCGAAGATGACGGCGTCCGTGGTGACCTGCACTATTTCGAAGCGCACGCCGATACGCCGCTGATGTTGGAGCGGGCGGAAAAGCACCCCAACACATTCGGCCTGTCCCACAACGCCGATGGCCAGAAGTCGGTCGTAGGCGGTCGGACCATCGTCGAGAGCGTCACGCGCGTCCGCAGCGTCGACCTGGTGGGCAAACCGGCGACAACCAACGGCCTTTTTGAATCGGAGCAGATCCCCGTGAAGAAGACGATCAAGCAGCTGCTGGAGTCCGTTGCCAAGTCGACCAAGGGCCACGCCCGGCTGCTGGAAATGGTCGAAGCCGACCCGTCGATGGCCGGCTTGCCGGTCGAAATGCCGATGGATGCCGCGACCGACGCGCCCAGCGACAAGCCGGAGGACCAGATCAAGGCCGGCATCCTGGCCGCGATCCTGGCCAAGCTCGAGGCGGCCAAGCCCGACCAGCTTGAGGCCGTGTTGGCGGCTCTTGGCATGGGCGACAGCCTGGCAGCCGCGGCCGCTGGCAAACCGAACAAGCCGGAAGGCGGCGACGAACCAACCACGGAAAGCGAGAAGACCATGCAGGCGACGATCCACAAGCTGACCGAATCCGTTAACGCCCTGACTGCGGAGCGCGACGCGGCACGCAAGGAGAACGCCGCCCGCGATCTGCTGGAGTCGCTGGAGCGCGAGGC
>CAZGSN010000424.1:0-4788 GCA_964528465.1 uncultured Binatia bacterium (SeqCode)
CACCCCGGGCGGGCACAAGGCCCGCCTCTACGAGGAGCTCTGCTCATTTTCGCTATTGAAATTGCAGTTGTCCCTCCTGTAACAGCTTAAGGCCTGGGGCAGCCCAAGCGCCTGGTAGTAACTTCCATGAGCAAAACCTACGAAGCCCTAATGCTTGCCGAGCGCCTGCGGGCCGCTCAAGACCCTGCGGCTCTGGCTCGGCAATTGGCCGAAGAACGTGAATCGCTATCGGCACGCCTGCAGGTCTTTCAGGAGCAGCTCGAAGCATTGGCGGGCAAAGTTGAAGTTACACCGGCGATAGATCCTAACGCAGTTGACAGCCTCAGGGCCGAGCTGGCTCGACTCGCCGCCGAGCAGGAACGGCAGGCCACGACGCCGCAGCAGCAACTAGAAGCTGCCGTGCAGCAGTGGCGCGAAGAACTCGCTCGCCAGGCTGTGGCCTTCGACGACCACGCCGCCGCGCTTGCCGAAATACGGCAGCAATTCGCAGGTCTGCAAACCAGTATCAGCACCACATTCGATAGTCTCCAAAGCGAGGTCTCCCAACTTCGTCACTTCAACGAGGAACGCCTGCGTGAGGAGCAGGTCTTGCGCGAGCGCCTGCCCGCACAAATGGACAGGCTGCGGGTGGAACTGGCGCACGCGCACGAAAACATTGCCGCAGAAGTGGAGAATCGGAGCGCGCTCGAGGAACGCACGGAAGAGCAGCAGCAGATACTGTCCGCGCTCGCGACCGATATATCGCGCCGACTGGAAGCGGCGTTGGAGGACTCGCGCGCCGCCCAACAAGAACTGGGGCACCGGATCGCCGCGGCCGAGGCCAGCGCCGCGCAGGAACGATGTGCCGGCGAGCTGCGTCTGAAGGGCCTTGTCGACAAGCTGCGGTCTTCCACCGAAACACAGCAAGCCGAGCAGACCGAGCAGCTCGATCGTATGCGAGCCGAGTTGGCGGCGCTGCTGGAGACGCGCCAGCATCCTTCGGCCGACCTGCTCGAACGCATCGAGGAAGCCAAGACCAGGGCCGACGCAGCGGCACAGCACGCGGAGGCGATTGCGGGCGAGCAGGCATCCAGCATCACCGCCGTTCGAGAGCACCTGGCGAACCTGCAGCAGGAACAGACACAACTCATCGAAGCCGTGGGCTCGCTGAAGGCGCATGGGCCGCAGGCGCTGCGCTTGGCGAGCGAACTCGAAGCTCTGCGGCAAAGCCTGGCGGCAGTGCAGGAAGTGCAGCAGCAACAACAAGAGGCCGTCGCCAGCCTCGGCCGCGATCAAACTGCAGCGAGCACTCTGACGCAGCGGGTGACCGCGATCGAGCAAGAGCACGTGCCCGAGCTGGCACGCTTGCAACAACAACTCGTCGAGGCGCAGTCCAATCAACGAGCCTTGCGCGACACCGTCGAGGGCTTGCCTACTGTCTTGGCGCAGAAGCTGGCATCGGCAGAAGACCTGCGTTCCCTCAGCGCCCAGGTAACGTCGGTGATGGAAGCCCAGGCCCAGCAGCGAGAGCTTGCAACCCAGGTCGCCGGCGCCCACGCCGCCGTCGACGAAGCCGTGCGGCGAGTTGCCGCAGTCGAGGCCGCGCAGACGTCGAGCCAGACCAACACACGCCAACAGATCGCCACCTTGCAGACGGATGGGAGTGCCTTGCGCAAGTCGCTGGAGGCACTGCGCCTATCTCTGACTCGCCAGTTGGAATTGGCGGCAGAAGCCGAAGTGGACGCCGTGCGCGAGCAACTAGCGCCATTGGTGGACGCGCAGATGCGGCAGGAGAGATTGGCCAAGGAAGTCCAACGCGCGCAGACAACCGCCGACGAGGCCGTGCGTTTGGCGAAGATCGACAAGGGTTACGCTTCCGGCTTGGCCACACTCAAGGAACAAATCGCCGAGTTGCTTGACGATCGCGTCCGACAAGACCGCGGCATCGAGCGGCGCTTCGAACTCCTATGCGGCATCGTCGATGAAACGATCCAGCATGAGAAGGAACGCATGGATCACGGCATCAGCTTGTTCCACGAGGAGGCCGCACGCCGGGCCAGCGAGCTGGAAACCAAGCTGGCGCGCCTGGAAGCCTATGTCGCGGAACTAGACCCGGGTGCCGCGCTTGCGCTGGAAGCAGAGGCGAAACCCAAGAAGATGCTTACCAGCGTGCTGAGTCGGCGCAGACCCGCGCGCAAGCCGTAGTCGTCGAACCCACTCATTTTCAGCCTGCGACCTCCAACCCGGAGCGAACGAGTGAGGCTGAGACGGGCGGAGCATCTATTTCTCCGTTCCCTTCGTTGGCTCCTGTTCAACTCTTGTCTTTATGCCAGTCAATGGAGAGCGCTACCTCCAGTGTTCGGTAGGTCAACGCATATGGGGCGTTGCCCTGGGCTTTCGAATGGTTGCCCCTTCGGGGCGGAGACCTTCTTACAGACCGGCATCGGCAGAGCCTGGGAACCAGTATGACTAGTGTGCGGAGTGAAATGCCCGCTGACTCCTCGTTCCCAGACTCGGCAGCCCCTAGGTCTGAGTCGCACCTCTACTCAAGCTCTGCGCGTTCCGGTTCAGTTCCTCCTCGATTCCCAGCGCCCACGCCGTTTCTTCGCCGCGGGCTTGGCGTGCCTCGCGGATCAGGCGGAGGTTGCGCGCCGTCGTTTCCGGCTCCCATGGTTCACGCACTACCGCCAAGGCTGCGGCCAAGGCGTCGTAACTGGCTGCCTCGTCTTCGCCGAGCACGCGTAGTTCGAGGAGCGTTGCGTAATCCCAGTAGTCGGGTTTCCCGGCGGCGATGCGCCGTTCGACGGCGTAGGCAACGATGGGGAGCAGGGAGAGACGTTTGGCATCGGGAGGGTCCTTCAGCTCCATCAAGGTCACGGCGTTGACTCCGGGATACGCGTCGCGCCAATCGGCCTCGAAGCCGCGCAGGTAGGTGGCAATGGCTCGCTCCAAGAATCCACGTGCCTTGTGCTTCTCTCCCGCTGCCGCGGCCGCTTCCCAGCGGTCTTTGTAGACACGGCCAAGGATGCCGCAGGTTTCGCTCGACGCACCGCGTCCTTCCATGAGATCGCCGAGAACCTTCTCCGCCTCGTCGCCGCGGCCGGCTCGATTCAAGGCAAGGCCGAGCTGCTCCTGCACCATCGTGGTGTTGGAGAGTGGTGGCGACATCTTCCCCACCAAATCGATCATGTCGTTCCAGGCCTTCACCGCGCGGTAGGAAAGGAACAGGTCGATGACGACCCCAGCTTCGCAGTCGGCAACGGGGGCAAGTTCCTTCTCGATGGCGCGGACCGCATCGCCCCCCTGCTTGCGAGCTAAACGCAAGCGTTCCTTCACCTGACGCGCATAGTCGACACGCTCGCGGAAGACATCCGTCTTCAGCCGTTGGATATCGGGGAAGCCGTCCAGCAATTGGAACAAGGGGCTATCCGTCGCCTTGTCGCGAGCCGCGTCTAGACGGGTCGTGAGCGCCGCGAGGTCGCTTGCCACCGCGCTCGGCTGGCCATCGGCGCCGAGTCCGTAGGGCAGAGCCCGCAGAGGAGCCACATCGAAGGGCAACGTGCCACCAGCAGCATAGAGCAAGACCGTACTGGCCGGCTTCAACGCATGCCGCACCCCCAGCTCATAGAAGACATTGGCATTAGCCGAGGTGAGATCCGCGACCGCGTACTCACACAGAATCAAACGCTCGAACATCGGCTTGTGAATGATCCCCCCCGCCTGCTCCTCATCGGCGCGCAAAGGATCGAGCCCAGCAGCCTCGATGGCCGGAGCGATCAGTTGCGCATACACCGCATCAAAGTCGATCCACCCACCCGAAGCCGAAGGCTTACGGCCAAACGGCATCAGCACAAAACAAAGAGGTCTCTTCATCCCTCACCCTTTCCTGTCCTTGCGATCCCTCGATCCGCAGCCGGCTCTGCCCCGATGCCGGTCGGTTAAGCCAAAGCGGCCTCGCCCCGAAGGGGCATCAAGCCGACAGCCCGGGGCATCGCCCCGGGAAAATTGAATTCCCGGTTAGCAGCCCTGAAGGGGCGAGACTCGTATTGTGGCCCAATGAATCTCGCCCTTTCAGGGCTTCTATCTCTTCGCAACGGCATTCCCAGGGCGTTGCCCTGGGCTTTCGCACCCATGCGTGCCGAAATGCGGCCCAGGACCTCCGTCGCCCACGAACACTCGGTGGCGACATCCCCAGGGGACGCAATGAAAACTCGGTAAATCTTTCCGTCATTCATACAATCGCTCACCACCCACCCGACCAGACCGCGTACGCCGGTCAGGGCAAGGGGGTAAAAGGGGCTCAGTGGAGTTACGGGTCCTGGGCACAACGAAAACCGAGAGAGTAGCGAACATCGGGATCGTCGTGGTCGCGAACCGCGGAGCGCAGGAAGCGTGCTTCATCGCCGAACGAGCCCCCGCGGACCAACTTGCTGCCGCTAGAGTCTTTGTAATCCGACGCGGTCCATTCCCAGACGTTACCTGCCATATCCAGCAGGCCGTAGGGCGAAGCGCCTTTAGGATAGCTACCTACGGGCGTAGTCTGCCCAACATTAAAATTGAAGTTAGCGTAGGTCTCGGTTGGCTCCTCCTCTCCCCACGGGTAGGTACGCCCGTCGGTGCCACGCGCCCCCTTCTCCCATTCCCACTCCGTCGGCAAACGCAGCCCAGCCCACTCGCAGTAGGCCTGCGCGTCATGCCAACTCACACCTACAACCGGCTGCTCGTCCTGGTTGAACCTTTCGTCGTTGTCCAGCGCTGGGCGTGGGCCACCGGCTGCCACGAAGCGCCGGTACTGCGCATTGGTCACGG
>CAZGSN010000425.1:0-10583 GCA_964528465.1 uncultured Binatia bacterium (SeqCode)
CTTTCCATTCTGCTGTCGGTATCCAGCGGGCCGGTACAACCGCACAGACAGGGGCTCTTCCCTTGCAACCCTCTACTCAGGCTGTCGGTTGTCCTGCACGCGTTCGCCAGAGCCTAGCGGCGGCGCTTGCTTGGGAGGACCCGCTTGCTGCGCGTAATCCAGCAAGTCGCGCTCGAGCGAGCGAATCTTGTGGAGGATCTTGGCGCTCCGCTGCTTTAGTTCTGGGGTCTCGGTGTCCGTGCCAAGGGCATAGCTCTTGGAGGCTAGGGTACGCACGCGCTCGCGGCCGCCGGTCGCCACATCACTGGCTTCGAAGGTGATGACCGACTCGCCCTCCGCGCTGTTGCGCACGGTGATCACGGTGATCAGTCGCTTCTTCTGATTTTCCTCGGGAGTGGGGGCTGGGGTTGGGTTCAGCCTGCCAAGGTCCAAGATGACCGGAGGCGGGTCAATCTTGGCTCCAGAAACGCTGACTAGTGCGGCGGCAGCAGCCATCCAAATCGTCCACGTCATGCTCTAGCTCCTTCGTATGTAATCGCCCTTACGGAACCCGTACAATGATGCGCCCCTGCGAGCCGATGTTGCCGCCGCTATCGCGCCACTGCACGACCAACAGGGTATCCCCCTTGGGAAACGCGTATCCCCGCGGTACCACGCTACCAGTGCAGAATTGAGTTGTACCGTTGCTTACGAAGCCATTCTCGCATTCCTCGCATTCCTTCACGCACGGATCGGAGGTGTTGTTGTCGAAGCGACATCCGAAATCGTTGAGTGCGTCGGTGACCTCTTGTGATGGGCCGAAATCGATGGGGTCGAAACCAGGAATGCCGCCGAGGGGAAAGCCCGGTAGCGGGCCATTGTCGCACACGGCTGTGCTGCCAAGACCGGTACCAAACCCAAGATCGCGGCTCGCCATGATCTGAAAATCGGGACGTTCCGCCGAGTCACTACTGAAACGGCTCGACCCTGGCGATAGGCCGCTAGAGCCAGGCTTGGCTTCCACCACCAAGAAGAATCCAGCGCCAGCCGGGGATGCAGTTTGATAGATCGCCACGCCATTCTCATCGCCAATGGGTTCCAGAAGGATATTGGAAGCAGTGGCCATCCCAAAGTAAGTAATCGACGGTCCCGGCAGCCCGAGCGGAGTTTGCGTCGGCGTTCGCGTCGGTGTGCGCGTGCGCGTAATCGTCGGAGTCAGGGTGATGGTCGGAGTCCGCGTCGGCGTGCGCGTCGGTGTCCGCGTCGGCGACAAGCTGGGTGTCGAGCTGGTGGTCGGCGTCAACGTCACAGTTGCCGTACGCGACGGTGTGCGGGTAACCGTCTCGGTGCGCGTAGGTGTGGTGGATGGCGAGCGTGTTGGCGTTCGCGACGGGCTTGCCGTCGCAGTGATGGTAGCCGTTCGCGTCGCTGTTCTCGTCGGCGTCGCGGTGCGCGTGCTGGTCAAAGAAGGAGACGAAGTTGCCGAGCGCGTTGGAGAACTGCTGCGGGTTGCCGTTGTGCTCACAGTTGGTGAGGCCGTACGCGACCCGGTTGGACTAATGGACGGCGTCGCGGACCGCGACGGTGTGAGGGTCGCGCTGCCGGTTGCTGTCGCCGTCCCTTCCACAGTCATGGTCACGCTAACCGTTGCCGAGGGACTGCCGCTGGGAGTGCGCGATGGTGAGGCCGTGGCGCTCGAAGTTGGTGTGCGTGTCGCACTCGGCTCCACGGGACGCGTGCCGGTCACCGTGATGGTCGGAGTTGGGCTTCGAGATGGAGTCACCGATATAGTCGGCGATGGCGGCAAGGACGTCTCGGTTGGGGTTGCCGTGAAAGCTTCCGGGGTCTGCGTTGGCGTTTGGCTTGCGCTCGGTTGCGGTGACGCCGAATCCAGCGTCGGCGAAGCGGTCGGCGTTGGCTGTGTCGGACCCAGCTCCAGCACGACGGCACTGATATCAGCCACCGAGAAGATTGTGTCGTTGTTGGCATCTGCGGTTGGGCACGAGGTTGAGCTGCCGAAGAGAATCGCGATCGTCTCGGCAATATCGGCTTCATCAACACTGCCGTCGCAGTTCGTGTCGCCGGCAAGCATTGGCTGGGCCGCACTGATTACGGCCCACACAGCACAAGCGACCAACACGGCGAGCCATCGGGAAACGCGCAACATAGGCCGCGACTATTAGCCACACCAGCGCGGTGAAGCTAGCGAACGCCCGTGCCTTCGAATGCTGCACTCGCGGACATTTATTGCACGTAGACGAGGCAATCGCGGGAAAGCCCCGCCCGCCTCAGGCTTCCTGATCTCACGATGCGCAAGTACCGATAAAGTTCCATCCTCACCGACACCACGTGGATTTCGCAATGATCCCAATACGGGTGAGTTGACTTGGAACGGAGATGCAAACCATGAAGAACATGAAGCTCATGAAGACAAATGGCCCGATGGCGGTTCTTTTTTCTGACTTCATGGCCTTCACGTTCTTCATGGTGAATGGGCTTTGGACTCATGGCAGATTCCTCGGGAGCAGGAGGTCTGAGCCTCAAGGCTGCTAGGGAAGCTCAGCACAAGCCTCTGCAAGCTCTAGAGAAATCATGTCCCGCAGAACGTGGCGCACACTCGTTCTGCGGGCAGAGGCGGCGCGGCTAGATGCGCGAGTTCGGGCTGATCCTCGTAGGGTTGGGCCAGCAGCCGCACCATGGTTTCGAACGGACCGAAATCACCAGTCATGGCCGCGGCGATGGCCTGCTCGACGCGGTGGTTGCGGGGGATGAAGGCTGGATTGACGCGGCGCATCGCCTGCGCCCGGACCGCCGGCGGGGTTGGGTCGTGCTGCAGGCTGCGCCTCCAGGAGTCGGCCCAAGCATGGAAGGCGGTCGGCTCACCGAAGAGCGCGGCTACGCTAGTGTCGGCGGCAGCATCTTCCGCGGCGGCACACAGGGCACGGAAGAAGACGGTGTAGTCGACCTGGTTAGCCGCCATGCGTTGCAAAAGATCGGCGATGAGTCCGCGATCGTGCTCCTCCGCTTCCTCCTGCTTGTTGCGATCGTCGGCGCACAACAGTCCCAGCTTGGCGCGCATCACACCCAGGTAGGCGGTATCGAAAGCGATCGAGAAACGCTCCAGGCACTGCGTCGCCAAGCGGATGGCTTCGGCTTCCTGATCGGAGATGAGAGGCAGCAGCGTTTCCGCAAGACGCGCCAAGTTCCACTGCGCGATGCGTGGCTGATTGGCAAAGGCGTAGCGGCCTCCGTGATCGATAGAGCTGAATTTCTTCCCTGGATCGTATTCGTCGAGGAAGGCGCACGGCCCATAGTCGATGGTCTCCCCCGAGATGGAGGTGTTGTCGGTATTCATCACCCCGTGCACGAACCCAACTCCGAGCCAGCGGGCAACCAAGTACGCCTGTGCTTGCACAACTTGGTCGAGCAGGCGCAGTGCATCATTGCCAGCGTTGTCAGCAGCGTCTGGATAGTGACGCGCGAGGGCGTAAGCCGTGAGAGTCGACAACGCTTCGCGATCGTTGCGGGCGGCAAAGAATTGAAAAGTGCCGACGCGTAGGTGGCTCGCCGCAACCCGCGTCAGCACGGCGCCCGGTAGGATCTCCTCGCGAACGACCGGTTCCCCGGTGGTGACGGCAGCGAGCGCTCGCGTCGTCGGCACCCCCATGGCGGCCATGGCCTCGCTCACGATGTACTCGCGCAAGACTGGTCCCAGAGCCGCACGCCCATCGCCGCTCCGCGAAAACGGAGTACGCCCACTGCCCTTGAGCTGAATGTCGCGTCGCTTACCGTCGCTGCCGACAACCTCACCGAGGAGAATGGCACGCCCGTCGCCGAGCTGGGGTACAAAGCCGCCGAACTGATGTCCGGCGTAGGCAAGCGCAATCGATGCAGCTCGTTCGGGCACAACATTCCCGGAAAGAATCTCCGCGCCTTGTGGCGAATCGAGTTGCCGCGGGTCGAGTCCGAGCAACTCGGCAAGCGGATAGTTCACCTTCACAACGCGCGGCTCGCCCACTCTCGTCGGAGCGACGCGGGCAAAGAACCGTTCCGGCAAGAGCGCGTAGGTGTTGTCGAAGGCAAATGTCATGGCCAAGTGCCGAGCACACTGACACACGGTTCCCGCGCAAGGAAGCCAGGTTCGAACCGCGATGTCGATACTGATCGGGCCGAGGGGCGGTCCTATTGGGGGCGGTTCAAGACTTGCGTGTTTGAGTTTCCTCCCAGGCAGACCTAGGGTGCTCGGCATGAACCCCCTCATTGAAATGGTCTTTGGTCCCCTACTCCGCGTCCACCAATGGCTTTACGAGCAGAGTGACGGGCGTATCGGCAGCAACCTCGGGGGACGGCCAATGCTGCTTTTGCGCACCGTTGGCCGTCGCAGCCAGCAGCCGCGTACCGCGGCGTTGCTCTACGTACCCGACGGCGACGCCTTTGCTGTGATTGCTTCCAAAGGCGGTGCGCCGCAGCATCCGGGTTGGTTCCACAATCTGGTTGCGCAGCCCAACGTGGAGATTCAGATAGGGCGCGAGCGCATTCCTGTGCGTGCCCGCATCGCCAAGGGAGAAGAACGCTCGCGGCTGTGGGCCCGTGCTGACGAGATCAATCAGGGACAGTACGCCGTGTATCAGTCGCGCACCAAACGTGAGATTCCGGTTGTGGTGCTCGAACGCCGGACAGCGCGATCTTAAAAAAAACCTCTGCACAAACCCGTGCAAGTCGCTTTCCTGCGGGGTCGGAATCGGGGTCGGAATCGGCCGCGACAAAGGTTCGTTCCCAGGCTCTGCCGGCCTACCTCGTTCCCAGGCCGAGCCTGGGAACGAGGTAGCGAGTGGTGGGAGCTTGTGCAGAGGTTCCTTAAGGGCGTCGCGAGGTCTGCTTGCGGCGAAGGTGGGGGATCACTTCTCGAGCAAACAGTTCCAGGTTGCGCCACGCCTTGGCGCGCGGCATGTCGCCGATGCGTCCACCGCCGATGAACAGACCGAACCCAAGCTCGGCGTGGATCTCGGCCAGACGTTTGCGAACTGTAGTAGGGCTGCCGACCAGCACGTAGCCTTCCCGTTCCAGCTCTTCGAAGGTGAGTTCGCTGGGTAAACGCGTGTCGCTGCCCAGAAACTTGCGTAGTGAGTCTTCGCTTATGTACCCCGGCGGTAGAAGGAAGTGCGGCGGCATCTTGAGGCCGCGGCGGAACAACCACATGAGATGAGGCTTGGCTTCGCGGCGGGCGCGGGCGTCGGTGTCGGCCACATAAACCGGCAGGGCAATGCCGATCTGGTTGGGGCCGGCGGTGTAGCCTGCCTCCAGCGCGGCAGCCTTGTACTCCTCGATGAAGCGCTTGGTCTGCCTGTAGGAGGAGAAGACGCTGACGAACGGATAGCGATGCTTGGCTCCCCAGCGGATGGTTTCCGTGCTGCCCTGAGATGGCAGCCAAATGGGTGGATGCGGTTGCTGCATGGGGCGCGGCCAGATGTTGGCGTAGCGGACACGATAGTGCTCTCCCTCGAAGCAAAACGGCCCCGGTTCGGTCCAAGCGCGGACGATCAAGTCGTGGGCCTCGTAAAAACGTTGGCGTGAGTAGGTCGGATTGACTCCCGAAGAAAGATACTCGCAACCGATGCCGCGCACGAAGCCTGAAATGACACGACCACCGGACAGCACATCGAGCATGGCAATTTCTTCGGCTACGCGCAGGGGATGGTCTCGCAACGGCAGGGCATTACCGAGGATCGCGATCTTGGCCCGCCGCGTGCGCCGAATCAGAGCTGCGGCCATGAGGTTGGGCGAAGGCATGGTGCCGTATGCATTCTGATGATGCTCGTTGACGGCAAGGCCATCGAAACCGAGTTCCGCGGCATGCTCCATTTCGTCGAGATATTCATTGTAGAGCTTCTGCCCGCGCCGCGGATCGTAGTGCTGATTGGACAAGGTCACCCACGCCGACCCATGGGCGGGGTCGAAATCGTCCGGCAAATGCGGCCACGGCATGAGGTGGAAGTAAAAGAACTGCACCATCACGCCTCCCCGCGCAGGAACGGCAGAACCAGCTCTGCCAGTTCGTTTGCCTTCTCATAGGGAACGAAATGGCCACAATGCGGTAGCGTGCGTAGAACAGAGTGCGGGATCAACCGCGCATACGCCTCACCATGTGCCAGGCTCAGGAAGCGGTCCTCTTCTCCCCACACGACTAGGGTCGGAGCGCTGATACGCCGCAAGCGCCGAGCCAGCTTGGGGTTGTAGAAGTACGGGTTCCACGCCACCCGTGCCAAGGTCGTTGCCTCGCGGTAGGCACGCGTTACCGCGTCGATACCGATGTCGTCGGCGAGCAACTGCGCAACCCGAGTTGGGTCGAAGAACAAGCACTTCCACGTCTCCTCGATTGGGTGGAGGAAGAGATCGAAGCGTTCGCTGCCGTCGACCTTGAGTCCCGCGGCAGCGACAAGGACCAACCGCTCGATACGTTGGGGGTGGGTTGCCGCTAGCTCGGCAGCAATCCAACCACCCAGCGAGGTCCCCAAGACGGACACACGTTCGAGACCCAAGGCATCGAGCAAGTCGGCATAGTGAAAGACCAGGTCGTCGATGCCATCGAGCCAAGGCAAGGATTCGCTCTGACCGAAGCCTGGATGGTCGGGAGCCAGAACGCGAAAACCTGTCGCCAGAGCATCGTGATACGGGAACCAGCGTCCCGGCGATAACTCGGGAGCCAGTACCAGCAGCGGCGCGCCGCGCCCGCCGCGCAGCAGATACGTGGAGACGCCCGCTACACACAGCTTCTCGCCGCGATGCGCCATGGCCGCGCATATAAGGCTGCGCCCTTGCCTGCTGCAACCGGCATTGGGCTTTGCCCGCCGATTCGATTAGGCAGGCAATCCGGCTGATACACCGCGAGGGCGCGCCTGTCCCGAGCCCAGTCGAGGGGGCGTCTCCCCTGCTTACGAACATTGAGGATTTGTCTTTGGCGACGGGCCGCACTCGGCACGCATGCAACGGAAACGCGAATTGGCGGGCAAAGCCGGCTAGGCAACCTCTGCGCAAGTAGTCCTGCAACCAGATCGGGGTCGGAATCTGGACAGGTGGGTGTCCCGCGGGGTGCCTGCTGCGGGGTGCCGCGAGGCGGTTGGCGGCAAGCTTGCGACAGCGATGGCGCGCCGGTAAGCGGGAACAGAGAATGGAGCATTCCTGACCATGGCCAACGTGATTGTCTACACGACGGAGTATTGCCCCTACTGCGTGCGCGCCAAGAACCTGCTGCGCCACAAAGGCGTAGCCTTCGATGAGATCAATGTCGGCGACGACGATGCCCTGCGCGAAAAGATGGTGGCAGAATCCGGGCGCCGAACCGTGCCGCAGATCTTCATCGATGGGAAGCCGATCGGCGGCTTCGACGAACTCTACGCGCTCGACCAAGACGGCGAACTCGACCGCATGCTCGCCGCCTGATTGCGTTGGAGAAAAAGGCCGACGAGCCTGCGATTGCGACGAACGCCGGGCGACCGAGTCGTCAACCTGTAATCTGGCTCAAAGCTGGTGGCTGCAGGCTCGGAGATTACTGCCGTATCCACAATCAATGTCCGGAATGGCGAACTTTGCGGTAAACCATCCACATGCAGTCCGAGATCCGGCGCTGACGACGAGAATGGTCCGGAATCACCTTGATAGGCACCGCGAGTTCCGGCCGTTCTGTCCGTTCGAGGGCGGTAACTGCGACAGAAAACTAACGTAGAAGCCGCAACGCAGGCTGGTTACGGATGCTTCCGAATGCGCCGAGCCAGGCACCTGATCTTTCTGGCCCCGGGAGCGATGATCTGTGCAGGGAAAAGCCGCCCGGCGCACCGGCGAACTGGCGCACCGGGTACGGCTCTCTGTGAACCTACACGTGCGGTAGAACTTCCTTGGCCAGCCTCTGCAGCACGACATCATTCACTGACGAGAAAACGATTTGCGACAGTTCCCAAGTCTTGGTTCGGCGCCGGAGTTCGGCAACGCATTGCTCGGGTGTGCCGATGAGGGCGAGGGGTGAGTGCAGCATGGCCTCCGGGGTGGTTTGAAAGAGGGGGGCCATACCCTCGGCAAGCGATTGCGTTGCTGCTTCGGAGTCGGTGACGAAGGTCTGGAAGATCACATTGCTAATCTGAATGCTTTGCGGGTCGCGCCCACATCGCTTCGCCTCTTCTCGCAAGAAAGTGATTTTGGCTCGAAAGCTATCGTCCGTCAGCTTGGCGACGTTCTCCAGCTTGATGTACCCGGGCTTACCCGCGTCGGAGATGATGTTGACAATGTCGGCGTGCTTGGCGGCCAGGCGCAGCAAGCCTTTGCCGCCGCCCAGGAGAATAGGCGGTCGTGGGGTTTGCACCGGCTTGGGCCAAGAAATAGCGTCGGTCAGCTTGTAAAACTCGCCGGCAAAGGTCGTTTGTTCGTTTGCCCACAGCGAGGTGATGCAGGTAAGCGCCTCGTCGAGCATGCGTAGACGCGTCCCGATGTCGGGGTAGTCGATCCCGGTCATGCGGAACTCGCGTTCGGTCCACCCGGTACCGAGGCCGGCAAGCAAGCGCCCGTTGGTCGCATGATCCAAGGAAGTCAGCGCCTGCGCCGTCACCGCCGGATGGCGAAACAAGTTGCACAGAACCAAGTGTCCGACACGTGCTTTCTTTGTGGCCTCGCCAATCACCGCCAACTGCGTCAGCGCGTCGAAGGAAAGGTGATGCGGATCGAACTGGCGCTCCGGACCTTCTGCCACCAGATGATCGGGCACAAACATCGCCCCAAAACCTAACCCCTCTGCCATCTGCGCCGTATCCCGCAGGCGCGTGAAGTCCATGTTCGCAAGCTGAATCCCATACTCCATGCCAAATCTCCTTTTTCCTAGGGAGTCTCTTACCCGCGGCACACCGCGAAAGAAACGTTTTACTGCCGCGCCTGTTCCGATTCACCGTGGCATTGCCTCTTACGACGGCGCCGTTGCCCAGCGGGGGTTGGGGGAAAAGGCCGGGGGAAGGTTTAAGGAACCTCTGCCCAAATAGCCCTGGAACCAGATGGGTGTGCGACAAATTCGTTGGGAGGAAAACTTCCACCATCCACGCGCTCACGCGCTCGGCTACACGGAGCTGGCGAAGACACGGTAGCCGCGGCCGTGAGGCGCCGTGAGGCCGTGGATCTCGGATGAAAGCCAACAAATACTTGCACGGACTCGTGCAGAGCTCCCTTAACTCATCGCGTTGCCCTCTATCCCCATGCCGACCCCGACCCCAAGTCCGTCACCCCGAGCTTCCCTCAAGGCAACGCATCGTAACGCGGACAGCCCTCGACGGTGTTGGACAGCAAGGCTCCGGGGTTGATCGACGGGACGCCTCCGCCAGCCATCGAGTCGACGAAAGAACGACCAAGGTTGGGATTGGTTGAGGTTCCAAAATGGCCGGCATCGAGTTGCACGGTTACCCCTGTTCGTCCGTCAGCCAAGTTTCCATTGGCCGGCAGAGTTGTCGTCGGAGGCTCGAGCGCACTTGAGCCGAACACCGGGAAGTACAGCGGGTTGGCAACCTCTAGCCCCAGCGTCGTGCCGAGTATGGAAACCGCCTCTACCGGTGAGCAGCCGTCGATCAATCCAGAGGTCGATAGGATGTGCGTTTGGCTCACCAGCGGTGCGTAGTTGGCGGCATCACCAACTTCGGCAAAGGTCTGTACCGCATGTACGAGAGGATGGAACGTGTCGAGTTCGGCAATGGCGGCACCAAGCACTGCTCCTAACGGAGTGCGCACATCCCCACGATGCAAGATGGTTTGGTAGAGCCCGGCGCCGCCGGCAGAAAGAAAGGCGCCATCGAACGAGGGATCGACTCCGAGAACGTGAGGAATCGTGAGTGCGCCCTGGCTGTGGCCGGCGATGACTTCGATACTGTCGTCCGTCTGCACCGGCGAGGCATTGCCGGTCTCTGCCGCACTCAACTGGATGCCCTCCAAGATCCGGCGTAAATAGATCAGCTCCCCAGCTTGCTGGATTTGGTTGGTTCTGCCCGCCAGCGCGTTGAAGTAATTGAAGTACAGAAACTCGCTTTCATCGTACGGCGGAGGCAAGCCAGGTACGTAGCGGTCGCCGCTGTACAGTGGGGCAATCGAACCAACCACATACGGCAGCGGGTTGGAGCTGCTGGCTCCCAAGGAGCTGATGTTTGCCGAATTCACACCGCCGCCCGTTCCGCTCATGAACAGGAGAATTGGCCAGCCGTTGGCTGGGGCAGGACCACACGGAAAGGTCATCTGGAACGCCACGTCTTCTGTCGATTGTTGTACGGCGAGCCCTGCGACGACCTCGATGCCGCCACCACTCGACACATACGGGAAAGTACCGGCTTGAAATTTCGGCAAGCGAATCTGCCCGCTCGCGGTAGTGCGCAAAGCTCCACCAGAACAGTTGCCAGCAGTACGGCTCAAGGGCGTTGGTTGCGGCATCGCGTTGACAGCCGCGGCGATGGCTTCGAGTTCGAACGTCGTGTCTTGCGTCGTGTAGACGGTGAACGCCACCACCTGCGCCGGAGTCCAACTCGTATGCTGGCTCACGTAGTCATAGACCGCGTCGCGCTGCTCCTTGAGCGCCGCCCACTGGCTTG
>CAZGSN010000426.1:0-21925 GCA_964528465.1 uncultured Binatia bacterium (SeqCode)
TCAGATCCGGGCTCAGCACGGTGAGCTTCTGCCGTGCCAGATGTGTTGCCTGGCCGAGGGTGAAGGCCGAAACTCCAAAGTTCCACACCTCGAATCGCGCTCGTTCGCTTGCGGCCTCACCTTCCGGGTTGTTGAGGCGCCGTTCCAGGGCTGCCGGTATGGTATCAGCATCGTTGACCGACCCACCGTAAACGGTCGAGCCGCCAAAGAAGAGAATGCGAAATGTGTTGAGTTGCTTGGCTGCCGTGTGTGGGGGGTTGCGCGCACCGTTCTCGTCGATTGATACATGGTATTTACGCGGGGGCTGCGAGACCGGATTGTAGCCGCTGTACTCTGAATTCGGGTTTAGTTCGTAATGAAGAATGGGATCCGCCGATATTCGGTGCACCGGAAGATCCGCCCCCTGATAGGGGAGCAGTCCCAGGATGATCCGGATGTCGCTGCCTACTCTACGTACGCCCAGTTCTAGCGTGATGAGTCCGATCAAGAGCCCGAACAGAGGAAGGAACAACGCTGAGCGGCGATGGCGAGAGGAAGCGTCCAAGCTGAACCTACGGATTTGGTAGATGTGCCGCGTCACCCCGCTGTACCGCCCTGATCACCTTGCGTAGCGGCTCGACGAGCAGCGCCGCATACTCCTCGAGTACCCACGCGTCGGGATGGGTAGCGTAGAAGTCGGGCGGCTGTCCTGGTTTGTCGACGAGGAATATTTGCTCGGCGGGCAGACCGGGGAACCAATCATCGACTCCGGTGAGCGGCACTGGCGGCAGCGGGACATAATAGACGGGAACCCCTCGCTCCGCTGCCTCGCGGTTGAGAGCCCGTCCCTCCTCGCGATCGAGGAAGTCGGAATATTCTATGTGCGCAAAGACGTCGCGAGCCCGCTCGCGATGCCGAATCACCCCTGCGAGTGCTCGGTAGATGGCCGAGTAGTCAAAGGCTAGGTGGTGAATCCTGCCGGGCAGCCACGCCGGCCGCGGGAATTGTTCGTCGATGAAATAGGGATCGTTGGCGAACATGGCCCACACATCACGGACATCCGCGTCCCGCGGAAGGTAGATAGGGCGCGGCCCGCGGTTGTGGAGATGAATGAGAATCAAGTCCGGATCAAGGATCCGCAGCAGCTTGCGCGCGAGATGTGCCTCCTGCAACAACGTGTATCCGGGAGTACCATAGTTCCAAACCTCGAATCGCTTCGTTGCCGGGCCCGAGGGCATGCCAGCCGCTAGTTCACGATTGAGGCGTCTCTCCAGCGCGGCTGGCACGGTCTCCTCGTCGTTGACACCCGTGCCATAGAGGGTCGACCCTCCGAAAAACAGGATGCGAAATGATCCCGGCTCCTTCGCTCCCGGGTGCGTCGGATAGCGCGCGCCGAACTCGTCGATGCTCACGCGATAGGGTGGCTGCTGGCCCCCGTGATCGTTGCATAGACAGCTCGAGCCAGGATTGAGTTCGTAACTCTGGATCGAATCCTTGGCGACACGGTGTACGGCTACGTCCCCCCCCTGTAGCAAGTAGGCACCAGCCATTAGGCTGCTGTCGAGGCGCAGCCACTTTACGCCGAGATCCGCAATGATCAGGGAAACGGAGAGCGAGACGACTGCAAGCCGCCATCCTTCGCGCCGCGTCAAAGGCCTTCTCGGCCCGGCCTCCTCCAGCCTCATGCCGTACACCCTGTGGCAATTCGATGAGCGTTGGCGGCAACGCTGTATACGATCGGCACTCCCGGAATCGTAGGAAAAATCGTTGCGTCGACAGCATGCACCCGCGCAAAGCCGGTGGGCCTGCCGAGCCGATCACTCTCGAAGGCTCCTGGTTCTGCCCGCATCGGGAAGGTGCCTCCTATGTGGAAGCTGCCGCCGGGCTCGCGGACGCGCAGCGCCCTCGCTAGGGGGAGGGCCCGAAAGCAACGGCGATGTCGCGTCAGACTCGCCAGCACGGCGTTGATCGCACGCGCGGTCGATTCATTGGGGATCGCCTCTAAAGTCAGGGTGTTGCGTGCGCCGTCGCGCCGCAACACCGTACGGATCCTCACCGACTGGTCCGAATGCATGAATCCCTGGACGATAAGCAAGCGGCCAACAATCGGCGGGACCAACCACCGCGACAGCCGGTTCAGTGGCCCCAATATGTCGCGCAAGGCATCAAGGTAGTTGTGATTGAAGGTGCAGATTTGCAGATGGATCATACGCTCGGTCAACGCCGGATCCGCCAGCTCGACGAATACTTGGGCTAGCGTGTACAGGTCTTCGTCAATGACTCCGGGCACGGATCGGAACCGCATCATCGGAAAGATGAAGGACTGGCTATCCAGCATCGTCAGCGCCTTGTCGTAGGCGTCGAGCGACGTCAGCAGGATCTTCGTTGTCGGCAGAGCGCCGCAGGCCAGGAATACCCGTGATCCCTTGTACGCAAGGCGCTCGCCCGTGGATCGCGACCAACCCGAGATTCTGACGGAGTCTCCCGATTCATCGACTCGTTCGACGATGACGTCCGGAATGTAACGGAGGCTCCCTCTCTCCCGCAGCCGCTCCAGCGTCGAAGCCGCATTGTAGACCAGTCGATAGGGACAACCGTACTGGCATAGTCCACAGTAGACACAGTCGGATGCCGCCACCGCCAAGCGGGAATGGCCAAAGAGGTAGCCCCCCGCCCGCAAGGTGCTGGCACAGGACTCTAGGTCGGCCAGCAACGCAGATGCTTGACGACCGGAGCGCAGCGGCTGTTCCGTCAGGCCGTAGAGAGGGAACTCCGCCTCCATGCGATCCCGTTGGCCTACGACCCCGAGAATCCTTGTCGCAGCTTCGTAGTGTGGGGCGAGTTCTGCAATTTCGATCGGCCATTCCGCGAGATCCGACGCCCGGTAAGGGAGCGCCGTGGCACCCCAGACGTTACTTAGCCCACCCTTGGCCAGCGACGTCACCGCCTCCACGCCGCGACCTTCGATGGGAATATGGATCGGTGCGTCACGATACGGGAACGAGGAACCGAAGGACGACTTCCAAGAAATGCCGTGCGACGTCAGCTTGATCGGCCGCCGGACGGACTCGACGGCCTTGGGATCCCACTCGCTCCGGGGTTTCGAACCCAGGTCATCCACCACGTTCTTCAGGTGGGGCTCGAGTTCGACGCCGGCGTCCAGCATGGTCACCGGGAGACCACGATTCACCAAAGCCTGCGCACAGGCCACCCCAGCGGGTCCCGAGCCGACAACGTAGTTCACAGGCACCCCGTCCCGGCAAGGCAGACCATCCATCGGCTCCGAAACCTTGTGTCCGCTGGCATGTTCTCCCGGTGAGGCAAGCGTATCGAACGACTTTCCGGGGCTGTATCCAGAGGCACCGCTACTTGTGCGTCCGCAACAGGCGCAAGATAGGCAATGCCCATCCGGCGAGAGCCGGGTGGCTTAGATGACGGCAGCATAGAAAGACGTCAGTTGGCGCGTAAGGCTCGCCGCCCTCGCGCTGTCAACCCAGAGATAGTGGCCGCGATTCCCGCCGCCCACTTTCGCGCCACCGTGAATGCCTCGCGCCGATAGGTCCAGATGAACCGCGCCAGGTCCAGGTAACGGGCATTTAGCCAGAATACCTTCAAGTAGCCCAGGGTCTGGATCCACTCGAGCTGGAAGCGGCTGAGGTGCTCGAACTCTAGTGCACCACCAATTTGCTTGTTGAAATCGTTCCAGTTGCGGGAGAGAAGGCGATAACCCCCTTCGCCGCGCTCGGCCATCTCCGCAACGTGAGTGCCAGGGTACGGCACCATGATGCCAAAGATCGGGATCTCAGGGTTCATGCGTACCGCGAAGTCGATCGTATTCCGAGCACTTGTCGCGGTCTCGCCTGGGTGACCGAGGATAAAGAAGGTTTCAAGCGCCATGCCGACTCTCTCCGCGGCGCGGCAAGCCGCCTGCGCGCGAGCGATGGTGCTCCCCTTGCCCATTGCTCGGAGAACGCTCTCGTCGGCACTCTCGAGACCGAGGCCGACACGATTACACCCGGCCGCCTTCATCTTCCGCAGCAACGGCTCGTCGATGACATTGACGTGTGTCTGCGCCCACCAGCGCATGCGCTTGTGCAGACCGGCGGCAAGAATCGCATCGCAGAGAGCATGGGTACGCTTCATATCGACGGTAAAAATCTCGTCGTCGAACCAAACGTTGAGCGTATCGTTCGGCGAGAACTTCGATAACACCAGATCGCACTCGGCAACGACCTGCTCGATCGTGCGACGCTGTACGATACGCCCATTGGGGTTCATGCAGAAGTTGCAGTTGTAAGGGCAGCCGCGCGCCGTCATCAGGTGGTAGCGTGTCGCGGGCGGCAGCAGATCCCATGCCGGCATCGGCAAATCACGTACCAGCGGCGGCAGAGCCTGCTTCACCGAACTTTCGTGGATCTCGTCGCCCTCGCGCCACATCAGCCCCGCGACGTCACCCGGGGACTGACGCCCGTCCAGGGCGGTGACGAGGTCGACAATGGCGCGGTCCCCCTGCCCAATGCAGGCGATGTCAAATTGAGGGAACTCGATCATCGTACGTCGCGGAATCGCGCTTACGTGCACGCCACCGATCACCGCACGCAAATGTGGTTGCTGCTCCTTCAGGATGCGAGCGATGCGAGCGGCTGGATGAATTTCGTTGGTAAACGCAGTGAGCCCGATGAGCGTTGCACCCGACGCCCGCACCCGATCCAAGACTTGCGGTTCCGACAAGCGCTCGAATTTCGCGTCCACAAGCACGCAATCTATACCTGCCTGTCGCAGAGTCGCACCCAAGCAGGCGAGGGCCGGCCTCACGAAGAGTGGCGTGTCGTACCTCGGCTCCTGTATCCGATGCGGCGGGGGGTTGACGAGGCACACCCTCATCGCGTGCACCGGCAGCGAACGTGTGTACTGCAGTCAAACAAGGGAATACGCAGGGTCGAAGCGAATCGCATATTTCTGATCATCCCACGGGTGCGAATGAGCCGTCAAGCGACGGCCGATTGCCCAGGTCCCGCATGCGCCATAGCCGAAGCTAACCCGAAACAATACCTCGCCCGCAGCGGCGAACCGGCAACAGGGCTGCGTGTACTGCCACGTGCGCCGTTGACAGCATGCATCACTGCGAGGCATGGAAGGGCATGAGTGAGAAGGCTCAGCCTGCAAGAGTGGCGAGGCCTCCCTGGCGCCTTGCTCTGGCTGTCGTCCTCGCGGGTTCGGCCGTAGGACTGGTCGTGGCAGAAGCGTGGTTCCGTATCGTTCGCCCATCGCCGCGGCGTCAAATGGTTCGCGCCACGCACTGCTTGCGCATGCTTCATGGTGCGCCGATCTGGGGATGCGACGACAAGCATCATCGTGCACGCTGGAACCGTGAGTGCGTCGAGCAGCATCCGCAGCGGCTGCGCGTGCTTTTTTTCGGTAGCTCCATCACCTATGGCAGCGACCTGTCGGTAGCGGAGGCATTTACCACCGCGTTGCAAGCTCGGATGAATGAGATCCGCCCGCAGCCCGGATACTGCATCCTGAATTTTGCGGAGTCCGGTTTCTCGTTCGAACAAAAGCTGGCGGTAGCCCGGCAGGAAGTGCCGCATTTCAACCCTGCTCTCATTATGTGGGAAGGTTGGAAAGAATGGTACGATTACAAAATGATCGGCGACACGGCGTACGGGATCAAAGATCTACGCATTCGCCCCGATGGCTACATCGGCCTGGCGCGTGTGCCGGATGGGATGAACCGTATGCTCTTCGATTACTCGCGACTCTACGAGTTCCTCGTCTTGATGCACGCAGAGAATGCGGCGCAGGAACCGTTTGAAGGACCGCCGGGCGTGTTCGAGGCAAGCCGCTTTGCCAACCGCCGCCTGGTGCAGGTCCCCGAACTGGCGCGATCCGTAGGAGCAAAATTGGTTTTCTACCTAGCCCCGCCGCTGAATCGGACGTTTGCCGAACTCATTGCCGATCCTCCAGACTGGCACATCGTGCTCACTGAGTTTGCACAGCGCCAAGGGACTCCGGTGTATACCTTGCAACAGGAACTCAAAGAACACGACTACCTCGACGTGCGCCAGGACGATTGTTGTCACTACAACGCCAAGGGCCACGTAGCGCTGGTGCCAGTGATGGAACGGATCATCCTGCAGCAACTCGATCCCGCATCGTAGGGGTAGTGCTTTGACTTTTCCTCCTGGCCTTGTTTTCTTGCGCCGATGGCAATTGAGAAAGCGGAATTTCGTCGAGTCCTCGGCAGCTTTGCCGCGGGGGTTACGGTGGTGACGACGGTCGGTGCAGACCAAACTCGCTACGGGCTGACGGCAACGGCCTTTACTTCGGTGTCCCTCGAACCGCCGCTGGTCTTGGTGTGCGTGGATAAGCGGTCGGAAAGCCTGCCGCACCTGCAAGCTTCCGGAGTGTTCGCGGTGAACTTTCTTGGGCGTACCGATGAGGCAACCTCGCAGCGTTTCGCCAGCAGTGGCGGAGATAAATTCAGTGGCGTGGAGTCATCGGTCGCCACAACCGGGGCACCCATTCTCCCCAATGTGGTCGGGTTCGTCGATTGCCGCGTTGTCAACACGATCGAGGCGGGCGACCACTTTGTTTTTGTCGGTCTCGTAGAAGCCGCTTCTAGCAGCGACGACGTCCAGCCGTTGCTGTACTTTCGCGGTGCCTATCGCTCCGTGAGCTGAGCCGGCTGAGCCCGAAAACAACAATTGAACCGCAGATGGACGCCGATGAAACACGGATATAGGCAAGAGCCACAAGGGCAGAAGGAGAAAACGTCTTAGGTTTACCCGTCCACGGTCTTGTGTTTCTTGGTATTGATCCGTTTCGCAAGCAATCAGCGTCTATCTGCGTCCATCCGCGGTTCCAACTGATGTTTTCCGGCTGAGCCCGAGAACCTCAGTTGGCGTGGAGGTCAACTGGACGTGCGCTTCGAGACGCCGCCGTCCAGGCCGCGTCTCGAAGGCCGCGTCAAGTGCCCTTGCGGGAACGTGGGTAATTGAACAGAGGTTTTCGGGCTGAGCAGCCTAGTGGCGCCGCTCGCGGCGGCCACGGCGCAGTAGGAATACCATTAGGCCAACCCCGCAGGGGAGGGCTGTGATTCCGTGAGCGTCGGCTTGTAAGGCGCAGCCGCCGCCAGTGCCCGAACTGCTGTCGGATCCGCCACTGCCGCCGTTGCGCGGCAGGGTTCCGCCTGGGCTTGCGGGTGGCGGTACGGTCGGCGTCCCTCGCCCGGGTGTCGGTGTCGCGGTCGCTGGTGGTGGGTTGCCGGTGGTGACGTTGCGCAGAACGGTGATGGTTTGCCCGGCCGCGTTGGATACGACGATGTCCGCAAGACGGTTGGCGTTGAGATCGACCGCGATTACATCGGCTGGTCCGCGCCCGACCAAGGTCTGCGTCGGCGCAGAGAATCCGCCACGCCCGTCACTTGGGAAGACCGCCACCGTATCTGTGCTCTGGCTGAGCGAAACAAGATCGGGAAAGCCGTCGGCATTGAAATCCGCGGCAGTGATCTTGATCACTCCCTCGTCCACGGCAACTTCGCTAGCCACCGCGAATCCCCCTCCCGCTAAACCTTGGAATACCTGTACCCGGCGGCGCTCTCCCGAGAGAACTGCAACATCAACGCGCCCATCCTGATCGAAGTCGGCCGCCTCGATTGATGTGGGTGTGCTGTTGAGGCTCAGCCGCGCCATGGGTTGGAACGGGACTGCGCCGGCGAAGATCTCCAATGCATTGGGCGCGCTGGTGGCAACATAAAGATCGGGCACGTTGTCGCCGTTGGCGTCGGCGAACGACAGAGAACGTGGGCTTCCATTGAGCTGCACGTCCTGAGCCTTGGCAAGTCCGCCGCTGCTACCAAGCCACACGCTGGCAATGTTGCCCTCGCTGCGCAGGGCAACTACATCGCCGCGGCCGTCGAGGTTGAGGTCGCGCCCATCTACCTCGCGCACTGCCCGCTCGAGAAACGACGGTGCCGCAAAGCTGCCGTCGCCATTGCCCGTCATGACGCGTAGCTCTCCCGAAGCCAGCACGATGACAACATCGCGGCGACCATCGGCGTTGAAGTCGCCGCTAGCGATCTTCTGTGGCTGCGTTCCTGCCGCGCTGTTAGTCGGAATGCCGCGCGGATTCAGGCTTGCCTTGCCGTTACCCTTGAGGAACGAAACCGTACCGCTCAGTTGGTTCGTGGCCACCACATCGGTTAGCCCGTCGCCGTCAAAGTCGCCCGAGGTCAAACCCTTGGGAATCGCATCGGCCTTAAACTGCCCCGCGGCCACGAAAGAACCATCGCCCTGGCCACGTAGAACACCGAGGAATCCGTCTCCCGACCCGGCAACGGCAATGTCGGCGTTGTTGCTGCTGTCGTTGTCGAACTGGCCGACCACCATGGCCAATGGCAAGCGCCCGGCGACAACGCGATTGCTGGTCAAGAAGGAGAGAGTGCCGCGGCCGCCGAAGAGGATGACATCATTGGATCCAGCGTTGGCCACCACCAAATCCGGATTGGGCTCGCCTACGCCGCGCAAGACGGTGTCGTCGATGATCGCAACCGCGCTGGGGGCTATACCCGCCGCCAACGTCGTCGTTAGGGTGAACCCTCCTCGTCCATCACCACCCCATACGGAAACCGAGCCATCGTCACTCTGGGCAACGGCCAAGTCGAAAATGCCGTTGCGATCAAGATCGCCCACGGCCAAGGCGCTTGGGCCGGCGCCGGTGCTCAGGGTTGCGCCGCGGTTGAAGCCGTTGCTGGTGTTGGCGAGCAAGACGCTGACACTGTTGTTACCGCGATTGGCGACGAGGAGGTCGGGGCGACCGTCGCGGTTGATGTCGGCCGCAACAATGGCAACCGGCCGCGAACCGACGGCAACCGAAGCCGTCTGGAGGAAAGAGCCATCCGCTGCCACGTCGCCGAGGAGGACTTGTCCGCCACTCGTATCGGCAATCGCCAAGACGCCTCCCAGTGCCACCAGTGCCCGTGGTTCGCCGCCGATGACCGTCTGTGTTGCACTGCTGAATCTTCCATCCCCGCGGCCCAGTACGACAGTGACACTGCCGTCCCCGGCGTTCGCCACCGCCACGTCTGGCGCGCCATCGGCGTTGAAGTCACTGACCGCTAATCCGCTCGGCTCGCGTCCAACAGGTAGCGCCGGTCGAAAGTGAAAGGTGCCGCGGCCATTGCCTTCGCCCCAACGGATGCTGTTGCTGGCCGTATCCGCCACAATCACGTCGGCGTTGTCGTCGGCGCTGGGGTTGAAGTTGACGAGTACCATAGCCACGGGCACGGCGGCGAGCGCAGGTGGCTCGGCAATTTGAAAGTGGCCCGCAACCCGAAAGTTGATGGTAGCGCCGGTGGGTCGTAGCGTCGTTGCGGTAGGTGTTGGAGATGCAGGTGGCGGACCGCTGGTGGGCGTGAAAATGCCGCCGGTGACGGTGGGTGACGTTTCCCCAAAGGTCGGTGAGGTTGGCGGAAGGGATGGCGTGCGGGTGCGCAAGCGCAGTGTACGGGTTGCGGTAACCGCACTGGTGCGGGTGGCGCTCAAGACTGGCGTGGCGGTTCCCACTACGGGCGGCTCGGTCGGCTCTACGGACAATGTTTCCGTGGGTGCGGGCGGTGGCGTTTCAGTAGGTGTCGAGGTGAAAGTCCGCCGTCGCAGTGTGGGAGTGTTGGTCGCATTGAGGGGTGGAGTGGCAGTGAACACCGGCAGCGTAGATGTCGCAGCGGGTGTGAAATCAGCGGGAGTGAACGAGCGGCGCGGGGTTCGTGTCGGGCGCGGGGTGTTGGTCGGCCGATCTTGCGCCTGCAGCACGCCTGCAAGGGTTAGCCACACGGCAAGACAAGACAGTCCAAATCTACCGAGGAAGTCCATTTGCATGCTGCGGCTTCGATCCATTCGTTCTGGATTTCAGCGCCAGGCTGTCGCCGACGTTGAATCGGAACCATCTCCACTGCTGCGGCAGCTTTTGCAACCCCTAAAGTGCCCGATCGAGGGCTATAGCCGAAGCCGGAGTTCGATTCCGATAGCGACCCCGCCCCCGCAGGGAAGGTGACTTGCACGGACAGGGGCAGAGATCCTCTAAAGAACCTCTGCCCCAATGGCCCTGGAACCAAAGCGGGTCGAAATCGGTAAGCGGAGTCGGCCGCCGCTACACAGGTTGGGAGATATCGCGCGAAAGCCAGGCGCCTGACGAGGTCAGGGCCGGCTGGGCATGTGGTGTCGTAGCAGTTCACGGGCCGTCGCTGTTTGCGGCCGTTCCATGACCTCCTCGGCGCTACCCGCTTCCAGAATCTCGCCCTGGGCCAACACGACGACGCGATGAGCTACACGGCGGGCGAACGACATTTCGTGCGTATTGATGAGCATGGTCTGCCCGCTGCCGGCAAGATCGCCGATCACGGTTAGGACTTCCGACACCAGGCTCGGGTCCAACGCCGAGGTCGGCTCATCGAGGAGAAGGACATCCGGCTGCATCGCCATTGCGCGGGCAATGGCAACCCGCTGCTGCTGACCACCGGAGAGTGCATGCGGGTATGACTCTTCGTAGCGATCCATGCCCACGCGCCGCAGAAGCCCGCGGGCACGTTGCGCCGCGCTATCGGCATCGAGGCCCAAGACCCGTCGCGGCGCCTCCATTAGATTTCCCAACACGTTTAGGTGAGGAAACAGGTGAAAGCTTTGAAACACCATGCCGACACGCTGGCGAACGCTGCGCAAGATGGCCGCATGGCGCCGCTCTTCCAATCCAGGTGTCAGGCTCAACCCGGCAATCTCCACATGCCCCGACGTAAACGGCGTCAGGTAGTTCAAGGCGCGTAGCAGCGTGGTCTTGCCACCCCCCGAGGGGCCGATGATGGCGACAACCTCGCCACGATCGACGCTGAGATCAATGCCGCGCAGGATGTCACTGCTGCCTAAACGCGTGCGTAGATCACGGATGTGAATTACGCGACTCATGCGAGATGTGGGCTCAGACGCCGTTCCAGCCGCTGTGCCAAGCGAGACAGGGGGTAGCTGAGGGCCAGGTAAAAAGCGGCACACACCAGACCGGGGATGAGCCAGCCGCGCACGTCAACCGCAGTAATGGTCATTTGCTTGGTCAGCTCGACGACAGTGATCACCGAGACCAAGGAGGAATCTTTCAACAGGGCAATGAAGTCGTTCGCCATTCCCGGCAGGGCAACGCGAATCGCCTGCGGGAGGACGATGCGCCGGAGGGTTACCCAGCGCGACATACCAAGCGCCAAGGCCGCTTCCGTTTGGCCGATAGGCACAGCTTGAATTCCAGCGCGATACAGCTCCGCCTCGTAGGCGGCGTAGTTGAGACCGAGACCGAGCACAGCGGCGACAAAGGCGTTGAGGGCCAGAAGAGGAGCCAGGCCGTAATAGAGAACGTAGAGTTGCAACAGCACCGGCGTGCCGCGGAACAGCTCAACGTAAAGGGTGCCCGACCAGCGCAACAAGGGATGGCCGTAGTGGCGGGCTATGCCGAGCATGAGGCCACCACACACCGCCAGCGCCATGGCCATGACGGAGATTGCCAGCGTGATCGCGGCGCCGCGCAGAAACAACAGCAAGTGGCCAATCGTAAACGCCGGCGCCGTCGTCGAACGCGGGAGCGGAGACGCCGTTCCGGCATCGATACTTCCCTGAATCTCGTTCCAAAGCTGCCAGCGTTGCAAGATGCGCCGCAGGCTGCCGTCTTGAGTCATCTCGCTCAAGCCGCGATTGATGGCTGCGAGCAGCTCGCTGTCCTCGCGACGCACACCGATGGCATAGACGCCACTGCCTACCACCCCGGCGCGGCGCAAATATGGCCGCACCAAGCCGTAGCGCTCGGCAATGATGTGATCGAGCAACACGGCGTCAATGCGCCGTTGCTCCAAGTCGATGTAAGGTTCCTCCACACCTTCATAGAGCACGGGCATGATCGTCGGGTGCAGCGCCAAGAGGTCCTGCGCCAAGGAACCGTTGAGGGTACCGACACGTTTACCTTCGAGATCGCGCAATCCATGCACCGCGTTCTGCTCTTGCCGCACCACCAACAACTCGTCGAAGGCATAGTACGGACGTGACAGTGCAATCTGTGTTTGCCGCGCCGCCGTCACTTCGAGCCCGTTCAACACCACATCGAAGTCGCCACGTTGCAAAGAAGCAACGAGATGCTGCCAGTCGTTCTGCACAAACTCCTGACGCACGCCGAGACGACGCGCCAGTTCGGCGGCAATCTCAACTTCAAAACCAATCAGCCGCTCGGTGTCGTTGGCGTCGTGAAAGACGTACGGCTCGCCACCTTGGATGTCCCCGCCCCAGCGCAGGACACCACGTTGCCGAACCTGCTCCAAGCTGTCACCGGCGGCATAGCCAGGACCGACGAGGGTACACACACACAACCACACCAGCAGAAGCGCCCGCGAGCCTCGTAGCACGGCAGCCAAAGCCCGTAGCCGCGGCCCAAGAAGAAACCGCAACGCATTCGCCGTGTCGGCGAAGGAGATTCCCAGCGTGGGGTTGCGCGCAAACGTCATCGTAGAGGCCGCGGGTATATCAGAGGTGCAAAGCCGCTTGCACGCGGAGATCTTGGGATGTGCGCCGAACCTCGCTTTCGAAGGCGGGCACAGGAGAAATCACGATTGCTGAAGGACGAAGGTGCCGGGAAGTTTTTTAGCGGCCTTTTCGAAGGTGACGAGGGTATGTCCAATGGCGTGGCTCGCACCGTGGATGAGGCGATCCACAAAGCCGGGCTTGGCGCTGGCAAGATTTGGTAGAGCGAGGATCTCGCGGGCTAGATTTGAGGCCGTGACGCCGCTCTCGGAGGTGAATCTCAGAAGCATCTCCAGCGATTCAGCCTTCGGAATCCTATAGAAAGTCTGGAGAGCGAAATACGCTTCGGCGAGAACATGATCGCTCACATGGACGCGACCTTGGGCGGCACGTTGCTCATCCAGAAAAAGCACTGCGTGCCGATATTGGGAAACCGGCTCACCCACGAGCAAGCGCATCACGACGGAGGTATCAAGACTGCAGGGACCGGCGATCATGAACGGTGGGCGGCAAGCTTTTCCGCATAATCGGCCCCGACGCCTGTGGCGATAGCCTCGCGGATATCATCCATATCGTGATTCATCCCAGTTCTGACGTATGGCCTAGCGATGGCGAGCCATGGGTGAGCGTCCAACTCGGCCTGGGTGAGAGTATCCTCCACGAATTCTTGCGCGGCCACTCGCTTTGGCGGCGGCGGAGCCTGCAGCCAGTCTTGGAAGAGCTGCAGCGCTACGGCCCGCAACGGTCGGCCCTCGAGGGCGCTGCGGGCTTTGACGCGGCGGTAGAGGTCATCAGGGATATCGATCGTGGCCTTCATTATTATCCAGCTCCCCGTGCTTTCGTATTTCTAACCAGTTGGGACATTCAAAGCGAGAGAGAGCCGCGAATGCCCCCGATGCTCACGACGGGCGCGGGGTAAAGGACCTCTTCGCAGCTTGGAGCTTCCGAGGTTCCTCCTCCACGATCGCGTCGCACACCAGATGCGGGGGAGACGCCACGGTTTGCGCAAACGACTCGCATAGGGCAGGGGACGCTGTAACCAACTCGCTCTCGGCGGCATCGGAGCGGGATGATGGCACAGGAGAACACGATGTCCGAGATGGAAGCAAAGGAGGTGAGCGCGACGAGTCGCTCGCCCCTTCCCCTGGCGAAGATTGCAATCGGCGCTGCCGCTGTTGTTGTCTTGCTGTTACTCGGCCGGCGCTTGGGGGGATACGTCCCGGCCTTTGCGCAATGGGTCGACTCCCTGGGAGTGTGGGGGCCAATCGTTTTCATTGTTGCGTACGCACTAGGCGCGGTTGCCTTCGTTCCCGGATCTCTCCTCACCCTTGCGGCAGGTGCAATCTTCGGACTCACCGGCGGCGTCGTCTTCGTGTTCATCGCCGCCGTTCTCGGCTCGTCGGCTGCCTTCCTGGTGTCGCGCTATGTCGCGCGTAGTGCCATCGAGCGACGGCTGAGCAGCAATACGAAGTTCGCGGCCATTGATCGCGCTGTCGGGGCACAGGGTCGCAAGATCGTGTTCCTCCTGCGCTTGTCGCCAGTGTTTCCGTTCAACCTACTCAACTATGGGCTCGGGCTTACCAAGGTCAGCTTCACGGATTACGTCACAGCCTCATTCGGCATGCTGCCCGGAACTGTGCTTTACGTTTACTATGGCAAGCTCGTCGGCGATGTCGCGGCGCTTGCCGGTGGCGCTGCGCCGGAGAAGGGAACGGCCTACTACGCGGTCTTGATTCTCGGGCTGGCGGCAACGGTGTTGGTAACGACCCTCGTCACGCGTACGGCACGCAAGGCCTTGCGTGAGGCGACGGGTGAGTAATTGCCATCGACGGAAAGGCTACGTATGACATCCGCCCCTCTGGTCGCGCCCCTCGACGCGCACAATCAAGCCCTGCTCGGCAATGTCCACCCCGAGGCCTACGTCAACCCGACGCCACAAGGCCCCTACAACCTCGTCGTGCTCGGTGCTGGTACTGCCGGCCTAGTGACAGCGGCGGCAGCCGCCGGCCTGGGGGCGAAGGTAGCCTTGATCGAGAAACACCTCATGGGCGGCGACTGCCTCAACGTTGGCTGCGTTCCGTCCAAGGGGGTGATTCGTGCCGCGCGCGCCGCGCATGAGGCACGCCACGCCGGTACCTTTGGTGTACGCGGAACGGAGAATGTGGAGGTCGATTTCGCGGCGGTCATGGAGCGCATGCGCCGCCTGCGTGCCGGTCTCAGCCACACCGACTCGGTACAGCGCTTCCGCTCCCTCGGCGTCGATGTGTTCATCGGTGAGGGCCGCTTCAGCGGCGGCAACGTCGTCGAGGTTGGCGGTCAGCGCCTAACCTTCGCGCGCGCCGTGATCACTACCGGAGCGCGCGCCGTGCGCTTGCCCGTCGCCGGTCTCGAAGAGGTCGACTATCTCACCAACGAAAATGTCTTCTGGCTGACAGAGAGACCGCGTCGCTTGGTGGTGTTGGGAGCCGGGCCGATCGGCTGCGAACTCGGGCAAGCCTTCTGCCGGCTCGGGTCCCAGGTGTCGATTCTGACCAACGGCTTCCTGCCGAAAGAAGAAGCCGACGTGTCGGCGCTGGTGCAAGCCAGTATGCGTCGTGACGGTGTGAGCATCGAGCTTGCCGCCAAGGTCTTGTCCGTGAGCCAGCGTGGCAGCGAGAGAGTCGTTGCCTATGAGGTCGATGGCCAACGCCATGAGCTTGTTGCCGATGCCGTGCTCCTCGGCGCCGGGCGCGCGCCCAACGTCGAAGGCCTTGGTTTGGAAACGGTCGGCGTCGAGTATGGCAAGCACGGGGTGCGCGTCGACGATTCGCTGCGCACGACCAACCCACACATCTTCGCCGCCGGCGACGTGTGCTCGAAGTATCAGTTCACGCACGCTGCCGACGCCCTGGCGCGCATCGTGATCCAAAACGCGCTCTTCTTCGGACGCAAGAAAATGAGCGCCCTGCACATCCCCTGGTGCACCTACACCAGCCCGGAAGTTGCCCATGTCGGCCTCAACGCACGCGATGCCATGGCGGCGGGTATCGAGGTGGCGACGTTCACCGTGGAACTCAAGGATGTCGACCGCGCCATTCTCGATGGCGAGACAGATGGCCTGGTGCGTGCCGTGGTGCGTAAAGGCAGCGACAAACTCGTCGGCCTCACCATCGTTGCCGAGCACGCCGGCGAGATGATCGGCGAAGCCGTCCTCGCCATGAATCACAACATCGGCCTCGGCAGCTTCGCCAGCACCATCCACCCCTACCCCACCCAAGCCGAAGCCCTACGAAAGCTCGGCGATGCCTACAATCGCACCCGCCTCACACCAACGGTAAAGAAGATCTTCGAACGCCTGCTCACCTGGAGGCGGTAGTTGCCGACCAAACGCAACCGACCGTTCGCGGCGATCGTGCCCCTGGCCAATGTGGACCGGGAAACGCTGGCCTTGAGCACGCATCCTGGATTCCTGGCGCTGATCGAAAAGTCTCGGCGCCAGGTGGCTGCGGGAAAGCCCCTCTCCTTCGAGCAGAAGTGCGCGGCGGTGACGGATCCGGCGCCGGAGCCCGAAGTAGCCCTGTCGACGAAGCGTCGACGACAAACCAGCAGTCCCAGTCGACGACCAAAAACGCGCCGCGCCTCACGACCGTAGGCTCAGACTTCTTGCTACCGGCAGCGCGAATATTGGGAATTTGCGGCTAGCCCGGACAATTTCCGACCTCGCGGCAAAATCGGGTCAAGCGGCTGAACGCACGAGGGATTCGAAGCATGTTGACGAAGGCAGTGTGTTCTTTGAACCACAAAGGCGCGAAGGACACGAAGCAAGAGCAGGGCGAGGTCAAGGGGACTGGTCAACCGTGTATTCCTCAGAATTCCCTCTGAAGAGTCATTCTTCGTGACCTTTGTGCCTTCGTGGTTCAGTAGGAAGGTCACGTTGATGTTTGCCGCCTTCGCGGCGAGCAGTCTCAGTAATTATGCGGGGTGGTCGGAATTCTGTGATGGGCCCTGAGAAACTAAGTGGGAACCGCGGATGGACGCAGATAGACGCGGATTGCTTGCAGAACGGATCGAAACAAGGAGGCAGCAGAACCGAAATGGCCCGGCAATGCGCAATGCTTCCGTGTCTGGAGTCCTTGCATGTATCCGCGTTCATCCGTGTCCATCCGCGGTTCAATCGATGTGCTCGCGATGAGCCTAACTACGACATCCACAGATGACGCAGATGACGCCGATTTCAGAACCTTGCAGGCGGCTGGGGGCATGGATCTGCGTCCATCTGCACCATCTGTGGACTCTTGGGGTCAAGGCAGAAGCCTTGATGGAGTTCGTCCGCTGGCGTTCCCGCCCGCCGAATTTGCAGTTGTATTGCCAAGTTCATTGGACTTCCGAGCTCTCGCCCCCGTTGCTGAGGTCGAGGAGATCTGAGGCTCTTCCGGTAATGCCGCGCTGCGATGGCGGCCCAGGTCAGGAGCGGACGGCTCGAACACTACCTTGGTTCCTCGTCGTTGCCATCCTGGCCGGCACCACCAACGGCGCCTTGGTGGAAATGCCGGGATAAACGCCTGCACGCATTGAAACACTGTGGCTAGGAACGTATGAAGGGGGCCCACGGAGAGGTGTGTGAGTGGCCGAAACAGCACGCTTGGAAAGCGTGTGTACCGCAAGGTACCGTGGGTTCGAATCCCACCCTCTCCGCTGTCTCGCTTGCAGGCAAGGACAAGCGTAGGAGCGAGGACAAAGGTAGGGCAAGGGCAAATGATGGGTTGAGTGGCAAGAAGCGATAGCTAGGTCCCGCGCAAGAGGGCGTCGCGAACTCCGTCAGGTCCGGAAGGAAGCAGCGGTACCGAAGGCTTCTCTGTGCCGCGGGGAAACCTAGCTATCGCTGCTCGCCACTCGGCGCGACCGCCGACACGGGCATGTAGACGATCCTCCGCTCCGCCCCGAATTCGCATGAGCTACCTTGTCATCGCGCGCAAATGGCGCCCGCAGACGTTCACCGAGCTGATCGGCCAGGAACACGTCAGCCGCACCCTGTCCAATGCAATCCTCAGCAACCGCGTACACCACGCCTTCTTGTTCACCGGCGTGCGTGGCGTGGGCAAGACCACCGCAGCCCGCATTCTCGCCAAAGCCTTGAACTGCGAGAAAGGCCCAACCCCGGCACCGTGCAACGAGTGCAACAACTGCAAGGAGATTACCGTCGGTAGCTCCGTCGATGTGCTCGAGATTGACGGCGCTTCCAATACCGGCGTCGATGACGTGCGCGAGATCATCGACAATGTGCGCTATCAACCCGCCAAGAGCCGCTCCAAGATCTACATCATCGACGAAGTGCACATGCTGTCGACGAGCGTCTTCAACGCGCTGTTGAAGACCCTCGAAGAGCCGCCGGCACACGTGAAGTTCATCTTCGCCACTACCGACCCGCATAAAGTCCCGCACACCATCCACTCGCGCTGTCAGCGCTACGATTTCAAACGCATACCCTACCGACTGGTGGTCGAACACCTGGGCAACATTGCCAAGGCAGAATGCATCGAGATCAGCGAACGGGCTCTGTTCTCCATCGCCCGCGAAGGCGAAGGCAGTATGCGCGACGCGCAGTCGCTGTTCGATCAAGTGCTCGCCTACGCCGGCAAGCAAGTCAAAGACGAGGACGTTGCCGCGGCCTTGGGCCTGGCCGATCGCAATCTCATCTACTCGGTGGGTGCAGCCATCGTCGACCACAACCCGGTGCGCGCCGTCGAGCTGCTCAACGATCTGCACCTGTATGGCTACGACATGCGCCGCTTCGCCCGCGAGTTGCTGGAACACTTTCGCAATCTTGCCGTGGCACGGCTCGTACCCGGCGGCGAACTCTTCGAGGACCTACCCGCCGAAGAGATCAAGCAACTGCAGGAGCAAGCACAGAGGCTCAGCAACGAAGACAGTGACCGCGCTTTCCGCCTCTTGCTGGCCGCCGAAAGTGAAGTGGCCCGCGCCACCTCACCCAAGCTTGTCCTCGAGATGCTGCTAATCAAACTCGCAACCCTCACACCCATCGTCTCCATCGAGGCGCTGCTGGCGAAGATCGACGGACTGGAACGGAGCCTCGGCAGCGGCCAGACCTTTGCCGCTGCAGCTACACCCGCACCCTCCACGCATACGCATGCCCGCGCCGTGGCAGCGAGCCGTGCGACCCACAGGGAGTCGACTGCGGTGCCAGCACTCGCGCCGGAAAGATCGGCCGGTCCAGCCGCTGCTGGCATGTCTGGCGAAAAGGGATGGGATGACTTTCTGGCCTTCGTCAGTAAGGAAAAAGTTGCGCTGGCTACCTTCCTGCGCGGATGTTCCGGCTCGGCTATCGACGACGGCAGCCTGCGGGTCACCGCCACGAACAATGCCTTCTACGATTACCTCACCAATCAAGAGCACCAGCAGTTGGTAGAGCAGTTGGCACTGAAGTTTTTCGGCCGCGGCCTGCGCTTGATCGTCGAACGTGGAGACGCACCGGCAGATACTGCGCCCGCAGAGCCCTCGGCTGCTGAGCTGCACGAGACGGCACTGCGACATCCCAAGGTGCAAGCAGCGATGAGCATCCTCGGCGGAGAAGTCCAAGAAGTGAAATCGCGCGCGCGGCGCGGACAGGGGAAAGAATGAGCAAGGGATTCGATTTCGGCAACATCATGAAGCAGGCGCAAGAGCTACAGGAGCGCCTGGGCAAGGTTCAGGAAGAAGCGGCGAGCAAGACCGTAGAGGCAAGCGCGGGCGGTGGCATGGTGACGGCAACCGTGAGCGGTAAGCTGGAACTCTTACGCCTGCGCATCGATCCGGAGGTTCTCAAGAGTGCCGATGCCGACATGGTGCAGGATCTTGTCGTAGCCGCCGTCAATCAAGCCATTCGCAACGCGCAAGCGATGATGGCCGAGTCGATGAAGCAGGTTACCGGCGGCCTCAACATTCCCGGCCTGTGAGCCGGGAGAGTTCAGCCCGAACTGCGGAATTCGTAGATGACAAGCGAGTCCAGTCTTCGATTTCACCACAGAGACACCGAGGCCACAGAGAGGAAGCTGCCGCAGGCGAGCGCTTTTCCCCCTGGCGTCAAGTGTCTCGGTGTTCTCTGCACCCTCTGTGGTGAGGCTGGCTTTGCCTACCAATTCGCGTTTCCGTTGGCTGCGGGCCGAGGGCGGCCCGTCTCCAAAGACGAATCCTTGATGTTCGTAAGCAGTGGAGACGCCGCGCCCTCGCGGCGCATCAGTCGGATTGCTGGCCTAATTGAATCGGCGGGCAACGCCGCTGGGGCTTCTTCCATGGATCCGCAGTTCAACGTGGGGTTGTGCGATCAAGCCTCCCTCCGTCCGCTCTTACTTTTTCAGCCCCAATCCTCGGTGGCATCTACGCTACGGGATAGAAACAGAGACTCATGTCAGCCCTTCCTCCGCCTCTCGCTCGCCTGATCCAAGAGCTGGTGAAGCTGCCGAGCATCGGTGAGAAAACCGCGACTCGCTTGGCCTTTCACATCCTGCGCACCGACCGGCACAACGTCGAGCAACTCGCCGACGCCCTGGTCAAGGTCCGCGACCAAACCAAGCTGTGCTCCGTCTGTCTGTCGCTTACCGCCGACGATCCGTGCGCCCTTTGCCAAGATCCGCGACGTGAGAGTGATTCGATTTGCATCGTCGAGCAGCCGGCCGACCTGATCGCCTTGGAGCGGTCGGGGCAATTCAAAGGCCGCTATCACGTCCTGCACGGACGCCTGGCGCCGCTCGACGGCATCGGTCCGGAGCAGTTGCGCATCACCGAGCTGTTGCATCGGCTCGAAAGCGGCGACGTGCGTGAAGTGGTGATTGCCACCAACCCCACGGTCGAAGGGGAAGCAACCGCCCTCTACGTCTCCCGGCTCATCAAGCCTCTTGGCATTCGCGTCACCCGCATTGCCCACGGACTACCCATGGGTTCCGACGTCGAGTACGCCGACACCATGACCCTCGGCAAAGCCCTCGAAGGTCGCCGCGAGATGTGAGGCTGCAAAATCGCCTCGGCGGGCTGTTGCGAGTCCGGAGAGCAGGACTCTCGTCGGGGCTTGACTCACAACAGCTTCCTCAGCCATGGGAGCGGGCTCATGACTCTTGCCCTGATTGCTTTGGTTGCGGTTGCCGTGCTGACCCTCGGCTACACGTTTTATGGTCGCTTCATTGCGCGCCAATACGGCCTCGACGACTCGGCGATGACGCCCGCGGTCGCTGTTAATGACGGCGTCGACTTCGTCCCTACCGCTCCCTTCTATCTTCTCGGGCAACACTTCAGCGCCATTGCCGCTGCCGGGCCAATTGCAGGGCCAATCCTGGCTTGCCAGCAATTCGGGTGGCTCCCGTGTTTGTTGTGGATCGGTTTCGGCGTTGTCTTCATTGGCGCGGTACACGACTTCTCCAGCTTGATTGCCTCGGTGCGCCACCAAGGCCGCACCATTGCCGAGATCGTGCGCGAGACCCTCGGTAGCCGCGCCTGGTTGGCGATCATGTTGTTCATCTGGATTGCACTCATCTATGTGATCGTTGCCTTCACCGACATCACCGCCAGCACCTTCGTCTCCGGCGGTGAGGATCTCGAAGGCACCACCTTCCACTTCAACCCGGGAGGCGCAGTCGCGGCTTCGAGCGTTCTTTACCTGTTGCTCTCTTTGCTCATGGGCGTTGTCGACCGCTGGCTGCAGCCGCCGCTGTGGCTCACCTCGATCATCTTCGTTCCTGCAACCCTGGTGGTCGTATGGCTTGGAACGCAGGTGTCGACAGTGCTGGTCATGGATGCGCGGACTTGGGGCTTGCTCATCTTGGCCTACTGCTTTGTGGCGTCTCTCACGCCGGTGTGGGCCTTGCTCCAACCCCGCGGCTACCTCGGCGGCTTCGTGCTGTACCTGGCTTTGTTCGTTGGCGTCGTCGGTGTCTTCTTCGGCGGCTACGAGGTGCACCAGCAGGCATTTAAGGGTTGGCAAGCTCCGGGCATGACCGGGTCCATGTTTCCCTTCTTGTTCGTCACCATTGCTTGTGGTGCCTGCTCGGGGTTTCACGGGTTGGTGTGTTCGGGGACGACATCGAAGCAGATCCGGCGCGAGTCGGACTGCCATCCCATCGGCTACGGTGCCATGCTGTTGGAGGGATTCGTCGCTGTCATAGCCCTGGCCACGATCATGATCGCCGAGCCGTCGACGATTGCCGGCAAGGCACCCGGTGCCATCTACGGGGAAGGGATTGGTCGTTTCCTGAGCCTGCTGATAGGCAACGACCACCTTGCCTTTGCCACTACCTTCGGCGCCATGGCTTTCTCGACTTTTGTCTTCGACACCCTCGACGTCAGCACCCGCCTTGGTCGCTACGTCGTGCAAGAATTGCTCGGCTGGTACGGCCGCATCGGTGCCCTGGCCGCCACCGCCGTCACCATACTCC
>CAZGSN010000427.1:0-3775 GCA_964528465.1 uncultured Binatia bacterium (SeqCode)
CTCTGGCCGAGTTCGTACTCGGGCTGCTCCGCATGCTCGGGAAACACCAGCGCCTGGAAGCGATGGTCGGCCATCGTGCCGTCGAGCCAATAGCCGCCGCTCTGGCGCAACTCCATTCGCGTGACCTTCAAGGTCGCCAACAAATCGAGTTCGTCGTCGCTCATTCTGTTGCTCGTCTCGTTGTTCATCGTTTGCTCCTCTTGCTCGTATATGTTCATTCTTACCATTGCATCAGGGCATGTTTGATGCATGAACTCAAGGGAATAAGGCATTGAATCGAGTAAGCATTCCTTCGCATGAGGCTGTCGCATGAATACTTCCACGAAACCTAAGCCCACCAAGTCACACTTGATGACGGTCACAGTGGAACGTCCGCGCTGTCCGACTTGTCGCAGCGTCAATCTCCGCAAGTACCGTTCGGTGAAGGATCAGGGAGATGGCAGCGCTCTGTCGTGGGTGCAATGCGTGTGCGGCCAACGTTTCCGCGTTGTGCTTGAGTAACCAACTTCCAACATCTGGAAAGACGACCGATTAACGTCGATACGATTCGTTGATCATGAACGACATCGACGCATCGCACCCAGACGACATGCCATTAGTTACTGAAGCGACCACGCCTAGTGAACACGCGCCTTGGCTTGCTCCACATCGCTGGCAACCGGGCCAGAGTGGTAATCCCAACGGTCGCCCGCGAGAGAGCGGTTCGCTGTCGGCTGCGCTTCGCCGCGTCGGCATCAAGCCCGCGAAGACCCGTGCGGAGTTGGTCAAGATCGCTCAGCAACTCGGCATGGACCCCGACGAGACCCAGAACATCGACGTCATCGCCGGGCTGATGTACGACGGCATCACGCAGTTGCTGATTCGCACGGTCAAGGGCAGCACCACCGCGGGCGACAAGCTCGTTGGCCTGCTGCAATTGCTGCACAAGGCGCTCGACGGCGACGAACGACGTATCACACTCAGTGGTCCAGGCGACGTGCAGACGGCGCTGGCCAGCGTGTCGGCGGTGCTTGGATTCCGTTCGTCCGCGCCCGTGTCCATGCCGCGTGAAGAGACGCAATTACCGTGATCGCCGAAGTGCCATCCGCCATTGGTAAGCCTGCCGGCTCCGCCTGTGCTGAGCCTCTCGCTAAGCATGCGTGCTCCGCTCGCCCTGAGCATGAAGGCTCCGCCAGTGCTAAGCATCCATGCTCCGCTTACCCTGAGCCTCATACTGAGCATGAATGCTCCAACTCGCACTACCAACCGGAAGCGGCCAGTCTCCGCTGGTGGGCACATCAACGACGATGGCTGGAGGATCATTCACGCCTCCGCGTCTGCTGCAAAGCCAGGCAGATCGGCATGTCGACGGCGGTTGCGACGGAAGCACTGCACGCGGCTATCTACGGTGAGACGACTGTCGTGGTCAGCGCCAGTCAACGGCAGGCATCCGAACTACTGCGCAAAGCAGGTCAGTTGCTGCCATTGGTCACCGCCGCAGGCGACGGCGTTGTCCAGGTAGAGAAGCAAAGCGCGGAAGCCATCGAGCTATCCACCGGCGGTAGGGTGGTCTCGTTACCTTCGACGGCGGCTACGGTTCAGGGCTATTCGGGCAACGTCGTCATCGACGAAGCGGCGTGGATTCCCGACGTCGACCAACTCTGGCTGGCCATTGTGCCGACCATTTCAACCAACAAGCAATTCCGACTGAGCGTTGTGTCCACGCCGGGACCGAAGGCTGGCATGTTCCATCGCCTCTGGCACAACGGCGATGAAGCGTGGTCGCGCCACAAATTCAGCGTCTACGACGCCAAGAACGGTGGAGCGCCGCATGATATTGCCGCCTTACGTGCAGCAGTGGCTGACGAGGTCACGTGGCGCTCGGCCTACGAATGCGAGTTTGTCGACGAAGCCCATGCGCTGTTGCCGTACGACCTGCTCCTGGCTCGGACCGACGACACGCTGAATTACCATCTGAGCATGACCGGACTGGCCGAGGCCAAGAACCTGTTTGCGGGGTACGACGTGGGGCGCAAGCACGATATGTCGGTGCTGGTCGTACTTGAGAAGGACAACAAGACCGTTCGCTGGCGCGGAGCGGTCGAATTACGCCAGACACCGTTCAACGAACAGTCCGCCTTGCTCTCCAGCATCTTGAAGCTCGGTTGTCTGCGAAGGCTTTCGATTGACCAGAGCGGACTGGGCATGCAATTGTGCGAGGAATTGGTCAAGAAGTACGGCAGTCGCGTTGAGCCGGTGACGATGACGGCACCGGTCAAAGAATCGTTGGCCTCGCGCATCCTCGCCGCCTTTCAACGCGGCTACATCACCATTCCCAACCATCGACCGTTGATCGACGACCTACATTCCGTCGCGCGAACGGTGACCGCTTCTGGAAACGTGCGCTACGCCGCGGCACGCGAAGCGGGCAGCCACGCCGATCGCTGGACGGCCCTTGCCTTGGCCCTCGAAGCCGCAGATAGCGCCTACTGCGGGCCTACGTTTGCCGAAGCGGGGATCAACGAGCGTTGGGGAAAATACTATGATCGCGGCTGGGCTAAGCAACTTCGCCGCACAGACTTCTAAACCGTTGCCGGAATCCATCCGGTTCAGCCTTCCCCGATGAATCCAAATCCTTCCTCACCATGGAGTTACGTTCTTCCACGTCTGGCCACCCCGAGGTAGCACAGAGTTACGCGTTGTAGGAAAAGCGTAACTGGGTGTCAGATGGTGACACTCGAGAATTGGGCCAGCAAACGAATGAGCTCTATCGGGAGGAAACAATGTTCAACGGATCGATCTATGTGAGTGATGGAAGAAAACCACGACGACATAAGCATCTGCCTCCAGAAGTCTTGACCGACGAGGAAATCGCAATGCTTATGCGCGCCTGCAGCCATCGTGCGCCGACGGGCATCCGAAACCGGGCGCTTATTGCGTTGCTCTATCGCTCAGGATTGAGAATCAACGAAGCACTATCGCTTTTTCCCAAGGACCTCGAATTGGAGAAAGGCATCGTGCGCGTGCTGAACGGCAAGGGTGGTCGATCACGTACGATCGGTATCGACCCAGGCGCTGCAAGTATCGTTCAGCGTTGGCTCGATAGACGATCAACTTTGGGTGTCAAAGGTCGGCACCCTGTTTTCTGCACGCTCGATGGTCAATCCATGTCCGCGTCCTACGTCCGCGTGATGCTCAAGCGATTGGCGTTCAAGGCCGGAATCGAAAAGCGCGTGCACGCACACGGATTCCGCCATACCCACGCCGCTCAACTCCGCGCCGAGGGCGTCGACATTGCAATTATCTCACGGCAACTTGGACACACTAACATCACGACGACGGCGAGATACTTGGATCACATCGCGCCAACGGCGGTGATCAATACAATTAGAATGCGAAGTTGGTGCGATTCGTAGCCAACTGCTGCTATTGTGGTGTTAGGCAACTAGCAATAATCGGGCACCATCACGTAAGACCGGAGTGATTTCGGTGCACGAGCGACGGCTCCTTTCGGATACGACTGCGTCAACACACTCAGATTCATAATTAGTATCAGCGGATAAGCATAGTAAGCACTTTTCACCGGAATTCGGCCCATCACATGCCAGGTGTTCTTCTCGAAGCAGAGTCGATAGGGCTCCATGATCGGATGCGCATGACCGTTGCACCTTGGGTCGAATTTAATCTCAATGAGGAGTCGGTTTACAATCGCAGATTGGATTCTCTGGAAAACGACTCGATCGGGTTCCATATTGCAATCTCGCTCATGTTGAAACACTAGCGCGTCGAGGTACGG
>CAZGSN010000428.1:0-18394 GCA_964528465.1 uncultured Binatia bacterium (SeqCode)
CCGATGGGAATGGTGCTGTGGTCGAGGATGGCTTGCCGGCAGGTGCTGAGATGGCCGCCGGTTGAAAGGTCCATCAACGTATCGGCGCCAAACTTTTGTGCCCAACGCAGCTTCTCGACTTCTTCGTTGGTGCTGCTGCTCACCGGCGAGGCACCGATGTTGGCATTGACCTTAGTCGTGATCATGCGCCCGATGCCTATTGGATCGAGGCGTTTGGCCGCGCGTTCCCCGAGCAGCACACGCGAATCAGAAATCTCTTGCCAGCGTTGGCTCACGGTTTGGTTCACCCAATAGCTCGCCGCAGTACTGGCCCCGGGGTGTCCGACAGGGGTTGTCGCGGGTTCGGTACTACCGTTCTTGGCGCTGGGTGCCTGCCCGCCGCTACCAGCCAGATGGCGCACATTGGCGGGAATCACCAAACGTCCTCGCGCCACCTCGGCGCACACCCATTCCGCCGGCTGGTTTTCACGCTGGGCCACACGCCGCATCTCGGGCGTTATGGTCCCTTTCCGAGCCGCCTCGAGTTGTGTCATTCGCGTACGCTCCTTTGCCGCCACCACCAATTCTGGATGCAGCGGCCAACTACCAATCGCAATGAGGGGGGGAATGTACGCCGTGCCGCCTGCCGGTTCAAGCAAGCAATGGCAGAAGCTGCCGATCCAGCGGTTGCGCTGGATCGGCGGATGGACCGGTACCCGGAGCGGGGTGCGTCCTAAGCCGACAGCCATTTAGAAGCACCGACACGTATTCAACAGGTTGCAACACCCAGATGATCATTGCGAAGCCCGGCGATCCAGCGAGGCCAGGGTCGGTCTTAGCGCCGCAGTTGGGCGCCCTCCTACTCACTCGGGGAGGGAGACCACGAGAGCGCACCGGCACTTCGCGGCAGCCAGCACCCCACTACTGCGACACTCCAGCACCCCCGGAACCTCAGCACCCCAGAACCTCAGCACCCCAGAACCTCAGCACCTCAGAACCCCAGCACCCCAGAGCCTCCGCACCCGATCCTCGGCTTGCAGCGTTGCGCGCTTCGTGGTTTGCGTCGCCGACATCCTGGAGGTGCATTTTGCGGGAACGACGGGCTTTGGTGAGTGGGGGGTGTGGGTTTGTGGGGCGTCACTTTGTGCGCGCTCTGCTCGATCGCGATTACGCGGTGACGGTCGTTGATGATCTGTCCACTGGGCTTGACCCGCACGCGTGGCCAAGCAGCACGCGGGTGAGGGACGAGGAGCAGCCACACTTCACCTTTCATCACGCTGATTTTCGCGACTACACACGCAGCACCAGCGCCGACTTCGACCTCATCCTTCACCTTGCTGCGGTGGTCGGTGGCCGCTTGGTCATTGAAGGCGACCCACTTTCGGTAGCCACGGATCTGGCCATTGACGCCACGCTCTTTAACTGGACGGTGCGCGCCAAGCCCCTGCCGCGCAAGCTTGTCTACTTTAGTTCCTCGGCCGTCTACCCCATCAGCTTGCAGACGCGCGAAAACCACCAAAGGTTACCCGAGGCGTTGCTCAGCTTTCACGACTCCATTGGCGTGCCTGACATGACCTACGGCTGGTCTAAGCTGAGCGGCGAGTACCTGGCACATCACGCCGCCGACACGTATGGCCTGGACGTGGCGATCTACCGCCCGTTCTCGGGCTACGGCGAGGATCAAGACTTGTCGTACCCGTTTCCCCGCATCATCCAGCGCGTCGTAAAAAAGGAATCGCCCTTGGTCGTGTGGGGTAGCGGCGATCAAGTGCGCGACTTCCTGCACATCGACGATGTCGTGGAGGCAGTGTTCGCCACATGCAACCGCCTGCAACCGGCCGAGGCTCTGAACCTGGGTAGCGGCGTCGCTACCAGCTTTCGCGAGTTGGCCACCCTGGCAGCAAGAATCGGGGGACACTCGGCCCCCGTCATCAACGACCCAAGCAAACCAGAAGGCGTGTTCTGGCGGGTCGGGCAATGCGACCGCATGCTCGCCCATTGGCAGCCGCGCGTTTCCCTCGAAAGCGGAATCGAGCGTGCCCTGGAATTCCAAAGGGCGCATCAGGTTCAACGCTCACGAAGCGCTCCAGGGCTCTCGGCCTGACGAACATGGTCGCTTGGATGGGTACTGCCAGCTCCTAGAGAGCCGGCATATCATCGACGTCACGATCCATGGCCACGCCGCGCACGACGCCGGTGAAATCGAAGAACACGACCAGGGCGTCGCGGCGGTCAAACTGCCGCGTGTAGGTGAACCAGGTGGTCCCGGTGATGGGATCGCGCAACTGCAGGGTGGAAGTATTCTGCTGCTCGTACTTGTAGACGAAGGCATCACCGTTGGTTTGGTGCACAATTTGAAAGGGTGGGCCGCACAAGCGCAGGACGTCGGCGCGCGACGTCGTACCCTCGTGGATCTGCGCCGGATCGCCCTGTATCGGCACGCCATAATAGTAGCGGCCAATAGTACAGCCGCTCAGGCACAATGCCACGATGGCGACGAAGCAAAGCGCCAGCGACAATGTCGGCACCACGACAGCCTTCTCCGAACGGTCAGATTCTGACGGGCCAGGTTCCGCCTCCATGCGTAGCTTGGCTTGTTTCACTTCAGCAATGGCCCCAACCTACGTAGCTCGTCGGTATCGCGACGGATGGCGAAGTCCTCGACCTTATCGTCGCCATCGAAAAAGATAACCAGGCCGTCTCGCTTCACGTCGAAGTCGAAGAAATTGAAGACGACCAAAATGGTTCCGAAGACGTTGGCTCGGAAATGGGTGTACCGGAAGTAGCGTGCCGTCACCAAGCGCTCGGGCGGTAACTTCGTGGCACGGCCGGTGATCAACGCGTCTGCCGACACGCCCATGATCGTCAACTCTCGTCCGTCGATCTCTTGCGGCGGCCCGAACAGGGCCAACACCTCTGCCTTGGTCGTTGTGCCCCGCTGCAACGTCGCCACCTTCGCTTCGTCCAGCGGGTGATCCACTTGCACGCGGCTCAACACGCAGCCGCTGAGAGAACCAACAATCAGACATCGGATCATCGCTTGCAAGAATCCCCACGCGTTCATCTTGCGAAACTACATAGCCTGTTGCACCCGAGCAAGCTTCGAGCGAACGTAGGCGTCACTCGCGCGTGCGTCAAATTTGTTGGCCTTCATCCGAGGTCCACGGCCTCACGGCCGCGGCTCCTGTGTCTTCGCCGGCTCCGTGTAGCCGCGCGCGTGAGCGCGTGGATGGTGGAAGCTTGCCTCCCAACAAATTTGTCGCACACCCACGTCACTCTCCCGGCCCTGGAAGATTGTTTGAATTTTTCTTCGATTCGTTTCGTCTTAGCCTGCAAGTAGCGCGCGGATCCCCCCTCCGTGCCTGCCCGCGTGGGCGGGCATAAAGCCTGCCCACGCTCCCCTCCTCTCCTCTCCTGGGTCACGAAGGTGACCGGTACCGCGGTGGCGCCCACCACCGCGGTACTTCCGTTTCCAGGCAAGTCTGCGCGAGCAAACGAGCGGCCGGCGGCGGTGCGGACCAGCGCACGGACACGGACCCCTTCCACGCCACGCACCAACTTCGGGCGCCTGTCTTGGACATTAGGCTACGCGTTCGTTACCTCTGCCGAACATGTCCACCGCTGGGCCAACACCGACGCGACGGCTTCTCAGCTCGCTTGCCTACTCAGCCCTGATTTCTGTGGTAGCTGGGCTAGGGTACCTGACCTTCGTCAGCACAAATCATCCGAACCAGGAAGCAGAGGGCTCGGGGGAGAGTACCCAGGCGGGCACCTTGGCGCTGGTGGAAAGCGATAGCTTTTCGCCAAGGCATGAGAAGAGTTCGGACATGGAGCGCCTCAACGTCAGCGTACAGCTTCGTATCAACGCACCAGGAAGTATGGACGCCTGGGTGTTTGTAGTCGCACGCAACGACCAGGTATCGCCCAGAGTCTGGGCGGCGTGGCCGCAAGGTGCCCACGCGGCAATAACCACGGGAGGACACTTTCGCGGGAGCACCCCCGGCGCTGGATATCAGGCAACGCTCACGTCGAGCTGGACTCGCATCCATGCCAGTATCGACCACCCCCCCGGAACTGCGCCTTTCGACACAGTGATGATCTACGTCGTTAACGCTAAGGGCCAGATTGTGCTTGCCCGCCCCTACCCGTTGCCATAGCGCGCCAACCTGCGGCGGCGTCCGCCATGTTGTGCTTAATGAAGCGATCTGCCGGTCAGGCGATTGATCCGTAGTCTAGGCTCGAGCGTAGGCCCGTTTCGGCATCGTGGCGGCCCAGACTTCGACTCCAACGTCCGGAGAATCGAGCAGCCCGCTCAACTGGGTACGAATGGATGTCGCGGACCAACTGAAATGCTGACAGATCGAGAGGAAGCTAAAGGCGTGTTCCTCGCCATCATCGAGGAAGTAATTCAGAGCTGTCTTGCGCTTCCCCGGATCCTGGCTTTGCAGATCCCAGTAGGCCGATTCAAGAACCGCAAGTAAGAGCCTCTCTTCCGGCTTGATCGTTGCACGAGAACGTACTGGCGAGACATCTTCGACGATAGACCGCATCATCATCTGATCTAGTGCTCCCGTCCCTCCGCCCAAGGACGCCGCCATAATGGCGCTCAGCGGGCTCGAAATTTTTGCGCGGGTCTACCACGGCAAGTGCGCCGGGCGCAATGAAATTCTTGCGAGTTTTGCCCCCAAGGATGCATAAAGGCGCCACCAGATACGAAAGATTACTGCCCGCGCTTCGACACGATCACTACACCTGATTGGAGAGGCAAAAACCCCCTCTCGACCGGCTAGGTTACCCGACTAGCCCGACTTGTTGCCGGCGGCTACGCGACGAGCACGCGTTTCGACAGAATCGCCATGTCTGGCCCGAGCTCGTATACGATGGGTACCCCGGTAGCGAGATTCAATTCAAGAACCTGTTCCCTACTTAGGCCATCGAGGTGCATGACGATCGAGCGCAAGCTGTTGCCGTGCGCTGCAACCAGCACATTCTTCCCGGCCTTGAGATCTGCAACGATGTGGGCCTGGAAGTACGGCAGGGTGCGGGCGGCAGTATCCTTGAGACTTTCGCCACCCGGCGGAGCGACATCGTAGCTGCGCCGCCAGATGTGCACCTGCTCCTTACCGAACTTCTCTGCTGTCTCGGCCTTGTTGAGACCCTGCAGATCGCCGTAGTGACGTTCGTTCAGGGCTTGGTCCTTGTACACCGGCAGAGTCGCTTGGCCGATTACCTCGAGAATAATCTCCAGAGTCTGATTGGCGCGCTGCAAGACCGACGTGTAGGCGACGTCGAATTTTCGGTCACGGAGTAGTTCGCCGGCGCGTCTCGCTTCCTGCTTGCCCTTTTCGGTCAGCGGAACGTCGACCCACCCCGTGAAACGGTTCTCTAAATTCCACTGTGACTCCCCGTGTCGAACCAGTACCAACAGTGCCATTATCACTCCTGACAAAGTCTCGTTGCCACTATCCCCACACCGACCCGTCGGGTCTCTCGGGGGCTGTTCCTTTAGTCGTCCGCCGCTGCATCACCCGTTTTTGGCTTCGCTCGAATTTTCGGCTGTCGATCCTTGATCCGCGGCAGTTCTAAGACGCCACGATCCTCCGACTCCATCGGCTCCTCCGGCTCGAAGATCTCCAGGGCCTCCAAACGATTCTCCCGCCCCTCGGCACTCTCCAACCCGGGCCGTCGCGGCCGCCTGCCATAGGTGCGCATGCAGTGCTCGATCCATGCGATGCTCGTGCCCATCTCCTTGGCGAGCTTCGACAGATCGCTCGCACCTCCGGCCGAGGCACGCTTCTCGCGCGCCAGCGCCGAGATCACCTTGGAGCACTCGAGATGTGCGGCATTAGAGGGTGACGGCATCCATGGCAGCAGACACGCCACCGCCAGCACGCGTATGCAACGCGACAGCAGGCCGCGCCGCCGTTCGATCCTGCCTCTTCCACGCTCGATCTTCTGCGAACTAGTCATCACCTTGGGTCGCAGTTACCGGCTCCTCTACTTTGAAGAGCAGGCTTGTGCCGATGATCAAATACACAACTACGGTGAAGAAAACGACCGGGTAGCCAAGGTTGTGGTGGATTCCGTTGAACGTGTCGAGCAGGATACCGCCGATCCCCGGGGCCAGCACCTGCGGAAACGTACCGGCGATTCCCCAGATTCCCATATACTTGGCTGCCTCATCTCCCTTCGGCAGCAGCGTCAACGCCAGCGCCCAATCGGCGGTGAAGTAGGCGCCGTAGCAAAGCCCAAAGAGGGCGCCGACAATCAATGCCACGTTGAAGGCATGGGTTACCACGAACGCAACGCTTACCAAGGCTAGGCCAATGGCAGACGCCACTACCCAGCGCTTGCGCTCCTGATGACGGTCGATCAGGTATCCGACAAGCAACGAACTCGGCAAGGTAGTAAGAGACGAAGCGGCGAATAGATAGCCGAGCTTGATGTTGGCCTCGTGGATATCACCGACCCCAAGGTAGTCGTTCACGTAGTACAGCAAGAACGTAGTCAGCGTATTGATGGCAAGCATGTTGACGGCACGCGATGCCAAAAGCCAACTGAAGCTGGCTTCCGCTCGAACATCGAATACGTAGGCCCGGCGCAGCAGCCCGTGTGCAGACCGCTGCCGATCCGCCGCTGGTATGGGCTCACGCACATAGGTAACGGTAAACAGCATGGTGCCCAGCAAGATGGCCGCGGTGAGTAGAATGAGCGGCAGCATCGGGTCGACACGGAGATGTTGCGGCAGAAACGGCAAGAGGTTCCCGACCCAGGCCGCCAGGATCGGCAAAGATACGGCAAAGCCCCCCACAATTGCGCCAACAAGACGTCCAAGCACGTCGGCGAATCCTGCGAACCCAGTCGCCCTGCCCTTTTGCATGTCGGCTACCTGATCCGGCAGCAGCGCCGTGTAAGGGGAGCTGGCGAGATTGAGCGAAAACTGCACTGCCAGGAACGACACTACGAACCCGGCAAAGCTGCGCGCCCCAATCAGAGAAAACAACGCCACGGAGTTCAAAAGAATCCCAGCCACTAGGAACGGCCGGCGGCGCCCCCAGCGCCACCTCGACTCATCGCTGAGCACACCGGCAATCGGGCCGGTCAGCATCGAGACGATGGCACCGAGCACCGTAACCAAGCCAAGCGCCGACCCCTTGGTCGCCTCCGTGGCAAAATTCAAGACTCGGGTAGGGATGATGTTGTTGGTCAGCACCGTCCAATGGAACGAAAGCGCTGCCCACATTGCCGTCAGCGCGATCAAATAGAAGCTGCTGTGCAGCGAGGGCGTTCTTGGCTTATCCGTAGGCGTCATGTCGGCCGCCGCCCAAGAACTTGAACCGCGACACGCTGCTGGCGCCGCTCCCAAAGGCTCTCGCAGATTCGCGCCTCCGGCCAACAGCGCTGCATGGCCTGCTGCAACTGGGCACGCCCGCGCCGCGCCAGAGCAGACAGCTCGGATAATCTCACCTCGCGAACCTCGAGATCCGCAGCGCCGAGGGCTTGCAGACGCGGCATAACCGCCAAGACTGCTTGGTTGCCGGCATCGATCTGAAAGAGGAAGCGGCCGCCCTTGCGGAGAACTCGCATGGCTTCGTTCGCCGTCGCAAAGAAGCTGTCATCGAGTTCGGCGTCGAATAGCCACACCTGCGTGAACGATTCGGCGCTGAAGCCCAGCGCCCCGGAAAGTCCGGCCGCATAACTCACCTGTGTCGACATGTGGGCTCGGCGGCACAGCTCGTCCGCGGCTTGCACCATAGCCGCAAGGCCATCGACCCCGACAACCCGACAACCAGCCCGGCTGGCAAGCCAGCGAGCACGCCCGCCAAGTCCGCAATCAAGCTCCAAGGCCAGCTCGTACTTGCGGAACATCCCTCGCGCCGTCAGAACATCCACACTGCTCAGATCGTAGTCCGCTTGCACATCCAGGCCGAAATACGGCTCGCCGCGCGGGCGCGGTGCCGTCTCGGCCAACGCCCTCGCCACATCCACGATCCCGTCGGCTACCCGCAGGACCGCGTCCGCCACTCCTACTATGGAACGTAGCTGCGCCCGTTTTGATCCCACCACCGCTTCGCCGCTCACCCTTGGCCACTGCCTTTCGTAATCTGCTCTAGAGACGGCAGGCGCGCTTGCACCACCGCATCGCCAAGCCAAACCGTTGACAGCCAGGCAAAGGCTTGGCTACACCGCCGGCCTTCGCAAACGCAACCCTAGGGATCAACAAAATGGCTGTAATCAAAAAGAAAAAAGGCAACTTCCTGGAGGATTTCCAGGTCGGTCACGTATTTCGCCATAAGGTGGGCAAGACGCTTACCGAGGGCTTGTTCAATGCGTTCACCGAGTTCGCGATGACCACCAACCCTCTCAGCAAGAACCGCCGTTACGCCCAGCGTTACGGATATCGCGATATGGTTGCACCGCCGGGTCTCGCCATGGCCATTGTCTTTAGCCAGAGCGTCGAGGACATCTCCGAAAACGCCCGCGCCAATCTCGAATACATCAATATGCGCTTCGGCGCCCCGGTATACATCGGCGATACCATCGAAGCGGAGTCGACAGTTCTTGGAGTACGTGCCTCCTCCAAGGAGCCAACCCTAGGCGTTGTCCACGTGCAAACCACTGGCCGCAATCAAGATGGTGCCGTCGTCCTCACCTATGAGCGCAAAGTTCAGGTCTGGAAGGGCGACCCATCGGCCAAACTCTCGGAGGGCGTGGCCACGCCCAGCGATATTGCGTGCACTGTCGAGCTACCCGGGTACGACGCAAAACGGCGGTACGGCGAGCTTGCTCACCTCACCAGCCCAGACACCTACTACGAGGATTTTACCGTTGGGGACGTACTGGAACATTGGCGCGGTCGCGTTGTCACGCCCGAGCACGTGGCATGGACTGCAACCCTCGATAATACATCCCAGGTGCACTGCAACCAGACGATGATCGATCAGAGTCCAGACAAGTTTCTCGGCGGCCAGTTGATCGTATTCGGGGGTATTCCGTTCAACTTGTGCCTAGGACTCTCTTGTCCAGATGTAGCAGATAACGCCCTCAGTGACTTGCTCTACATCACCGGGCGGCACACGGCACCGATCTTTGCTGGTGACACCGTATTCGCGGCAACCGAGATTCGTGGGAAACGTGAATTCCCGGGTCGCGAAGATCTCGGCGTACTGTCCACCATCCTACGTGGACACAAATTCGCTCGCAAAGGAGACCAGTTCGAGCGTGTAGAGATTTTCTATCTAGAACGGGAGCTGGCAGTAAAGCGACGCAGTCACTACTGCTGAGACAGACAATTGCTCGGCCGGGCAAGAGCAAAGCAGGCAGGGAGTGGATCACCGCTCCCTGCCAAACCCACCTAGAGCCTAACGCTTTGGGCCTTTTGGACCCTTCTGCTCGCGCCACGTCTTGACTGCCGTTTCGGAAACAGCCAAGCCTTCATTCAGAAGCGCGATCACCACCTCCGTCTTCGAGGCGCCAACCTCGGTCGCCAGGCGCTCGATCGCGTCACCGACGTAGGCAGGAATCTTTACGTTCATCAAGCGGCTCGCGCTACGCTCGCGCTTCATCAGATCCTGCAACCTGAGATCTTCAGCCATATTGTGGTCCTCCAATAAGTAAGATGGGCAGACCGTATACCAATGTCAAAGTTGATGGAAGCGAATACAGGGGGAGATCGCGCCAAAAGTTACCGGAAATGGGCGCTCCTCTCGGAGAATCGTGCGAGGCGGCTGGATGCACGTTGAAGGTTTCCCTCCCGCCCATTCCGTCGAGGGTGGACTGCGGGGGCAGTGAGCAGACCACCCATGTACTCTCACACAGAGCAAGCCGAATACCAACGTTGACCTGGCCAAGCACGCCGTTTCCTGTTCTGCCACCTGCCCTGCCACTGTCACCTAGCCGCGACAATGGTCCTCAAAACACGACACTGCCAACCTGTCGAAGGGGGCGCCGGGCCCTCTTCAACTAGTCGCTATTTCCACCCTCAAACAGGTATGGGTGCATGCGGCTAAGACCGCTGACGCTGTGAATGTCGGCGTTGAAATTCGGTACCTCCGCGGTGGCAACCACCCGCGCAATCTGGGCGCGGAAGGCCTCTAAACGTACCGCATCACCACGCCCCAAGCTCTCATAGCGCTCGAAGTTACGCCGCAGACGAGCTGCAATGCTGGCGTCACCAACCGCCCGCAGGAGTAGGTCTGCGAGTGGCGCCATGCCCCCCGCGCCTTGCGTTTGTCCACAGTCGCGATGCACTCGATTGAAAACCACGGCCTTCAGAGGGATCCCCAGATCCTGCACGCGACTGCAGAAGTACTCCGCCTCGCGCAGCACCTGCTCCTCCGGAGAGGCAACCAGCACAAAGGCCGTCTCGTTCGAGCGCAAGAGTTTGTCGACACGGCGCACGCGCGGTTCAAAGCCCTCGAACAGGCCACTCATCGACGTGAAGAACTCCGAGACCTCGACTAGCGCCGATATACCCGTGGCATCCTCGAGACGTTTAAAAAGGAAGCCGACACTGCGATTCACCAAGCGCATGGTCGCCCAACTGGCCGAGAAATACGGCTTCACGAACCACTTGATGACGTTGCGATCAAGAAAGTCCGCAAGGCGCTGCGGCGCCTCCAGGAAGTCCAGCGCATGCCGCGTCGGCGGCGTGTCTACCACGATCAGCTCGTAGCGGTTGCTGTCGTAGAGATCGCAAAGCTGTTCGATCGCCATGTATTCCTGCGACCCGGCAAAGCTCTGCGAGAGGTGCTGGTAAAAACGGTTGGAAGTGATGCGGTCGCGAATCTCCGCCGTGGGGGCGTGACGTTCGACCAACGCGTCCCACGCTCCTTTTTGATCAAGCATCATCGCCGACAGCATCCCCGGCGGCAGCGAATCCACGCTGGTCGCCTGGCCCATGGCGCTAGGCGTCGTGATGCCAAGCGAATTAGCCAGACGCTTGGCCGGGTCGATGGTCAGCACAATAGTACGTCGGCCGCCCAGTGCCGCACGCACCGCGAGCGACGCTGCCGTCGTCGTCTTTCCCACACCACCGCTACCCGCACAAATTACGATGCGATGGCGGTTGAGTACCGCATCAAGCGCGGCTTCGCTGTGCCTTTTTGCCTTCATGCCCCAAAAGCCGCAATTGCAAGAGATTGGCGATACCGCGAATCTCCTCTTGGCCAAACTCCTCCGAATACAGGTACGGAAGCTCGGCGATCTCCGCCCCCACCTCTTGGTTGAGTCGCTGCAGGTAGATGCGATTGATCTCGGCCCAGCCAAGCTCCTCCTCGGCACGTATCGCCACCTCTTCCAATAGCGCCCGCTCTTGTATTCCCGCCTGGTCGCGAATCCCGCTGCGGAGCAGATCGACATCAGCCGCCTCGAGATCCGTTCTGTGTAGGCGGTTTACAACCAGCGGCCCGAGAGGAATGTGCAGATCGTTGGTCACCTTCTGGTACATTTCGATGGTTTCGTTGACCGGCATTTCTTCTGCTGTTGTTACAAGCACGAGCGCCGTGCGGGCCGGATCGGTGAGCAGATCCACAAGACGCTGGCTCTCGCGACCGACCAGTCCAGACCCAAACACCTCATGGGCCGCAATCGGCATCCCTAAATACTGCATGCCGTGGCCGGTCGCTGGGGCATCAAGGATTACCAGATCCCACAAACGCCTACCTGTAGCCTCGTCCGTCCTCTCCGCCTCGTACCAGATCTTTCCAATCGTCATCAGCTCTTTGAGGCCAGGCGCGGCCGCGACGAAATATTGGTAGATGCGACTGGAAAACACAGCACTAAGGAGGCGCTTGATGGGAACGATTAGAGCCAAGTACTCTTGCAGCGCCGTACTGCCATCGACCGACATCACAAATAGACCCGGCCGCACTTCGCTGGCCTCCCCTAGTGCCTGCGGCGAAGCACCCAACAAGAGCGCCGCGCGGCCGACACCGTCCACCTCCGCGACCAACGTGCGCTTGCCGAGCCGGCTAGCAACCAAGGCCAGGGCACAGGCGACCGTGGTCTTGCCCACGCCTCCCTTGCCGGCAACCACCAAGAGGCGACGGGCAAACAGGCCTTCTTCTGCCCCACTCGCCTTGGCGGATTTCTTCATTCCTCCCCCGAGGCGCGTAACACGAGGCAAGAGTTGGCCCCGCCGAAGCCAAAGGAGTTGGACAGCGCAACCTTCACATTCTGATTCCGTGCGACATTGGGCACGTAGTCTAAGTCACACACTGGGTCCGGGTTCTCATAGTTGATGGTGGGTGGAATCTGGCCGTGAAAGATAGCCAGGGCCGTATAGGCTGCTTCTATTGCTCCCGCCGCACCCAAAGTGTGCCCGGTCATGGACTTCGTTGAGCTCACGGCAACGCGACGGGCACCGAACACCGCCTTGATCGCCGCCGTTTCGTTGGCGTCGTTGTAGGGCGTCGAGGTGCCGTGGGCATTGATGTAGCCGACTTCTTGCGGCAGCAAGCCAGCGCTGGCCAGAGCGAGCCGCATGCACGTGGCCGCTCCCCTTCCTTCGGGCTCTGGGGCGGTAATGTGGTAGGCATCCGCCGTCGCCGCCGAGCCAACCAACTCGGCATAAACACGCGCCCCACGCGCCCTTGCAACCTCCAGCGGCTCGAGGACTAGGACAGCCGCTCCTTCGGCAACGACAAAGCCATCACGATCACGATCGAAGGGACGGCTGGCGCGCTGCGGGTCATGGTTGCGCGTCGACAACGCACGCATGGCGGCAAAGCCTCCAACCGCCAAAGGCGTAACCGGGGCTTCCGCACCGCCCGCCAAGACCAAATCCTGCGTCCCGTCGCGAATCATGCGCGCTGCCTCACCCAAAGCATGCCCGCCCGACGCGCAAGCACTCGCCACCGAGTAGTTGATGCCGCGGCAGCCAAAACGCATGGCCACGTGCGCCGGGGCCATGTTCGCTATCACACGCGGAATGAAGAAGGGCGAAACCTTACGCATGCCTAACTGCAAGAAACCGACTGCAGTCTCTTCCACGGAACCAATGCCGCCAAAGCCGACGCCGAAGATCACGCCCACACGATCGGGATCGACGCCACGCAACGCACCGCTCGCATCGTCGACAGCCATCTGCGCCGCCGCGACCGCATAGTGGACGAAGGCGTCCATCTTCTTGATTTCTTTCTTCTCGATGTACTGCGCCGGATCGAACCCACGTACCTCGCCGGCAATACGCACCGGCAGGGGGGTTGCGTCAAAGCGCGTGATGCTGCCGATGCCCGATTGCCCGCCAATAACTGCCTTCCAGTTGGAAACAACGTCGTTACCAAGAGGAGAAATCAAACCCAGGCCGGTGATGGCGACCCTGCGCCTAGCGCTCATCGTCATGAGAACATACCGTCCGTAACGTGCTCCGCTTGGAACCACATGCCTGGCGCCATGAGCGCATATCCCAAGCCTTTCCGCATCCCGCCATTCCGCTCGACAAGCGCGGCCTGGTCTATCTGCCGAGCCTTCCCCAAGTCAAGCAACGGCCCAGCCGCACACAACACCAGGGCTGTGCGACATGATTAAGGAACCTCGGCGCAAGTCCGTACACGTCGCCTCCCTGCGGGGTCGGGGTCGCTATTGGAATCGGTATCGATCTCATTTCACGCGGTATCTCCCACCTTTGTCGCTCGCGAGCCGCTGGACCCAATCACTTGGTACCGAGAGGCACTGGCTTCGCACCAACTCATCGAATGCCCCGTTACAGGAGCAATTGCAGGGCGCTCCACGCAGCTCCCACCGTTGCATGCGGACCCCTGCGATCGAATCCTGATCGCGACCGCTCAGGAGCAGGGCTGGTTCCTTCTCACCCCCGATCGACTGAGACGGCGGTATGCGGATGTCGACACTCGCTGGTAGGCCGCGACGATCCGCAGGCCAGGCACAATCGGAAATATCCGCAAGCAGCTAGACCCAATTCTCGCCCTACTGTAAACGCGCTCGCGGCGCGCCGAGTTCCATCGGCTCGCTAGAAATGGAAGAAGGAGAACCAGCAGTGGACACAGCAGCAAAGAAAACAGCACTCAGGATGATTCCCTATGGGCTCTATGTGCTGACGGCAGAATCCCACGAAGGTGAGGTGGGAGCGGCAACGGTGAACTGGGTGACGCAAGCCTCATTCGAACCGCCGCTGGTTGTGGTTGGTGTCAAAGCCGACTCCAACGTGCACGCGATTATCAAGCAAAGCAAAGCCTTCGCGTTGAACGTTCTAGGGAAAGGCCAGCAGGCACAAGCCTTTGCCTTCTTCAAGCCGGCAAAGCGTGACGGAGACACCGTCTCCGGCGAGCCCTTCCGCAAGGGCACCCTCGGAACACCCCTTCTGCAAAGCACTCCTGCATACGTCGAATGCAAGCTGGTGGAGTGTGTCGAACGCGGGGATCACTCGATCATGATCGGCGAGGTCGTCGACGCTGGCGTCGCGCAGGAGCCAAACGGCCGTGCCGACGATGCCACCTTGTGGCTAAAGGATCTCGGAGAGAAGACCTTCTACGGGGGATGAGGTGCGCGGGTGCTGGGCTGCGGGAGTGCTGTGGTTCGCGGGTGCTGAGGTTCTCCGGTTCGGGCGTTCTGCGGTGCTGAGCTTCTAAGGAACCTCTGCACAAGTCCGTGCAAGTCGCCTCCCTTCGGGGTCGGGGTCGCTATCGGAATCGGTATCGATCTCATTTCACGCGGTATCTCCCCGCCTTTGTCGCGGCCGATTCCGATCCCGATACCGATTCCGACCCCGATCTGGTTTGCATGGCTACTTGTGCAGAGGTTCCCTAAGGCTCCGACATCGAAGGCGAAACCTCCGACTTCTCGGATCCCACACCCCAGCACTTCGGCATTGCACGCCAAATCGCTTGGGCGGGCAATCCAGCTTATGCTCCGCGGGGGCGCGGCCTCTCCATTGCTTGTAAACATTGATCGATTTCAGATGGAGACGGGCCTCGGCCCGCGTCTAGTGTAGGAACGATTTGGCGTGCAAAGCCCAGCGCTTCGAAACCTCGGCACTTCGGAACCTCCGCACTTCAGAACGTCAGCACCCCCGCACTTCAGCACTCCAGCACCCCCTCACCCGGCCCACCTCACAGCTCCCACTGCATCGGCAGGCGCGGGTCTGGCGTGTAGCTGCAGAACGCTCCTGTGCGAATTGTGGTTTCCAAGTAGCGGCCCAGGCTGCTGTCGGCCGCCTTCACGCGCCGAATCACGCTCTTGATGGCACGGGTAACGTTGAGCCGCGATCGTTCCGCGAAGGTGCCGGCGCTGCGGTCACGACCGTGCAAGCCCACGGCGCGGGCCAATTCGTGCGATAAGATATCGATTTCCTCTTGGAGTCGGCTGGCGCGCTGCTGGTCTTGAAACCAACTGGCTTCTTGCTGTTGCTCGCGCAGAGCTGCAAGGCGCTTCCGATAGGCATCCTTGGCTCGCCGATCCAACGCCGGCGCTGAGTCGGCATCGCGTCCGCAGAACTGCGCGGCAGCGTCCTCCGGCGCATCCAGGAGGGCAAGGTCGGTGGAATGGAATTCGCGCCCCGGATGATGCAGCAAATGCGCGAGGTAGCGGGCGCCCTTGCAATCGCGGAGGTGTAGGGCAGAAGCCGTAGCACCGCCAACACACCAGAATTCTCCGCGGCGCAGGAACTGCACCCTATTTGCTGAAGGCAATTGCCATACATCCGCGCTCACCGGCTGCATCGATCCCGCGTCTTTTGCATTCTCGGTTGCATTCTCGGTGCCAGCTACGCCTTCCTGGAACCGTGCAATCTCCCGGGCGAGTCGTGTCATTTTCCGATCCGCGGCTATTGCCGTTGCCTCGCGCAGCAGCTCCTCCGCAACGGTGTCCCGATTCCACTGCCTGCCCTGCGCACTGCGCAAGAAACGTGCGTAAGCAAACAAGGATCGGGCCAGCCAAGGCCACACCTGCATGCGCCGGTTGCGTATGACGGCGTTTGCGAAATGTCCCTGTGCCGCCTCGGCGTCTCCCATGGTTTCCGCGAGAAGAGCGAGCGGATAGGCACCGGCCCCAAAGCAGGCCGCAGCGCCGTACGGAACGTTGATATCGGAGAACGGCAGCAGCAGAGGATACAGCGCGGCAGCGCGCTCGGAATCGCCGAGGTAGAAACACGCCTCGGCCAAGAACGGCAGGATGCCTACCCGATGCTCCCGCTGCAGACGCTCGAATCCACCCGCGGCAAGCACTTCCAGTTCCCGCCTGGCTTCATCGCGGCGATCGAGGTCCGCAAAAAGAAGCGCCAACGTCGCATGAGGCGAGGGGCTGCCGGCGTATGCTTCCGCGTAGAAGCGATGCACGGATTCCACTTCTTGCAGACGGTCTTGTTCCCTTCGGACCAAAAACATCTGCGCCACCATGTTGTTTGCCGGCGTTGGATCGCCGGTTGCCTGGCCAATCGACAAGGCCTGCTGCGCGAGATCTTCCGCCTCCTGCCATTCGCCACGCCAGAGTGCCCGCAGAGCCCGCAGATTCCATGTCATCCACAGATAGCGCGGTTGGCGCAGGGCTTCTGCGGCCTGTGCCTGAACAACCAGGGCTTCGTCGAAGCGTTGGCCATTGCCAAGGGCAATCAAGTCGACTACCCGCCACGAGCGGCCCTGGAGAGCGAGTTCCTGGTGACCGCACAGCTCGGCGAGCTGAATGATCTCAGTCGTAAGGCCAAGACGATCTGCTAGGAGATCCATGCGCCACAAAACAAAGTGGCGATAGCTCAGGGTCGCCGCCAAGGTTGTCGGCTGCCCGACACGCCGCGCCATTTCCACGGCGGCGCGGCTTAACTTGTGACTGCGCTCACGATCGTAGGCGACGCTAGTTTCCATCGATAGGCGCCCGAGAAGCTTGGCCCGCAGCTCCGAATCGTCGTGGCTCAGAGAAGCCAGAGCTTCTTCGAGTAGCTCGACCGTGCGCGCTTCCGGTACCGTGATTGGCATACCCAGCGCGTGATCCGCGAAGCCTAGCGCGGCTCTCGCCAGCAATTTCGCGAAACACTGCCCCTGGGCAGCCAGATGACCGCGGGCCACCGCGGCCGCGGTTTCAAAGCTATGCCGTCCCCGCGCATCGGCAACAGCTCGCTGTACGCTTCCGAGCCCAAGCAGCAGTTCGCACTGCATAGCCGCGTCGAGTGGCTGGTCGTAGGCAAGTGCTTGCAAGGCACGCTCGTACTGCACCGCGGCATCCTCATATGCCATACGCCCTGCAGCGCTTTCTGCTGCCCGTTTCGCATATGCAACCGCCTGCTTGGCATACCCGGTTGCGGCAACTTGCAAGAAGTGGCGCGCCAGCTCATCCACCTGCGACTCCGCGTATCCGTGGCCAAGTTCCAACATGGCATTGGCAATGCGCAAGTGAACCTGTGGTCGCGCCGCCGCCGCAATCTCCTCGTAGAGCACGTCACGAATCAGCCCATGCACGAAGCGATAGCGGTCCACCGTGCCGGGAATTTCTTCCACGGTGCCGCTAGCCACGCCGGCTTCCAGCGCATGGGAGACCTCCGCTACCCCTAAACCGCTGGCGCTCGGCAGCAGCGCCATGTCGAACTCCCGACCTATTGCTGCAGCAATGCGCAGCAGCTCGCGGCAAGGCGCGGCAAGCAGAGCCAAACGTTCTCGGATTGCCGCGCGTACCCCGTGGGGAATGCGCACTGCGGCGGCAAGCAGTGGTCTGTGCGCGTCCTGATTGACATGGCCTGAAAGCAAGCGCGCTACCTCGTCGACAAAAAAGGGGTTGCCGTCCGTCGCTCGATAAACCGCCGCCACCAACTCGGCGGGCGGCTGCATCGGCAGATGCGATTGCAAGAGCAACTCGACTCCAACCTGGCTAAGCCCGGCGAGCGGTAGCGTCTTGCCACTGCGAACGATCGCTCCAATCAAGTCGGCTCTTTGCGGACTCTGCTGCGCTTCGTATTCTCGGTAGGTAGCCAGAAGTAACAGCCGGGCAGCCGGCAGAGCACGCCCCACAAAACGCAGCAACTGTAACGAAGCCTCGTCGGCCGCATGCAGATCGTCGAGCACCAACAGCAGCGGCCTTACAGCCGCACACTGCTGCAACACCTGCAACACCGCCTCGAACAAAGCGAAGCGAGCGGCTGGTGCATCGAGGCGCTGCAGCGAATCAGATCCTCCTTCGGGTACACTGAGCAACTCCGCCACGACCAGCGCGAGCGGCTGCGGGGCCATACTCCGCTCGGCAAACCGCACCCCCTCAATCAGCAACGGCCGTAAGATCTGTGTCCACGGCCAGAAAGCCGGCACCCCCGCATCTTCCCAGCATCGCCCCCAGAGGACCAAATGCCCGAGCTGTTCCGCGTATCGGCTCGCCTCCTTTGCCAGACGCGTTTTTCCTATCCCGGGCTCTCCTGAAAGCAGCAGGAGATGGGCTTGCCCCAGAAGAGTGGCGTCAACGGCCGTACGCAGTTCGG
>CAZGSN010000429.1:0-12723 GCA_964528465.1 uncultured Binatia bacterium (SeqCode)
TCTTGAACGCCGTTCAAGATTTCCAGGCCGTGGACCGGAGGCTGTAGACCGTAGGACGGAAGTGATGGAACCGCCGACTTCCGACCTACGGCCTCCAGTCTACAGCCTACTGCCTGCGCGGCCCGCTCCGGCCCTTCAGACTTTGGTTGCGGCCACGAGGCCGCGCTGTGGAACAGTCCTGCAGATTGGCGCTTCGAGATGGCGCCCGAAATGACAGCGCCTCCTCAGTACAGCTCCCCAGAAGTTCCTGCTCAGATGCAAGACCGGCTACCACCAATCTCAATGCCAGGAACCGGGAAACGAACAGCCAGGCAGAATGGTCACCATGAAGAGCATGAAGGCCATGAAGCCCGAGGAGCGACCTCTCTTCATGAACTTCATGCTCTTCATGGTGGAGTTTCCGTAGGTTCAAGGATCGACCATCCAACTGGGCATGGACTTACGGGGAGTTGTACTCAGCACGAACGGTTTGTGTTTGGATCGCCCAGAATGAAACCCGTTCGCCCTGAGGAGCGGCCGTTTTCTCAGGCCACGTCTCGAAGGGCGTCGATCGGAATAGCCAAGCGACGTTGTGGCAAGGTCGGACCCAGGGGGGGGCGTGTAAGCGGTCCCTTGGTCTTTGTTGTCTACGCCATCGTCTGCATGGCCGCGCGCCTGGCCAGCGCCGCATGCCCTGGCGATTGCAACAACGATGGCCGAGTGGCGGTCGACGAACTGCGCGCTGCGATGCAAGCCGCTCTCGCCGGCGCCTCTTCCCTGGGTTGTCTCAACGCCGACAGCAATCTCGACAATCGCATCCATGTCGAAGAGGTAGTGGCGGCTGTAGCCTCGGCCGCTAGCGGCTGTCCTCCGCCTCCGCAGCCCATCTTTCCCAGCAATTACCGCGACAGCTTTGTCGAGGTGCGGAGCTGTCGCATCGGCAACGAACACGATGGCTACGCAATTCGCGTCTTGGCCAATCCCATCGCCGCGCAAGCGTATCTCGATGAGAGTAAACCGCTACCGGTGGGGAGTATTGTTCTCAAAGAGGAGTTTGTCGGTACCGATTGCCGCGATGACAGTAAGCTCTTCCGCTGGAGTGTCATGCGCAAGGAGGAGGCTGGCTTCGATCCTGTGGATGCGGACTGGCACTGGCAGCGCGCGCGCGTGGATGGATCGCTGCTGATCGACGGCAAGGGTACGTGCATCTCTTGCCACCGCGCGCCGGTGTGCACGGCACGGGACTACATGTGCACGGAGCCGTTGCAGCCGCCCACGCCGCGCCTCGTCTTCGAAGAGTTGCCGGCAACTCTGTGGGCCATTTCCGGCACCTCGGCTTCTGATGTCTACGCCGTGGGCGGCGATCCGGAGAGCGATGACTTTGGGCCGTACGTTTTGCACTACGATGGCAACCGCTGGCAGCGCCTGCGCACTCCGATCACCGGTGCTGCGCTACGGTGGATTTCCGTGACTCCTATCGATGGCTCCTTCTACATGGCGGGCGACAACGGTGTGGTCTTGCTGCTCAACCTGAACTCCCGCCAATTCGTGCAACAGACGACTCCTAGTGATGCGACCTTGTTTGGGATCTGGGGTAGCTCTGCCAACGATGTGTGGGCCGTAGGCGGTGCGCGCGACAGCACCAGTGCGGATCAAGGCGGTGTGCTTTGGCACTACGATGGGACGGCCTGGGCCGAGGTGGATCTGTCGGCCCTGCGCCCGCAGGGTGTGCCGACATTGTTCAAGGTGTGGGGGCGCAGTAGCAGCGACGTGTATGTGGTCGGACAACGTGGCATCATCTTGCATTACGACGGCACCGCCTGGAGGGAGATGGATAGCCCAACGCAACGACCGCTGATTACGATCCACGGCAACAGCCGTAGTGTCTCGGCGGTGGGGGGATTCGAAAGCGGTGTAATTATCGAGCAGGACGGAGATTCGTTTGTCGACCGAACGCCGCCGGCAGTGAACCAATTGAACGGAGTGTTTCTTCCGGAGGAAGGTGGGGGCGTCGCCGTCGGAAATGAAGGAGCATACGCGTCCCGGGCACGGCAGGGGTGGGAGGTGCAAGCGTCTACGGACACCGTGTTCGGCTTCCACGCGGCATGGGTCGATGATGAGGGTGGTTTGTGGGTTGCGGGAGGTGATCTCAACACCGACCTGAAACACGGCCTCGTCGGCTACGCGGGATCGCGCAGCATTTCGGGTCAGATCGTCGATATCGATCCTTGTGTCTTCTCACCGGGCAGCGGTGCGACGACAGTGAGCTTTGCCGAGGACATTGCTCCGCTGTTCTTGGAGGGCGGCTGCCGTGCCGCGGGCTGTCATACCGGTCCGCAGAACTTGGCCGCCTCGCGCTACGCGATGACCACGTATGCCGGACTCTTCAAAGCCGGCGCCTTGGCGAAGTCGCTGAAGGTCTGCCCGATCGTGCCCGGCGATGCCGATGCCAGCTTCCTGGTCGAGAAGCTGCGCCCGATTACGCGCCCGAATGCCGGAGTGCAGATGCCCATCGGCGCCGGCTCCATGCCGTTCAGCGAAGAGGAAGTGGGGCGTGTACGCACCTGGATTCTCGAGGGAGCACAAGACAACTAGTGGCTGCGATGAGGGCTGAACCGTCATCGAAGTTTTGGCCGGCGGTTAGAGCACGCTGTCCAGCGACCGGCGGGATCGGCGATTTGCGAAGACCCCGGGCGCAGTCCGCTGGGATTCCTGTTCTCTTCGCGTTTGCGTTGCTTTGGGGCTGTGGTGACGGGCGGGATCGGAAAGCCGTGCCCACGCTTACCGCGACCGCGTCGCCGACCGCATTGCTGACTGTCACTCCCACTGTCAGCGCCACAGCGAGCGCCACGGCGAGCGCGAGCCCAACTACATCCTTCACTACCAGTCCGACGCCATCGACCCAGCCTTCGGCCACCATGTCGCCGACCCCATCGGTAACCTTTACGTTCTCGGCGAGTCCGAGTTCGACGCCGACCCCGAGTCCCACCCCGACGCGAACGCCCACGCGAAGCGTGCCGCCCACGGCTGCGGTCGATCGCTGTGCGACACCGGGAGTGATTTGCACCGTCGCCGGCAATGGCAACTCGCTGTTTGATGGCGACGGCAAGCCGGCTACGGAGACGTCTCTGTACTTTCCCTTCAGTATCACCTTCGATGCGCAGGGGCGGCCTCTGATCCTCGACTGGAACAACCTGCGCTTGCGCCGCATCAACGCCGATGGGCGGATTCAAACCATCATGGGCAACGATACCGAGGCCTTCCCCGTCGAAGGCGCCTTGGCGAAGGACACCTCCCTGCATCACAGCAGCGATCTGTGCTTCGACGGCGCCGGCCGTATGTACTTGGCCGGACATCACATCCCGATTGTCTTTCGCGTCGACCTCGATCAGAGCGTGCGCACCATCGCCGGCACACAAACGGTTGGCTACTCAGGCGATGGCGGACCGGCCTTGCAGGCGCAAATGGGTGTGCCCTACGGCATTGTGGCGCGCGACGACGGCAGCTTCTTGGTCAGCGATTCACAGTTCCACGTCGTGCGCAGCGTCGATGCCGGCGGCACGATCCGCACCATGGCAGGGACCGGCACGGCCGGCTTCTCTGGGGACCTCGGACCCGCTTCTCTGGCCCAATTGCATGAGCCGCGACGCCTGCGGCTTGCCTCGGATGGCAGTCTGTATGTTTGCGACAGCGGCAATCACGTCATCCGTCGCATTGCCACCGACGGGATCATCACCACGATCGCCGGCATTGGTGCCGCACTCGGATACGACGGCGACGGTGGCTTGGCGACCGAGGCGCATCTCGACACCCCGACCGATCTGCGCCTGGCGCCGAACGGAGACATGTACATCGCCGACTCCGGCAACAACGTGATTCGCCGTATTGATGCAGAGGGCATCATCTCCACGGTAGTCGGCACCGGCGACCCCGGCTTCCGCGGCGACACGCGCGACGCAAGCTTCGCGCAAATGCGCTCCCCCTACGGCATCACCCTCGCCGACGATGGCTCCCTGTGGATCGCCGACACCTTCAATCACCGCATCCGGCGCATCGCCGGATTCCTGGGTCTTGCTCGCTAAGGAAGCTCTGCAATAGTCCCTGCAGGTCGCCCCTGCGGAGTCGGGGTCGCTATCGGAATCGGTATCGATCTCATTTCACGCGGTATCCCCCACCTTTGTCGCGGCCGATTCCAACCCCGATTCCGATTCCGACCCCGATCTGATTACAGGGATACTTGTGCAGAGGTTCCCCAAGGAACCTCCGCACAACCTCTCGCCTCTCAGGTGAGTGGACTGTCGTAGTTCTCACTCTCAGTCCTGGTCGTCCGGGCGAAGGGGAATGTCGATTGTGTCCGACCGCAGGTGTTCGTTTGCTCGTCATGCCGGCTTTCGAGACTGTCGATGTTCTCCGAAACCGTGTCTCCATTTGTGTGTGATGCCCCAGCCCGACCGATGGCCGGAACCAAAATAAGAGATTGAACAGGAGGCCACGGAGGGAACAGAGGAAGAATTGCAAGAAGCGGAAAATACTTTCTCTGTTTTCTCCGTTACCTCCTGTTGATTCGTCAGTGTTTCATGGGCGCTTCGCTCGCTTGCGCCTCGCGTTGGCTTCTTTTGTCTGCGCCGATCGCCTCCGCTGTCCAGCGGGCCGATTTGTGGGTAAGGCTCAGGGCTTTCGCCGGGGTGACGGACCTCCACCTTACTTTTACGACAGTCTCTTTCGCCGGGATGACCAGGGTTGGGAGCGCTAGTTTGCGACCGTCTGTTCGGAGTGATTGAGAGCTTGTGCAGAGCTTTCCTAGGTGCCGGTGGTGTCGCTCCGCTCAACCACCGGCTAATCGCTGCGAACCCTTCGGGTTCAGGCGGGCAAGGGGCTCCAGCTCAGTGCGTATTCCCGTCCGTGATGGTGCCGCTGTTTGGGTCGTAGATCACGTGACCGAGACTCGGGCGCACGAAGGCTTGCTTGCCGTCGATGTGCAGGGAGAAACCCTCGGGGAAGCCGCTGTACTGAGTTTTGCCGTCGGGCTGATCCCACAAGATGGTCAGGTCGTGCCCGCGATGACGCAAGCGGTGCAAGGCAAAGTAGGGCCAGTGCAAGGCCAAGGGCTGCAGCTCGATCTTGTCGTCGAGGCGCGGCGTCAGACCGATCACGCCTTCGACGATGAGCGAGTTGTACATCGAGTGGAAGTCGTGCGAGATGTCCGACGGCTTCGGGCGTGAGGAGAGTTGGTAGGGCTCCCACTTCGAGTAGTACTCATGCACGTTCGGCCGCCAGTACGGATCGAAGGGATTGACGCCAGGATAGACCAGCGCGTTGTATCGCTTCATCAGCTCCATGAAGTGGTCGGCCGTGATCGTGTCTTGTTTGTAGTGCTTCAGCACCTGGAGCAGGGTGCGTGCCCCCATGCTGATGGGATGAGGGGCGATGTTGCGCGTGAGGCCGTCCATTTCCCAGGTCCAGCGCTTGTAGTGATACTGGCTGGTGATCACCGGTGGGAAGCGAGCCCAAAACTCCTCCGGGTCGACGAGTTTCTTGAGGGCCGCAACATAACGTGGCTCGTTCGGCGCCAGCAGACTGGTGAACGCAAACAACCCATGCAGCTCGCGGATCGGCGCACGCGCATCGTCGACGCGTTGGGCGTAGAAGAACTCGGTACTCTGCTCCCACAGCTTGCTCACCGCCGCATTGCGGATCTTGTCGGCGCTGGCGTCGAGTTCAGCGGCCAGCCCGGCATCTCCCGCGGCACGCGCTAGCTCGGCCCCGCCGCGCGCATTGGCGTAAACGAAGCTGGCGAAGTCGACACGCTCCATGTTGGGTGGTTCGGCTTGTGGGTCGACCTTTGTTCCAACCCAATACCAGTAGGAAAGAATGTCGAGGTCATAGCCGGTGACCCGCGGCCGCTGGCGCTCCGGAAGTGAATCGCCGTCGCTATCGTAGGTGGTAAGCCAAGCGCGGATGTCGGCTGCGATGTTGGGAAGCATGGCGCGCAGTCGTGCCTGCGGAATCGGATGTACCCGATGGTACTCGGCCAGAGCCGCCGTGCCCCAATGCGAATAGGTTTCGGCCCAATACGGGCTGCCGGGAGGATCGACGATGGCGCCCGAAGGCGACACGTTGCGATAGGCGTTCTCGGCTTGCTGCAAGGCCATCTCGGGCTGACGCAAGTAAGTGAGTTCTTTGAGATGAGCGGGTGTCGCGAAGGTAATGGGATTGTCGAAACCCATTTTGCCTTCGTAGAAGCGATAGCCCTTGAGATCGGGCGTGTCGGCTTCGGTCATGTTGAAGCGCGCAATCCACCAGCGGTAGTACCACATGCGCTTGAAGCCGCCGTCGGGGGCATCGAAGTACGGAACGTTGTCGGCGAACCACTGGTTGTATTCGCGTTCGTGGCGTTCGAAAGCGGTCTCGAAGTTCGGGCCAGCGCCGCGCCGTTCCTCGTTCTCGAAGCTCAAGGCCACTGCGGCGTGGCTGCGCTCGCCACTCTCGGCAACCGCAAGGCTGCGGCGCAGCAGCACCGTGCCGGCATCGATGCGCGCGAAGCCGGGTGCATCGAGGTAGGCGAACACCGGAATGCCTTGATAACTGCCGGCACCCATGAGCGGGAAGCTTGTGGGTCGCGAGGCAGGAACCGTCAGGTACGGAGCCGTTACTTCCAGGCTAAGCTCGTGCGGCTTCTTGTCGTTGGCGTAGATCTGATAGGTCGCCACCGCGCGGTCGTCGTTGGTGATGAACTTGCGCTCCTCCACGATGACGCCGCCGAAGAGGTAGGTCATGCGCACGTGGCTGGGAGCGCGCTCGATCTTGTACTGGTTGTCGTACAGGGTGACCGGCTTGCCATCGAGGAAGAAGCTCACATCGAACAGTCGCTTGAGCTGAAACTGCGTGTGCAGGTAGCAAAACTTGCCGGCAAAACCCGGTTGGTGCAGGAGTTCGTGATTCCACAGCCGCCGGCCGCTCGAGAACAACTGCTTGTCGTCGTCCAGCAACAGCTCGCGGGCTTGTTGCGGTGGCAGGCCTTGTGGCGGGAACTGGAACACCTGATGCGCCAGCATGGCATCGAAGAAGCGTGTCTGTAGGTCTGCCCGTCCCGAAATCTCCGTAGGCTCGAAGCGGAGCCAGTCTTGGAAGAGCGGGCTCTCGTCGACCTTGGCTGGCGCTACGACCTCAGGCGCGTTGGGTGGCGGAAGCGGTGTGTTTTGCCGCGGCAGAAGTACGACCAGCGCAATCGCCGCAAGGGCGACGACGACAGCAAACAAGGCCATCCCTGGTGCGACACGACCGGATTGGGTCAACGAGATCTCCCTGTTCTGCCGTCCGGTCGCCTCTGTGGTCACGTGGCACCACGCAGGGGCAAGCCGGCGGCTTTGTACACAGCATCGATCACGCGCATGTTGGCAATCGAGTCGCATGGATGTGTGGGGAAGTCGGCCCCGCTTTGAATCGCAGCACGAAAGGCTTCGAGCTGATGCGCGTAAGTTGCCTTGCCGGCGACGCGCTCGCTGCGTTGTCCCTGCGCAGTACGCACGTGCAGGCGATGGAAGATATGCGGGCCGATGGGATTGAAGACGCGCATCTCGCCGCTGCTGCCGCGCACGCGGGCACTCATTTGGAAGACGGAGAGGGAGAACATCGAACAAGTGATGCGGCCGCTGGCGCCGTTGGGTAGGCGAAAGCTCGCTTGCATGTAGCGATCGACACCCGGCGAAGAGAGACGAGCTTGCGCTTGCATCACTGAGGGTTCGCTGTTGCCAAGAAAGCGCAGGATGTGAATGGCGTAGCAACCCAAATCCATGGTGGCGCCACCGGCGAGATCGAGTCGGTAGCGAATATTCCCGGGCTTCCACAGCGGAATGCAGAAACGGACGTCGATGTCACGAGGCTCGCCAATCTCGCCGCTGTCGAGGATGGCACGCATGCGTGTGGCGAGGGGATGGTAGCGCCAGTGGAACGCTTCCATCAGCACCTTCCCCGTCTCGCTAGCAGCCGTGGCCATTTGCTCGGCTTCGGCGGCGTTGGAGGCGAGCGGCTTTTCGCCCAAGACGTGCTTGCCGGCGCGCAAGGCCCGAATCGTCCACTCACAGTGCAGGCTGTTGGGGAGCGGATTGTAGATGGCGTCGATGTCTGCATCCGCCAGCAACTCGTCGTAGCTTGCCAGCACTCGCGGAATGCCGTGTTTGATTGCAAAGCGGCGGGCACGAGTGCCGTCGCGTGCGGCCACGGCAGTGACCGCAACGTCCTCCACGTTTGCCGCTGGTCGGATCAACGCCATCGGCGCGATGCGAGCGGCTCCCAGGATGCCAATGCGCAGCACTCGTGCCTCGAATGCAACCAAACTATGCGACCCAAACGAGAGGGCGAGTCGCGTTCATTTGCGGGCCGGGTGGTACAGCACCAGCATGGTGTAGATCAGGCAGGGGCGTTCCTGGCCGACGACGTTGACTTGAATCTCGGTGGTCACCTGGGTGCCGGCCGGCTTTGCTTCCACGCCAGCCAGCCGAGCCCGCGCATGCAGCTTCGAACCGGCAGGCACCGGCGCGGTAAAGCGCAGCTTGTCGGCGCCATAGTTGGTGGCGTTGCCGTAACCGACGATCTGATAACCAGCCATCGTGCGCAAGCGCGGGATCAGGCTGAGGGTCAGGAAACCGTGGGCAATAGGGCCCTTGAAGGGGCTCTCGCGTTTGCAGCGCTCGACGTCGACGTGAATCCACTGATGGTCGCCGGTGAGGTCGGCGAACTTGTTGATCATGTCTTGCGTCACTTCGAGTTCCGGTCCAAAGGCGCCGAACTCCTCGCTGACCCTGCCCTTGAGCTTGTCAATGTCGTCGAAACGAATCTCCTCCATGCTGTACCTCCCGAGTGATTTGCCGCTGCCTGCGCAGCGGGTGGCGGTCGTGTGTAGTACGGCGGCGCGGCTACGTCTACGGTGTGTGTGTCGGTGCGCCAGTGAGCCGGTGCGACGGCGCGTAGGCCGTTGAGGATATGTAGTCTAAGCCGCCTTGTGCACGGGGTCGGGATCGGAATCGGAGTCGGTATCGATTCGAGTTAGCGTGGCGTCTCTCAACCTGTGCCAAGACCGACGCCGATTCCGATACCGACCCCGATCAGGCTGTGGAGCTACTTGTGCCAGAGACTTCCCCAGCACTGACGCACCGGTGCACCTGCTCGCACGCCCGTGTAAGCGCCAGGGGTGGTAGCCTGGTGGGGTCTTGCTAAGAACGGAAGCTCGAAGGAGCACTGTATGTCGATCGACGCTATTCGGACCCTTTACGCTTCGTTTGCCACTCGCTTTGCGACCATGCGCCAGCGCCTCGGTCGCGAGCTTACTCTCGCCGAAAAAATTCTCTTCTCCCATCTCGACCATTTCGAAACTGCCGACATCGAGCGTGGCAAGGGTTGGATCGACTTGCGGCCGGATCGTGTGGCCATGCAGGACGCGACGGCGCAGATGGCACTGCTGCAGTTCATGCAGGCAGGGCGCAAGCGTGTGGCTGTGCCGTCGACCGTGCATTGTGATCACCTCATCCGCGCTCGCGAGGGTGCCACGCCAGACATGGAAGTTGCGTTGCGCGAGAACAAAGAGGTTTACGCGTTTCTCAAGTCGGCAGCCCAGAAGTACGGCATTGGGTTCTGGAACCCGGGTTCTGGAATCATTCACCAAGTCGTGCTCGAGAACTACGCGTTTCCCGGCGGCCTCATCATTGGCACCGACTCGCACACTCCCAATGGCGGCGGGCTCGGCATGCTGGCCATTGGCGTCGGGGGCGCCGACGCGGCTGATGTCATGGCCGGCCTACCTTGGAACGTACGCATGCCGAAGCTGATCGGCGTGCGGCTCACCGGCAAGCTCTCGGGCTGGACTGCGCCCAAGGATGTCATCCTCAAGCTCGCCGGTATTCTGACGGTGAAGGGCGGGACCGGGAAGATCGTGGAGTACTTTGGCCCCGGCACGGCTTCCATCAGTTGTACCGGCAAGGCGACGATCACCAACATGGGCGCCGAGCTTGGCGCTACGACCTCGGTGTTTCCGTTTGACGAGCGCATGGCGACCTATCTGCGTGCTACGGCTCGCCAGGAAGTGGCGGCGTTGTGCGAGGCGCACGCCGGCGACCTGCGCGCCGACGCGGGCATCGAGAACGATCCTGGCAAGTACTACGACGAGGTCGTGGAGATTGATCTGTCGAGCTTGGAGCCGCACGTGGTTGGCCCACACACGCCCGACTTGGCGCGTCCGATCTCCCAACTCGCGGCCGATGCCAAGAAGAACAGCTACCCGGTTGAAATCAGCGCCTCCCTGATCGGCAGTTGCACCAACTCTTCCTACGAGGACATTGGCCGCGCCGCGCATGTTGCGCGCCAAGCACGGGCTCACGGCCTACGTGTGAAGAACAAGTTACTGGTGTCTCCCGGCTCGGACCAGATCCACCAAACGATCCAGCGCGACGGCCAAATGAAGGAGCTAAACGACATTGGCGCCGCGGTGCTCGCCAATGCATGCGGCCCATGCATTGGGCAATGGCAGCGCGACGACATTCGGAAGGGCGAGCGCAACAGCATCGTGACCTCTTTCAATCGCAACTTTCCCGCGCGCAACGACGCCAACGCCGAAACCCTCGCCTTCATCGCCAGCCCGGAGATTGTGATTGCTCTCGCCATTGCCGGGCGTCTCGATTTCAACCCCTTGTCCGACACGCTTACGGCAAGCAACGGCGAGAAGATTCGCTTGAGTGCACCAGAAGCCCCCGAGCTTCCTGCGCAGGGCTTTGCGGCTGGCACTGCCGGCTATGTCGCGCCCGCGGCCGATGGCAGTGCCGTGCAGATTGAGGTCAGCCCCACGAGCGAGCGCTTGCAGCTCCTCGAACCATTTGCGGCTTGGGACGGCAAAGACTTCGATCGTCTGGCCGTGCTCCTCAAGGCCAAGGGCAAGTGCACCACCGATCACATTTCTCCTGCGGGGCCATGGCTGAAGTACCGTGGTCATCTCGACAAGATCAGCGACAATATGTTCACGGGAGCGATAAACGCCTTCACGCCAGAACAGGCGCCAGGACATGGTATCGACGTTCTCTCCGGCGAGCGTGGCGTTTCGATTCCCAAGATTGCCCGCCACTACAAAGCCCAGGGCTTGGGTTGGGTTGCGATCGGCGACGAGAACTACGGCGAAGGCTCGAGCCGCGAGCACGCAGCCATGGAGCCACGCTTTCTCGGCGGCAAGGCGGTGATTGCCCGCAGCTTCGCGCGTATCCACGAAACCAATCTCAAGAAGCAAGGCATGCTGCCCCTGACGTTCGACAACCCAGCCGATTACGAAAAGGTCCGCGAAGACGATCGCATTAGCATCCACGGCCTTAAGGAACTCACTCCTGGGAAACCGTTGCGGGTGACCCTGCATCACGCCAACGGCCAGGACGAAACCATTCTGTGCCGTCACAGCTACAACCCCGAGCAAATCGAGTGGTTCAAAGCCGGAGCCGCGCTCAACCTGTTGCGTGATTAAGAAGCGTAGCCTGTGTTCAGCATGATTGTGCTCCGCATGGCCGATAGCGCCGGTGAAGTCGCTACGCCGGCAAGCGGCAGAAGGCGGAGTGAGGTATTGCTACGCGGCGGTGTTGGTTCCGCGCATGATGGCGATGGCCGCGCCAAGTGGATCCATCAAAACCGAGAAGCGTCCAACGTTGGGGATGTCGGTTGCAGGCACGAGCACTTGTGCCCCTAGCACCGTGGCGTGTTGTGTCGATGCGTCACAGTCGCTGACGCAGATGTAAGGGAGCCAGGCGGGCGGGCTACTGGACTGCGTCGATTTCATGAGGCCGGCGCGCGCGACTCCGTCTTTCATGAGGATGAAGTATGTCCCTTGCGGCCCCATATCCATGGCCTGGTGGGAGAAGCCAAAGGCCTTCTCGTAGAAGGTCAGGGCCGATATGTCGTCGGCTGCCCAGCACTCGTTCCAGTACCAATCTCCCGGGGCGACCTTTTCCGTGTCGGGGCGATCTCCTTGGGCTGACTTCCAAATCGAGAACACGGCGCCGGTGGGATCCGCAAGGGTGGCGCCGCGTCCTACGGGAGGGAAGTCGGTCGGTGGCATCAGCACCTTTGCCCCGGCGTTTGTGGCAGCGGCAGCGGCCGCATCCACGTCGGCGACGGAGAGGTAGGACATCCAATGACTAGGTACTCCTTCTTGCCGCAGGGGAACCAAGCCGCCGATGCCGTCGTTGCCGTTCAGAATCATGTGGTAGGTCTGCGCTCCCATGGGCATGCCCTGGATCTTCCAGCCAACCAGGGCGCTGTAGAACGCGGAGGCACGCTCGATGTCCGCGGACGCGTGCTCAAACCAGACGAATTTGCCGTGTCGATACTCCATCCTCTTCTCCCCTTTTTGTTTCAGGTTCTTCCCACTTGGCGCCGTCCGCAACCATTGTCAACAAGGATAGGTGCAGGGGGCCGCTGAACTGCAACGAGTGTGCGACAAATTCGTCGCGAGGCAAACTTCCACCATCCACGCGCTCACGCGCGCGGCTACACGGAGCTGGCGAAGACACAGTAGCCGCGGCCGTGAGGCCGTGGATCTCGGATGAAACCAACAAATATGACGCACGCCCAACTGCAAGAAGAGCTGCTCTTCGGTCTTGCCAATTGCGGTTTGGCGAGGCATGGTGCCCGGGATTGGTACGGAAGCGGGCCGTTCGCGGACCTCTTTAGGGAACAGAGGATGGGAAACATGCGATTCAAAGCTGTCGTGATGGG
>CAZGSN010000430.1:0-2822 GCA_964528465.1 uncultured Binatia bacterium (SeqCode)
ATGCCGGGGCGCCGGTGGGTGCTCCGGAAACTAGGGAGCAAGCCGCCGCTGCGCGTATCTTGAACGTCGAGCGCAACCAGGTCTCGCGTGACAATGCCCCGCCACTTTTCCGAGAGAGTTATCAGGTCGCGATGCCGGGCCAACTGCCAGAAGGCGAGAGCTGGGAGGTGGAAATTCGGGTCTCCAGGGCGCGGTTTGTACGCACGGTCAGAATTCTCGCGGTCGAGGAGTCCGGAAGCGTCGCCGAGATGGTGGGGAACCAATCGTTGTTTCGACTAGCGGATGGTAGCGAGAAGACGCGCATCCCGTTACCTGCGGTTTCGGTGCCTGTGCTTGAGATCGTAATCGAGGGTGAGGAAGGAAGCTTTCTCGACCCGACGTTCTGGTTCTCCAGTGCACGCAGGGTGAAGCCGGTTCCCCCTATCATCATCGTCTTGCGTGAAATCTCGCGACAGTGGCGGCGCGGCCAAACGGTGCTCTTCTTGGCGCGTCCGGGAGCCGTAGTGCCGGAGCTTCTGCACATCGACACATCCGCGGCGTGGTTCGACCGCCCGGTGCAAGTTTGGGAGGAAGGGCTTGGAGTAGCCGACCGGCGCTTGGGCAGCGACCGTCTGTGGCGCCGGCAAGATGAAATATCTCGTGAGCATGTCGAGATACGCCTTGATGCGGCGCGTGGGCAGCGCTTACGCATTGAGATTACAGATGGCGACAGCCCTCCTTTGGCCGATATCGCTGTTGCTGCATTTGTGCCGCGTCCGAGTTTGGTCTGGGTGGCGGGCGCGATGGCCAGCGATGGCCTCGCCGGCACGCTCCGCTTCGGTGGTGGCAGAGCCTTCCTTCCAGCTTATGACGTGACCTCCTTGCACCTGCAGGATCGCGATGCCGGCAAGTCGACGGACGGCGACGCCGGAGAGGCAAGAGAGGACGCGGTGTTCGCAGCGGCAAGGCTTGGGGAGATACGTTCCAATCCCAGCTACGACGACTCTCCGCTGCTGAAATTTGCCCTGCGTCCTGGAGCGGAGGTGGATGCGCGCCTGTACCGCTATCGGCGACCGCTGCTGGTGGAGCCTTCTACGGAGGAGGTTTCGCGCTTGCACCTCGCCGCCGCCGACATTGCTCGGGCTCGACCAGATCTTGGCGATATGCGGGTGGTCGATGAAGACGGCGCGCAGTGGCCATTCTTAGTTGACCGCAACACGCCTCTTCAGCCCTTGGAGCTAGATGTGGCGAGGAAGCCGGCCCAGGACCACGTGTCGCGTTACCTCATTCGGCCGCGCGAAATACTTGCTGTCTCGGAGCTGCATCTCGAGACGGATGCTGGCTTTGTAGATCGCCCGTATCGCCTTAGCGCTACCGTGCCGGGGGCCACGCCGGTGTTGGTTGCATCGGGCCGCCTGATCCGGGAGCCCTACCGTGCGCAACCGATGGTCTTGAAGTTTGCTGCGGTTGCCGCCGAGACTTTCGAGCTAGCCATCGACGACGGCGACAACGCTCCGATCGACGTGCTTGGTGTCAGCACCGAGGTGGCGTTGCCCGATCTGCTGCTCTTGGCACCTCGTGGCCAGTACTTCCTGTTGCTCGGGGATGTGGAGGCAACGCCCCCGCAATATGAGATCGAGCGCGTTCGCCAGCTTGTCTTCGCAGTCGATAGTGGCACGGTCACCGGTTTGGAGCTTCAGGACAATCCCGAACTCAGCGTGGCAGCACGCCTACAGCGATCGGGAAGCGCGAGCAGCACTGTGCAGCAGGTCTTCGTGTGGAGCGCGCTGGTAGTTGCCGTTGCTGTCTTGGCCCTAATTACCATCCGTGTCGTGCGTGGCCTGGCAACCGAAGGCGAAGACTCGCAGTCGTGAACGCCGAATAGGTTGGCACCTTCAGGAGGCGCGGCTGTTGGTCAGGTGTGTTCCAGCTCTTCGTCCAACGGGAGCGGGAGGAACTTCTTGAGGAGCCAGTCGATGCCGCCGAAAGCCATCGATACCAGCACCAGAGCGACGAGGACGCGACCGCGAAAGCTGTGCAGATCGACGAGGTCGAGTGCCAAGGGCAATACGATGGCAGCGACAGCACCGGCAATGGCCGTGTAGACCAGGGGATTGATACCGACCGGCAAGCGCAGGATGCGAGCCAGTACTACCAATACTGGCAGCAGAGCCAAGGCGCCGCAAAAGTAGAACGGAATCAAGATCAAAGCGTAAAGACTGCTCACGGGGAAACTCCTCGGGCTGCGAAGTAGTTGGGTGGTGCGGGGATGTCAATCACGGCTGTCAGATCCAGATCCGTCCGCAGCGCCGGATCTGGGGGTGCCCGGTGCGCCGGTTTGCCGGTGCGGGGGGCGTCGTTCCCAAGCACCGACGCGTGAGTGCAGAGGTAAACCGTGTGGGTTTCGGGATACACCGTCCAGTGAAAACAAAATCGACGGCAGCGCTGGATTAGGGAACCTCTGCACAAGCCGTGCACGCTTGCGGTACTTCCCTCTGAGCCCGCGTTTTTGCTCGAACGTCACCCCGGCGAAAGCCCTTAGCCTTACCCACAAGTCCTAGTGCTGGACACCGGGACCGGATGAGAAAGCCAGACCCGAATTGGCCCATTTGACCACGGATTTCACGGATGCCGCATCCCGGCTGTTGACTGGAACCAAAATAAGAAACTGAACAGGAGGCCACGGAGGGAACAGAGGAAGAATTGCAAAAAACTGAAAAGATTTTCTCAGTTTTCTCCGTTGCCTCCTGTTGATTCTTCAGTTCTTCTTGCTCTCTTCCCTCGCTTGCGTGTCTGCGTTGGCTTCTTTGGCGGCGATCGCCCCCGGTGTCCAGCGGGCCGAT
>CAZGSN010000431.1:0-2260 GCA_964528465.1 uncultured Binatia bacterium (SeqCode)
CCCTCAGAACCCCTTGGCTAGGAGCAGCCGCTCTATTTGAGGGCGAATGAGGATCAACAATCGTGAAGCTCAATGTACACGAAATAGAAGAGGCTTCGAAGAGTCTCGCCTACGAAGAGCTCACGGAGCCACTGAATGCGCAACTCGTGCATGGTGGTGTCGTTGACTTCGAGCTGCACACCCCTGCCGCGGTCGACCTCGAATACTATCGCTCCGGAGAGGAGCTGTTCTTTCAAGGGCACGTCACAGGACATGTGATCGGTCATTGCGCTCGCTGTCTCGAAGAGTATGGCTTCGACCTCGACAAAGACTTCTCCATCGTGCTCTTGCCGCGTCCTTTAGCGACGGAGGACGAGGAGGAAATCAGCAAGGATGAAGTCGACGTTGGCTACTACGACGCCGATTTGGTCGATCTCTCCCCGATGGTCCTCGAGCAAATCATCCTTGCTCTACCCACGCGTCCGCTCTGCGATGAGCAATGCAAGGGCTTGTGCCCGCAATGCGGGGCTAACTTGAACAACGCGCCCTGCTCGTGCACGGCACCCGTCGGTGATCTGCGACTAGCAGTACTCCGGCAGATCAAAGTCACCCACTGAATATTCGATCTCGACCAGCGAGCTAAGGAGTCAAGAAATGGCCGTTCCCAAGCGTAGAACCTCCGTCTCAAAGAAGAACAAGCGACGAGCCCACGATGCTCTCACCGCCCCCAACGTGATCTCCTGCCCGGAATGCGGCGAATCGACGGTCATGCACCACGCCTGTCCCCACTGCGGCACCTACCGCGGCCGCAAGGTGATCGAAGTCGACAACGATTAACCGCTTCTCGGCCCGTTTGTGGCGGACCCGTCCGGCTAGCGACTTTGATGCCTTCCTTGGTTGCCTTCTTGTTTCCCGGTCAAGGCTCGCAAGCCGTGGGCATGGGGAAGGCTCTGGCAACGGAGTTCCCACTGGCACGGGCTACCTTTACCGAAGCGGAGGAAGTGCTCGGCTTTGGACTGACACGACTGTGCTTTGAAGGTCCGCTCGAAGAACTCACGCTTACCGCCAACACGCAGCCCGCCCTACTCGCCACCAGCACGGCGATGGCACGCGTGATTCAATCCGAAGTCGGCCTTTCGCCTGCTTGGGTAGCCGGTCATAGTTTGGGCGAATTCAGCGCCTTGGTTGCGGCCGAGGCTCTCCGCTTTGCCGATGGGTTGCGCTTGGTTCGCGAGCGCGGCCTGGCGATGCAAGAGGCTGTGCCTTCGGGTGTCGGCAGTATGGCAGCCATCCTTGGCCTTGAGGCATCCGACCTGGAAGCCGTGTGCCGGGAAGCAGCACAAGGCCAGGTGGTGAGCCCAGCCAATTTCAACGGCGGTGGTCAGATCGTCATCGCCGGCCATCGCCAAGCCGTAGAGCGAGCCAGTGAGCTTGCCAAACAACGCGGAGCCAAGCGCGTGCTGCCTCTGGCTGTGAGCGCGCCTTTCCATTGTGCCCTGATGGCTCCGGCTGCACGGCGCCTCGAACGCGCCTTGGCCAACGTTGAGGTATCGAGCCCACGTTGCCCTGTCATCACCAACGTCGAGGCCAAAGCCAATCTCGATCCTCTGCGGGTCAAAGAACTACTCGTGCGCCAGGTGGTGAGCCCGGTGCGCTGGCAAGAATCGGGGGAAGAGCTGGCTCGCCTCGGGTGCACGACAGCGGTCGAAGCCGGTGCCGGCAAGGTACTGAGCGGCTTGCTCAAGCGTATCGCCCCCGCCATTCGCTGCATTGCCGGGGAAGACCTCAACAGCGTGCGTGAGCTGGCTGCGGCTTAGGCTCGGCGAGGAACCGGATGGGCTCTCTACAAGGACAGGTCGCGCTGGTTACTGGCGCTTCACGCGGCATCGGCCGCGCCATTGCCTTGCGTTTGGCGAGCGACGGCGCCCACGTTCTGGCCAACTATCAGACCAATCAAAGCGCCGCGGAGGAAACGCTCGCCGCGATCACCCGGGCTGGCGGTAACGGCAGCTTGCTGCCCTTCAACGTAGCTGACGGCGAGGCGTGCAGTGCGGCCATGCACGCGGCGATCGGTGAACTCGGGCGCTGCGACATCTTGGTCAACAACGCCGGCATAACCATCGACACGCTGCTGTTGCGCATGAAGGAGGCCGATTGGGATGAGGTCTTGGCGGTAAATCTCCGCGGCACCTTCAACTGCACCAAGGCTGCGGCCAAGCACATGGTACGGGCACGCTACGGACGTATAGTCAATCTCACCTCGGTGATCGGCAGCATGGGC
>CAZGSN010000432.1:0-3599 GCA_964528465.1 uncultured Binatia bacterium (SeqCode)
TGGTATTGTAAGTGGGCAGTGCCGCTGCCGTCATAGAGAGGCACCGCGGTCGACTGGAGGACGAACACATCGCCGACTTGGGCGTACGAGTACGTGCCGCCAGCAGCCGGATTAAGATCGGTCCAGAAGCCCGCGATCAAATTGTAGCCGGGGTTACTTAGCTGCGGGAGGTTACGGCCGCTGCAGCAGCCGTTTCCCAGTCCGGAGTTGAAGCCGATGAAGCCGTTCGAGCTGACGTAGACTTGCGTGAAGGTATTGCCGTAGAAATTGAATGGAAAACCCAACGACAGCGGGTCGCTGACCTGATCGTCCCCCAGGCTCAAGGACGAGCCGACAGAGGAGATGTCGATGTACTGAAAGGGGACGGTGCTGTACTGCAGGGTGAGATTCCGCACCCCGTCGCCGCAGGCGCTCGGCGTGCAATCGTTCTTGCAGGCGTCGTGGTCGTTACTGTTGCCGTCGTCGCATTGTTCGCCGCTCTCGACGATGCCGTTGCCGCAACGCGCGCAGTTGCAGCTAGGTAAACACGACGAGCCGTTGCAAGCGGCATTGTCCGTGCCGTCGCACTGCTCGCTGGAACCGACTACCTGGTCGCCGCAGACGTTAATGGTGCAATCATTCTTGCAGTTGTCGTGGTTATTGCCATTGCCGTCGTCGCATTCTTCGCCGACCTCCCCGACACCGTTACCGCAAAGCGTGCAGTTGCAGTTGATTTGACACGGCCCGCCACTGCAAGCGGCGTTGTCCGCGCCGTCGCACTGCTCGCCCGGACCGACGACCTGGTCGCCGCAGACGTTGAGGGTACAATCGGCCTTGCAACTGTCGTGGTTATCGCTGTTGCCGTCGTCGCATTGTTCGCCGGATTCGACGATCCCGTTGCCGCAAAGCTGGCAGGTGCAGTCGGATAGACACGACAATCCGTTGCAAGCGGCGTTGTCCGTACCATCACACTCCTCACCCGCATCTCGCTGATAGTCGCCGCAGACGGGACACTGGCAATTCGCGCGGCACAGTCCCGGACAACTGGCGGCATCGCTGCCGTCACACGGCTCGCTAGGCTGCCGTACGCCGTCGCCGCAAAGCGCCACGTCGCAGGCGTCGCCGACGCCGTCGCTGTCCTGATCGGCCTGGCCGGCGTTCGCAACCAACGGACAATTGTCGATGTGATCGGGAATACCGTCACCGTCGGTGTCCGGACTTGCCGGAACGATAGCCGCATCTGCAGTCTTCCGACACGGAACGCCGGTGCAATCGCTGTCATTCACACACACACGTTGCTCGCGCTTGCAGTGGTTGTCCTCGCAGAAGGCGCCAGCATCGCAGTAAGCAGAAGAAGCACAATAGTTCCCGAGGTCTTCGATGCAGCGGCCAACGGCATTGTACACGACGCCGGTGAAGGCATCGTTGGTCGTGCCAGGGTTGGTGCTTCCCGAGCCCAACGGATTGCCCTTGCCGTAGACGGTTCCGTCGGTGCCGGCGCCGGCGGGGACCTTACCAAGGACGCGGGTGACTCCGCTGCTGAACTGGAAGACCTGCAAGACGATGTTGCCGGCATACGGTGGGACGTCACCGTTCAGGTCGCGGCCGCCGCCGCTACAACCCGCCGTCACGTCGCCGCCCTCGTCGCACTCGTAGGTCAGGAAACGCACCAAGTCGGGCAGGACGCGGTAGGGCTGGCGCGGGTCGCAGGCGTCGAGACGGCACGGCCGGACCGTGTCGAAGCTATTGCGCAGACAGTCCGCCGGTGGCGAAGCCGAGACGCAAGCAGCACGGTTAACGTCGTAGACCTGCAAGACGAAGTCCGTGGTGTCGAGATCGGCATTCAGATGCGCGTTGCTTTGCGCCGCTTCGCTGGTGCGGAAGGCCACCAGGCCGGGGCCACAGACGAACTCTTCGGCGGCTTGCTGCGTGCTGATTAGGGTTTGCGTACTGGGATTGAAAATCTGCAAGACGCGATCGTTCGAATCCATGTCGCCGTTACGGTCGGCGCCCTGCGCAGATTCGGGAGTAAGGAAGACCACGACCGATCCGCAGACCTGCACGGCATCGGCCGCTTCGAGGGTATTGAGCCAGCTTCCGCCGCCTGCCGAGTGCGCTTCGACGACGGTGTCGCTCATGTCGCCGTCGCTGTTGAGGATGGCGTTCTGAGCGGCTTCGGATACCAAGGCGGCAATCCAGGAGGCGCCGCAGGTACCGCCGGAGCAATCCACATCGGCCGCGCACATCTGCCCCGCGGTATTGCCGCCGCTGCAGGTACCGGAGAGCGACACATCGGTCGCCGCAACGGTGAGGTTCTGCACCGCCCCGCTCGCGGGTGCAAAGTGCACGACCTCGTCGCTGCTCGCTCCATTGCCGTTGAGGTCGGGCTTGCCGGCGACCAGTGTGCCGTTTGGACAGCCGGGCAGGTTGGGTGTAGCGCCGGCGAATTCAGGCCGTAGGAACGCGGCAGCGCCGGCAGCGACAGAGACCGTTTCGGCCGGACAGAGCGTCGATACGGCTGCGGATGTGGCGGTGATCGATTCGAGCACCGTATCTTGTAGATCGTTGTCGCCAGTCACGTCGTTGGCACTGTCGGTGACGTCCACGCCGCGCACGAAAATGTCGTCGTCGCCATTGGTATCGTTGGCGACCAGGTTGGTGGCACCACCGGGAAAGGCAACGACGCGACCGTCGGGTGAGATCGTCGGTATACCGGCGCCGGCATTGGCGGCGCCACCCGCCGTCGAGATACTCACCTTCTGCGTCGTACCCTTCAGACGGTCGCGTACGAAGATGTCACGCTGGCCGTTGGTATCGTCCGGCACCAGATTGGTTGCGTCACTCTCGAACACCACGAAACGGCCATCGTCGGAAATCGTGTTCGTGATGTAATCGCTATCCATACTGCTTCCGGAATCGCCGTCCCCGAGCGCCCCCTCGGTGCTGACGCTTACCATCTCGGTGATGCGCAACAGCCGATCGCGAACGAACACGTCCCATCGACTATTGAAAGCGTCCGCCGACACCAGATTGCTCGCTTGGGTGACGAAAACGACAAACCGCCCATCGGCAGAGATTCCGGACACCGACGCGACATTATTGTTGTAAACGTCGGGGCTAACGCCGCTCGGATCGCTGCTCGCCATGCTGACGAGTTCCGTCTTTGCTGTGCAGCCAGGGACGGTGGCGCCATTCGACTGGCAACGATCGCGCACGAACACGCCCGGGAAAGTCGTGCCACCGGGAATCAGGTCGCTGGCATAGCTGCTGAAGGCAACGAAGCGGCCGTCCGCCGAGATCTGAGGCCGCCAGGAACCCTGGTTTCCTACGCCAAGACCGTCGGCAGCAACGCTGATCAGCTCGGTCGTTCCCTGCGTGCGGTTGCGTACGTAAACTTGCAGGCCACCGCCGCCAGTGCCACCGGGGATGAGATCCGTGGCATAGCTGTCGAAGGCAATGGTATTTCCATCGGCGGACAGCGACGAGGTATTGCTCTGGCTGTTGCTCGGGCCGCCGGCGGCGGATTCGCTGATCCTTTCGATCGTACCCGTCTGGCGGTCACGCAACAAAATCTGATCGGAATGGCCGAAGGAATCTCCGGGTATCAAATTAAAGGAGGG
>CAZGSN010000433.1:0-1666 GCA_964528465.1 uncultured Binatia bacterium (SeqCode)
GGAAGCGATGGCTTCAACGCCACGCTGAACAAGACTCTCGGCCTGTACCCGCCCCACGTGCTGGACACGCAGCGCAAGTACAACTACGCAGAAATTCTCGACGTGCAGGCCAAGTGCCACAGCCAGGGAGAGCACGATCTGGCATGGTACCAGCGCCACGGCAACGATCTGCGCATGGTGAAGCCGCACGAAAAATATCGCATCTACCGCGACGCGCGTCTTCCGCTCTTCTACAACTACATTCACGATGCCGGAATCGAATTGAAGAAGAATCTCGAGGCATTCGAGATCGAAGCGAAGCACGCGTTGAAGATCAACACGAACATCTACAAAGGGGTCCCATACTGGGAAAGCAGCCCCGTCCACGAGCGGGACCCGAAATTCGACCTGTACCTCCTTTCATACAAGTCGTACATGACCACGTACGCCGATACGGCGACGAACCCCATCCTCATGGATGTCGCCATGCGCGATCCAAGCCTGATCAAGGTCGTGATGAACCGTGACGCTGCGGAGCGGCGCAACCTTCGCGACGGAGATCCGGTCTGGGTGGAATCGCGGTTCGCCAAGGCCAAAGGCATTGTCGGGGTGACCGAAGGCATTCATCCCGAGACCGTCGCCGTGTCAGGAGGATTTGGGCGGTGGTCTCATCATCCGGTTGGCCAGAGCGTTGGCGTAAGCCAGAACGCGCACCTGGCCATCGACCTCGAGCACACCGGATTGCTCGCCGGTTCGATGGAAACAATCGGCAAGGTGCGCGTTTACCGATGCTAGCGGCATCGACTTCCGGTACGTGGCCAGAGGGCCCCGACGGGAATCAACCTCGTAGGAAGGACTGACTATGGCTCGTTGGGGAATGGTCTTCGATCTGCAGCGCTGCATCGGGTGCAACGCCTGCGTCATCGCGTGCAAGACCGAGAACATGCTTCCGGAGAACGTCTTCTTTACGCGGACCTTCGTCCACGAGCAGGGGCAGTTTCCGAACGTCAAGCGCACCTACATCCCGACGCTGTGCAATCACTGCGAGGATGCCCCGTGCGAGAAAGTTTGTCCAAGCAGCGCCACTTACACGAGGGAGGACGGCATCGTGATGGTGGACCAGGACAAATGCATCGGCTGCAACGCCTGTGCCGTCGCGTGTCCCTATGACAACCGGACGCAATTGAAGGCGGAGGATCTCCTCCGCAGTTACTTTGGTAGCAATGAACTAAAGGGCTTCGAGGAGGACCGCGCGCAGCGCTGGCAGCCGGGGACGGTCGCCAAGTGTGACTTCTGCAGCAAACGCGTCGATCAGGGCCTCAAGCCGGCGTGTGTCGATGCCTGCCCCACTGAGGCGCGGATCTTCGGCGATCTGAATGACCATGCCAGCAAGCCCAACGCAGTCCTCCGCGAGCGGATCGGGCGGGTTCCTCTGCCGGAGAAGAACACGAAGCCTCGTGTCTTCTATGTTGACTGAAGCTTGGTGAGATTCTTATGACAAAGCTCTACCAAAGCGGAAGTTCCCGCGGCTCCGACCGGCTGGAGGCAGATAACTTCCGCTTGGGATTTCGACTGCAGACTCACTGGGACGCATCCGTGGGCGCTGCCTTCTTCTTCGGTGAGTTTGGCGCCGGCCTATTTCTTGTGGCGCTTTGGTTCGATCATGTTGTTGGAATGATCGCGGGTC
>CAZGSN010000434.1:0-5336 GCA_964528465.1 uncultured Binatia bacterium (SeqCode)
CTGGCTTTCTCATCCGGTCCCGGTGTCCAGCACTGGGACTGGTGGGTAAGGCTAAGCTCATTTCTGGGGGCCTTGCACGCCAAATCGTTCCTCCACCAGACGCGGGCCGAGGGCGGCCCGTCTCCAACTCAGATTCATCAATGTTCACAAGCAATGGAGACGCCCCTTCGACGCCGCTCAGGACAGGCGCGCCCCCGCGGCGCATGAGCCGGATTGCCAGCCCAAGCGACTTGGCGTGCAAAGCCCATTTCATCCAAACCCTTCCCTCAATCGTCGAGGGGAGAGAGTTGCCAGAGGCGTCGCTGCGCGTCGAGCAGATAGAGAAATTCTTGCGTCGCACGGATGCGTAACGGCGCTCCAAAGTCGCGAGTGCTGAGATCGCGCTCTGGAGTCGCCGCCAACAGACGCATGCCGTCACCATCGTATACGAGCGGAACACCGGCAAAGGGGTCGGCAAAGACGAGCTGTTGCGAGGGGGCGAAGCCAGCCACGCGGGGGCTAGGAGGCTGGGCGTAGGCAACACGAAAGCGGCGGAGATACCGCGGCTCGAAACGATCCAGCGGGGTTGTGAACAGCAAGACCTGATTGGTTCCATCGAGGACGGCGATGGTTCCCTGCTCGTCCATCGTCACAGTAAGCGGGTGATCGAAGCCTCCGGGGCCGCCATCAAAGGTTCGCCACCGATGTTGCACGCTGCCGTCGAGATTGAGGAGGAAGACGGCATTCTCCTGGGCCACCGCACTCAAGACGCGTCCATCCGCCAATGCCGCAAACTGCCCCGAGTAGATTGGGGGCTTGGGCCAGTGGCCAACGAGATTGCCGTCACGATCGAAGACATACGCCGGCCCACCGGCAGCCACGTACGCAGTGCCATTCGCCGCCACAACCATTCCCCACAAGGGCAGATAGGCTGGAATCGCGGCCGCCCATGTCGCGACCTCATCACCATTCGCGGTGAAGCGATGACCGGTCCACTGCTCCTGCGCCTGCGTGAGCACAATCACTTCGCCACTGGCATCGAGACCAAAATCCACCACGGTCTGCCCGGTGACGCCAATGCGCCTAGCCGTGCCGTAACCGGGATAGGTACGCAGTGGCTCGGCTTGTGCGCCGGGCAGGTGAGCTGCCGCCGGAGCAACCAGTATTGCGGCAGCCGCCTGCGACACTCCCGCGGTCGCTGCCGGCTGGGCGATGATTCGCATAGGCTTCCGGCATGCCAGGGGATCGGGAAGCTCGAGCTCAAAGGGATGGAACCCGTTGAGCATCGGCAGGGTCGATGGCCCAGCGGCAAGGTTGTGCCCATCCACAAACAGGCGAGCACCACTACATTGCGGCGACGCCGCAACTCGATACCAACCGCTCTCGGAGACAAAGAGACCACCTCGCACGCGTACTCCGCTGTCGGGTTCCGCTGCCGGCCGCAGTGTTAGGTGGGTTCCCGCAAGCAGCGTATCACGCAGCGTGTCGGCTCCCTCGATGGCGCCGGCAATCTGCAGCTCCGGCGCACGTAAGCTATCCACGTCGGCCTTGTCGAAGCTGAGGGCAAGAAACCCAGGCGTCTCATGCGTAGTGATGCGGCGCACCTCGGCGGCCGGGAAGAGGCTCTGCAACATGTCGACGGCCTCGCGGCTAGGCGTGTCCAAGTCGATGAGAAAGGTGATGCGTCGCGGATCATACGCCTGACGCGCCGCCTGCCTGTGCTGGGACGAGAGCAGAGCCGCATAGGTTGAGTCACTAAAGTCGCAGGTCGGATCGGTAGCCACCCGCAGCCACTCGCCCACCTGAACCCGCCGATAGCACGGCGGCTTGGCCACGAAGGTATCGGCACTGCCGAAAGCAAGCACCATCGCCCAAGAACTATCCGTATCGAAAAAAATGGCATCGCTCTCGGCAAAGAGGGGCTTACTGAAATCGATCAGCTCTTCCACTCCCGTACGCTGCATCGGCAGCAGAAAATGTGACACCAGATTGGCTGCGGCCGAGCCGACTACACAAGAAACTAGAACGGCAGCAAAGAGAAGCTCCGCAAGTCGGCCGCCCGCCTCGCGGGCCAGGCGCAGGAAGGCGGCAACGGCCATTCCGACGGCAAGGTACAGAGCAGGAAATACCAAGACGACGCGGCGGTCGGTAGGTTGCATGCTGAGCAGAGCCGGCAGCAGGGCGAGTCCAATCCACAGCAGCAGGGCAAAGATGCGCGGCTGTCGCCATTGCGCCAACAGATAGGCAAGGCTCACCGCGACCATCGCCACGAGAAGCGGCACCATCCACGTCGTCGAGCCAGCAACGATAGCACGCTGGTACCACTCGGAGAGGAGGCCGTCGTAGGCAATGGCTTGCACAATGGTGACGAAGTTGCCCCAGCTTACACGCACCTGCACCGCAACTAGTTCCCAAGGAGAGAGCGCCGAGTACTCGCCGGCACCACGCAAGACCAGCTCGCCGTGCCGAGCCGGATTGGAAAGCAACCAAGCATTGCCGCCGGCCAACCACACGGCTCCTGACAAAGCCGCCATCCACAGGCCGGTACCAAGGCCAAGCAGCGGCACCACGTACCAAGCCTTGCGCCATGTGCCGCGCACCCACAGCGCGGCGTGGAGAAACTGTAACCAGGGGTAGAAGACCAGAGCCGAGCCGGCCGTGTAGAAATATCTCCCCCACGGCATCCACAAGGCTGCCGCTACGACGCTGCCGACGCGAAAGCGCTCGATCATCGACACACCAAGATGCGCGGTGATCACCGCCAAGAGCGGCACCGGGGCAAAGTTGGTGGACTCCAGTCGCGACCAGTAGAGCTGCTCCGGGGCAGTGATCAGTAACACCGTGGCCACACAGGCGGCGACGCTGCCGGCAAAGCGCTGCGCCAGCCAGTAGAACGGCGGCACCACCACGACTCCGAAGAACACTCCAGCCAGACGCAGGGAGTACACCGAAGTGCCAAAACCTCTGTAGAAGAACAGTTGCGGCAGCAGATGCATGACGCCGGTGCTGTTCGACACTACGCCATCGGGCACATACCAGCGCAGCCCGTCGAAGGTGCGGCTGGCCAGCATCGAATGGATCATCTCGCCGTTGAAAATGTGCGGTAGCTCGGTCAGCGCGTAAAGGCGCAGCACGAGAGCCGCGATCGACAGCACAGTTACGCAGAGCAAGTCGCTGTACCGCAGCCCCCGGGGCGCCTCCCTGCTCGGCGCTATGGGACGAACCATCCCCAAGACCAAGGCAACCACCAGCGACAACCCGTACCACCAGACACCGAGCCCAGGCTGCATATGCACGAGTGCAACCTGCCCGGCCGCAGCAGCGACCAAGCTGACGGCAAGCAAAAGAAGCGGCCAGGCACGGCGACTGTTGGCAAAGGCCGCGGCCACTAGTCCCGAGGTGGCCAACAGACCCACGCAAAGAACAACGGCAGAGCTTTGCGCGTATGCGACCTGCACCCACGCCTCGCCTTGCTCGCGAAGTCGCGCAACCAACGGATCGAGGCCACCCAACACACGCTGCGACACATCCGCCTGCTGCGCACCAATGCCGGCGAGCACAGCGAAGGTGCCGATAAGAAACACCAACGCGAGAGTGGCAGCCGTAAGGAACCACGCCGGGCGAGGGTGCACCGGACTCCGGAAACGCTCGTCGGTCGAATTCACGTTGCCGATGCTTGCAGCGCCGACTGCCGCGGCGCGCGCAGGATCAGCAAGGCGATTTCCGGGGGGATGCCGAGGCGCATGGGGTAACCGTAGAAGCCGACGCAGCGGGTCACGTACATGCGCATGTCCCCACGGTTGAAGATGCCTTGGTCAGGCCATCCCGCCAGACCAACAACGGTGATTGCCTTTGCCGATCCAAGCTGAACCCCGATGTGACCGCCGTGGGTGTGACCGGAGAGCACCAGGTCGGCACACCCCTCGGGAAGCTCGTGGAAGCCGGTAGGGTCGTGATTGAGGAGGAGGCGCGGTGTGGCAGAACGCGCGCCCCACGAAGAAGTAATCTCCGTGTAAATCGCCCGCCGCCGCCAGCGCTCGAAAACAAAGTCGATGCCGGCAATCTCGATGCTCTTGCCGCGCACGGCAACCGTCGCGACTCTATCGCGTAACGCGGTTACTCCACTGTCTGCCAGGCGGCGCACGAAGCGCTCCACAAAGTCGAAATCGTGATTCCCCAGACACGCCCACTGCCCATGACGAGACTGGATTTGGCGCAAGGCATCGTAGAGTGGACTATCAAAATCGCCGCGCCGGTGGGTCAGGAAATCGCCGGTGTGCAGCACCAAGTCGGCGTCGCAGCCATTGCTCAGTTCCACCACCTGCTGCAAGCGCTCCCGATCCATGAGACCGCCGACGTGGATGTCGGACAGATGCACCACGCGTAACCCGTCGAGCGCAGTGGGCCACGACGGCAGCGTGATCTCCCGCGTCTCCACGCGAAAGTCGTACGATAGCGGCACACCAGAGAGGGAGATGCCAAAAGGCACAGCAGCACCAACCAGCCCGGCTCTCTGCAGTAACTCGCGGCGTCCAAGCAGTGGCCCCGTGGGGCCTGCTTCGGGTGGCGCAGCCCGCCAAATTGCGCTCTCGTTGGATGCGGGCCGAGGGCGGCCCGTCTCCAAATACGAATCCTCGATGTTCGTAAGCAGTGGAGACGCCGCGCCCTCGCGGCGCATCAACCGGATTGCTTGCCCAATCGAATTGGCGGGCAAAGCCAGGTCGGGTGGCGAGGCGAGCGGCAATAGCCCTCCCTGAGCCGTCCGCTTACGCGTGTGTCGGCTCTTCAGCGCCCGGCGCACAGGCCGGCTGCTGAGTTGCACCGTCATTACCGCCGCCCAGCCGAGGAGAAACAAGGCATGCGCGCTGAACCACACGGCGCCCACCCAGATCACCCCGGCCGCCTGCACGAGCCACACCCCAGGCGAATCGCGAGCACTAAGGAGTTGCGCCACCATCACCGCATCGCACAGAAGCCCGGTGATACTGATCAGGGCAATCGTGGCACGGCCAGACAGACGCGGCTCCAAGAACCGATGCAGGCGCAAGCGCGCAAACGAAAACGGCACGAAGATCAGCGGCACCAGGGCAAGCAGCAAGCCGGCGCGCGGGTTGCCACCCAGCAACAGTAGTATTCCGCTGGCGATCAGCCCAAGACACAGGAGAACCTGCCCGGCAAGCACGCCACGGGTCCAACGTGTTCCCGCCTGTTGAAAACGATTGTAGAGGCGCCGTGTCATGGTTGAGAGATCCGAATTCTCCTTACCCTCGCGAGCAGCTTCACTCCAGGGACATGGGAAAAAACGCCACGACGAACTCAGACCACGATGCCGTCACCGGAGGATATCGCCATCGCGC
>CAZGSN010000435.1:0-3567 GCA_964528465.1 uncultured Binatia bacterium (SeqCode)
AAACATCAGTTCAATCACTCACGTTCTCGCGAGGGCACTGGGAACGGCCTTCGAGACGCGGCCTGGACAGATGGCCGCTCCTCAGGCCGAACGGAAAATTTGTTGACTGAGCCCAGCAACCGTTCGCGCTGAGGAGCCGCCCTCTTTTGGCGGCGTCTCGAAGCGCTAGGCCAGTCGCCGTGCAGGCCAACTGAGGTTTTCGGGATAATTCGCTTCCGCTGGGCTTCGAGGTCCACGCCCCGGTTGCCTGCGCCTCTGTGCTGACTCGCACGTAGCCGATTGCCGGTTGCGTCGGTGGCATGAGCTGTAGCGTTCCCGGTAGCGACGACGATCGCAGGATGCGGGGTTCGCCGGGGGATCTGAACCAGTTCGGATGGGAGGCCACGTGATTGGGATCGTTAGCGAGCGCAGGTGTTTCGCGGTTGATTGCAACGGGCTTGGAATTGAAATGTCCCCACCCGGCAATGGGGATTCATCTGGGTGATGCGTAGAGTCGCACGGGGACATAGCGCCCCACAAGGGTTACTCGGCACGAAACCCACGACTCAGATAGGCCTGCGTCCGTCGGGGGGCGTTGATGAACGCGCTGCTCACGCGCGCCCGCGCACCACTTTTCGCGGGGTACGAGGGGGAGTGCCGTGCTCCGCCCGTGCCCGACGCCGCATCTCCTCGCGATGAGGGCAAGAAATTGTGGACTCGTGCTGAGGCTCATGCTCTCAGGGTCCGCGTTCTTGATGGGCATGAGCGCTGCAATCGGGCGGCCGTGGTCGGTCAGGATAACGGGTTCCTTCTTTCTTTACGTCGCGTGCGTAGTCAGCCAACGAGGCCGTAGCTTGCTTCATTTCGACCCTCTTCATAGCTCAATAACCTCGCCGCCAATGCGCACATGGTTGCGGTCCTTGGTTCCAACTGCGCGAATCCTCACGATCAACTCCAGTCCTCCCACGTACACCCTCAGTAGATCGATGCGAAGCTCCCACGGCGCTATCGGATTGGGGCGCATAGGTTTACGGTTCCTGGTCTCCACTTTGGGTTCGTGCACTAACTGCTCGTCGACTGCATCGAGGACGATCGATCGCTGCCGAGCCGTGAGCGCGCGCAGATGATCTTCAGCTTCCGGCGAATACTCGATTCGATACGGCAACGAAGACGCCTCCGTTTTTGTGTGTCGTGGCGGCTCACAGGCTTCAATGTACCCGTTGGCCACCGCTTACGAGAGGAGGGCCGTCTCCCACATCGGAACCCTCACCCTCCCCTCTCCCGCTAAAATGCGGGCCTGGGCGCTTCCACCGGATGGGCTTCCTTAACTGGCTGGTACGGGGGTTAGTCCGTGCTCTCCTTCAGGTAGGTTAAGAGGCCGTGCAGGTCCTCGATTACCTGGGCGCTGTCGAGATTGCGCTCTTTGGATTCGCGGAAGCTTGGGAACAAGGCGCGCTCGCCACGTTCCATCAGCAGGGTGCGTACTCCGGCGGCGCCGCCGCCGACGATGTCTTCCAAGTACATGTCCCCGACGTGTAGGGCTTCCTCCGGCGCCACGCCGGCACGTGCCAGAGCAATTTCGAAGATGCGGCGATCGGGTTTCTTGATGCCCTCGATGGCGGAGATTACGGCAAAGTCCAGGTGCGGGGTAATGCCCAGTCGTTCGAGGAAGGAGGGCATGTCGGTGGGAGCGTTCGACAGCACCCCAAGCCGCACGCCGTTGCGACGCAGTTGCGGCAAGATCTCTGTCACCTCTGGAAAAATCTGCCAGTTGTCCTCGCGCCAAAAGGCTTCGAGGAACTGGCGCGTCAGCACTGTGCGTTCGCCCTGAACTCCGAGCTGCGCGAAGATCAAGGCTGCCATTTGCTCGAAGAGCATGGCGAACTCTTCGTTGGAGTCGCTGTATTGGCGGCCGCCATGGAATTGCTGCTCGGCCATGTCTTGGCTGACGCCCCACAGGCTACGCACCAACTGTTCGCAGGCAAAGGCTGTCGTGGGTACGCCTTGCTGTGTACATAGGTCAGCGAAGATCTCCCAAATCGAGCGCTGCGGATAGGCAAGCGTCCACCCGACATCGAGAAACACGGCACGTATGGCTGGCATGGCGATACTGGCTCCTGGATTGGCTCTTCTGTATGGAACGACGTCTATGCTCCTACTCAAAGCAGCCCTGCTTGGCATCGTCGAGGGTGTCACTGAGTTCTTGCCGATCTCTTCGACCGGGCATCTGATCGTCGTCTCCTCATGGATCGATTACCCTGCGGCGTCGCGCGAGACCTTCGAGATCTTCATCCAGCTCGGGGCCATCTTGGCCGTCGTGTGGCACTACCGCCGGGAACTTGTTGGTTTGGTGCAACGCAGCCCGAGCGATGGTATTGCGCGCGACCTGCTGGGCAAGGTTGCTCTAGCGTTTGTTCCGGCCGCGGCGATGGGATTTCTCTTGCACAAGCCCATCGAGCGCTACTTGTTTAGTCCTACCTTCGTGGCCCTGACCCTGATTCTTGGCGGTGTGCTCTTGATTGTGCTGGAGCGGCGCACCTGGACCTTTCAGACCGCCAGCCTTGAACGCGCGGGCTGGGCGCAGGCTGCTTGGATCGGCGTGGCCCAGGTGCTGTCTCTGCTCCCTGGGGTGTCGCGCGCCGGCGCTACCATCGTTGGTGCGATGGCCGTGGGCCTCGACCGACCTGCGGCCACTCAGTTCTCGTTCTACCTTTCGATTCCAACCCTGTGCGCCGCTAGCCTCTACAGTCTGTTCAAGGCACGCCACGACCTGGTTGCAGCCGACGCCATGGGCTTGAGCGTCGGCCTGGTGGTGGCGTTTGTGGCGGCACTGCTCGTCGTGCGCGGCTTCATTGGCTTTGTGCAGCAGCACACGTTTACTGCCTTCGGGTACTACCGCATCGCCGTTGGCGTGCTCATCCTACTGCTTGCCTGATACTGCCTTGCCACAATCGCCACCGGATCTGGTCATCGGGACGCAAGCTCGAGTCCGTTTGGTGTGCTGACCCTGTTCCTAATTGTCTTCTCGTGAATGCAACGCTCCAGCGACTTGGATCGAGCACAAATGCAGGTGCAAAATGCTGGCGCGCGTTGACATCATGCATCGCAAGCAGCGATAAGGCGGGGCTCGGAGGGAGCAGATTTCGTTGATTTCCGTAGGAGTCATAGGGCTTGGCTACTGGGGTCCAAACCTGGTTCGTAATATTGCCGCGTCGCCGCGTTGCCGTCTGGGATGGCTATGCGACGGCAATCCCGTGCGCCTGGCCGAGCTGGGTCGTCAGTATCCGTCGGCTCGTTGCGCGTCTGACGTCACGGAGTTGCTCGACGATGCCGGGCTCGATGCCGTGGCCATCGCCACCCCAGTGGGCACGCACTACGACTTGGTGAAGCGGGCGCTGAACAGCGGCAAGCATGTCTTGGTGGAGAAGCCTCTGGCCGCGAGCGTGGCGCAAGCCGAAGAATTGGTCGAACTTGCCCGTCAACGGCAGCGTGTGCTGCTTGTCGATCATGTGTTTCTGTACAGCCCGGCGGTGCGCCGCATTGCGCAGTTGATCCAGGAAGGGGAGATGGGCGACATCCTCTTCATCG
>CAZGSN010000436.1:0-9093 GCA_964528465.1 uncultured Binatia bacterium (SeqCode)
TTGCGCAATGGATCAAAACCAAGAAACACGAAATTGTGAGCCGACAAACCGAACATGTCGCTCCTTCTGCCCTTGCGGCTCTTGCCTATATCCGCGTTCATCCGTGTCCATCCGTGGTTCAATTGTTGTTTCCGGGTTTAGCCCGGACAATTCGCGACCTTGCCGCGAAATCGGGTCAAGCGGCTGAACGCACGAGGGAATCGAAGCATGTTGACGAGAACAGTGTGTTCTTTGAACCACGAAGGCACGAAGGACACGAAGCAAGAGCAGGGCGAGGTCAAGGGGACTGGTCAACTGTGTATCCTTCAGAATTCCCTCTGAAGAGTCATCCTTAGTGACCTTCGTGCCTTCGTGGTTCAATAAGAAGGTCACGTTGATGGTTGCCGCCTCCGCGGCGCGCAGTCTCATGAATTATGCGGGTTAGTTTGGATTAGTGTGCCGGGGACGTTTGGTTGGAGGCTGGTGCCTGTGGCGACCAAATCTGAGCTTGCAGTACCCACGCCTGCCCAAACTCGCGAGTGGTACCGACCAGGTTTGAGGGTAAATGAGTGGCCGGCTGATGGTTCGGCCACGCGGTCGAAAACGCCCACACGGGATGTCCCGGTTGCCGTCGTGTCGTGCTAGCCGCTTGTTTGAGCAGCGGCGCGCAGTTGCCGTTGCTGAGAGCCCAAACTCCCCAGTGGGTGCTCAGAATCTTTTGCTCGCCGATCGCAAAGTGATCGAGCTGCGCTGTCGCATGCCCCTGATAGCGAGCCCGTCTGCGCCAGTAGAACTCGAGGATATGCCGGGTCTGGAAGTCGACCACGAGTAGCGTCTCCGGCGGACGCGTATGCAAGAACTCCAACGCGGCCTGCAGGTTTGCTCTGCCCATGCGGCTCGGATCATTGGCGGGCACGGTTGTTCCCAACCACGCCAACACGGCTACGGCACAGACGGCGACCGCGCGAATCCTCTGCTTGCCTACGAGTTGCGCCACCGCAGTCCCAATGGCGCCGGCGGCAAACGGCAGCAAGAAGGCTACGTGCCGCGACCCTCCAAACGGATACAAACGCAACAATCCTGCACCGGCACCAATGGCAAAGGGCAGCACCAGAACTAGGAGGAAGGGTTGCTGCAGACTCTTTCTACCCGAAGCCCACCACGCCAACAGCATGGCAAGAGCAAGGGCTGCCAGCACCACACCCGCGAGCACCAGGTTGCCGCAGAGATACTCCCAAACGGCGAGCCACCCGCGCAGTGCAAAGGTGGCTGCTGATTCCTTCTCCGGCTGGTGCAGGGTGGGCGCCACGTAGCTGAAGCGGGCGGCGCCAGTACGCGCGACCCTTGCTGCTGTCGTGGTCGTAGTAGCAGCGGTGCCGGCGAACAGTTTCGGCGCCCATAGCTTCCCGTGCACGAAGAGGGACCAGTAGCCGACCAGGGCGACGCAAATCTGCAAGCTTGCCCAGCTCAGCCATGCTTGCAACCGTGCCCGTACCAACAACAAGCGCACGGCGACGTAACCCGCACACGCTGCCGCGACCAGCATGGCGCTGTAGTGAGAGAGTAGGGCTGCACTCAACGCCACGGACATGCAGACGACGTCGCCATAGCGCTGGCGCGCGATGAAACGTTCACACCAGTGCAGAGCCGCAAACACAAACAGCAGTAGCCAGGCTGTGTGGCGCAACTCGGTTGCGGCCGAAATCATCGCCGGCGAAACGCAGAGGAAGGTGAGTCCCGCCAACGCCGCAATCGGCGTGCTCGCGGTCTTGAGCCAGAGATAGGCAAACCACAGCGACAGCACCCCTGCGGCAATACTCGGAAGTCGCAACAGCAGCTCAGAGTGCACTAGCGGTAGCCAGGCATGGGTCACCAAGAGAAGCAGCGGTGGGTGAGCCTGATGCGTGGAGGCTGCGTAAACGCCTGCCCACGTCGATCGCGCCGCTGCCGAATAGTGCATGGCCTCATCTGGATTCAAGTAAGAGGCGTCGGCGTAGTAGAGCCGCACGACTGCTCCAATCGCAATCAAGACGGCAGCTACGTGGTTGACTCGCAAGCGGCCCGCCACGACTTGCTGCGCATCTCCGCTTGCGTCCTCAAGCATCGCTGCGCCGCCTGACCGTCACGACAATATCCCCATCGCCAACACTGCCAGCGAAAATAGCCACCGGGGTGTAGCCTTCGTTCAGCGCACTCCAAAGATCGGGATGAGCGCTACGCAAGTGGACAGCATGCGTGTAGACGACCCAGGTCGTGGAATGGGAGGCCGCAACGTTGGCCAGTTCGGACGCGTTCCCCACCGCCGACCAGGGTTCTTGGTAGTAGGCAAGAAACGGCAGCCGCGTCATCCCGACGGTGACGATGGCGTCTGTGCTTGCCGCCTGCTGGTGTAAGTAGGCGCGTGCCGCGGCGTAATCCTCTTTCGGGCCCCACGCCCTCGGAAGCGTGGACGCGCTAGTCATCAGCAAACCCGCAGCAATGCAATGAGTGAGGCTTTGTGGGCGAGGTAAGCCGAGCAATAAAGGAATCTGGTACAGCCCACGCACAAACAGCAGCGCCGCAAAACCGAGAGCAAAGAAGAAGAACCGTGGGAACAAGACTTGATCGCTGAGAAACAGAAGCACGAAGGTTAGGGCGCCGGGCAGCAGAAGCAGGGTTGCGATTCGCCAATCCTGGCGGGCGTAGGAGTATGCGCCAACGAGGAGGACGACAGCCGCAAGGGCGAGCGTGATCCATGCATAGGCTGGAAACAGCGCCAAGCGTTGCCGCAATTCCTCCCCCAACCAACGCAGCCGCCGCAGCAGGCGATCAACGCCAGTGGCCGCATCGGGCCTGTAGCTAGGGGGCTCGGTTACGACGCTTTGCTTGGGAGAACCCATTGCCGTGATATCTGCGGCGGTCAGCAGCGAGCGCGATGGCGTCACCACGCGTAGCGTCTGCTGCCACACATGCGCGTAGAGCAGGGCCGAGAGCGTGCAGGCGAGTATCAGGCCCAACAAGGGCAGCAGCATCGTGGCGCGTGAGGCCGCCCGGCGGGCGCTCCAAGCACTGGCTCCCCAAAGCAGGGAGTGTGAAAGGATCATGAAGGCGGCGGTCGCATGCGTGAGCACCCCCAGCGCCATTACCGCACCGTAGGCCCATGCGGTTCCAGCACTTGCGTTCTTTCCTCGCAGCAAACGTACGAACAAAACGCTTCCCAGCGTGGCGCACAACAGCAAGCCGGTGTAGCCGCGGGCATTCTGCGAGAACCAAACGTGTTGGTAGGACACCGCCAGCAGGCCAACGGCTAGCGTTGCTTCGAGGCGGCGAGCCAGCAAGCAACCGAGAGCGTACACCGCCCCCAGGCTTGCCACACCAAACAATACCGCGGGTAGGCGCAACGCCCAGGCGCTTTCACCAAACGCCAAAAAAGAGGCATGCGCCGCGAGCGAGTACAGCATGTGCTGGTTGCGCGAAAGGAATGTCGTGATGATGGCGGCAAACGGCTTGCGTGCGTAGGTGACCAGCGTGTCGATCTCGTCGTACCACAGGCCCTCGTTCAGAAACGCCAGCCGTACCGCCACAGCCAGCAGCAACAGCACGATTAGAAACACGCGACTGTACGACTCGGGCGACTCGCGTTCCGTGGTGCTGAGAAGGGTCGTTCCGATTCGGCTAGGGCACCAGCGCCGGGTGACGCAATACGCAACCACGTGCAGCACCAGTAGACCACGGAACAACCACATGGTGCCAACCGGCGTTGCCTCCGTGCCTGAAAACACGAGAAGCAGGAGTACCACCCCGACACCAAAGAGCAGGTCCGCAATCATGGAGCGGCGCTAGTTAGCAAAGGCAAAGCCGTCTTGCTTTTGTAAACACGGAGAGGTTCCTAGGGAGCCTCTGCACAAGTCTTCGATCCTTTGAGACGCGGCCTCCAGAGATCGCCTGCCGTTCAAAACGTCACCCCGGCGAAAGCCGAGGTCCAGTTGCGAAAAGCCAGCATCCGGCGGCCGTTCCAGCACTGGATCCCGGCTTTCGCCGGGATGACCCTGGTTGGGAGCGTTGCTTTGCAAGCGTCTGTCCCGGAAGTGATTGAGAGCTTGTGCAGAGCTTTCTTTGAGTTCACGAGCGCACCTCGAACTGCGGCCCCTTGTCGGCGAGCCGGTCCCGCACTTCCAGACAGTTGCATGCAGCATCGCCTACCACCACGGAATGATCTACAAGGCCGCCGCAGATACGGAGACCACGATCAGGCACCGACAAACAGAGCTGAAGACTCCCCCCACATGCTGCCCGCCAGCCGGCGACCTGGCATGTGGCCTAGCCCAGCACCAACAGCGAGGGATGCGATGAACCGGCCATGGTCGCCGGAGGGCCGGGCGCGCGTGCTGCCACGGCTGCTGGCTCTAGTGCTTGCGGCAGTCGCAGTGCCGATTTCGCTTTGGGTGATGCTGCATGTTGGGGTCGGTACGGATTGGGTCACGGTGCTGCGGCAGGTGTGGGCGGGCTGGGCCTCCGGTATTCCGGTGCTGGGAGTTGGGTTGGCGTTTGGCCTCAAACACGCTCTCGACGCCGACCACCTGGCCGCCGTCTCCACGATTCTCGGCGAAAGCCACGGGCTATGGAGGTCGTCACTAGTCGGTGCCGTCTGGGGGCTAGGGCATACGTTGGCATTGCTCGCCGTCGGGGTGGTGGTTGTGCTGTTTCAGGTCCGCATCAGCGAAGGTCTGGCGCAGGCTCTGGAGTTACTAGTCGCCTGTATGCTGATCTGGCTAGGGGCAAGCGCCTTGTGGAAGGTGGCGCGTGGGGGTCAGCTCCACTTGCATGCGCACCAGCATGGTCCGTTTCGCCATGTGCACCCACATGCCCATTTGGGAGAGCGGGAGCAGGCACATACCCATCATGGGTTGCAACCGGGGTTCCGATCTCTCGTAGTAGGCATGGTGCACGGCTTGGCCGGCAGTGCAGCTCTGATGTTGTTGGTGCTGACCACTATCCCGTCTCCCGCTCTTGGCCTTCTGTATATTGCTGTCTTCGGCCTCGGCTCGATTGGCGGCATGGTGGTGATGAGCGTGCTGGTCAGCCTGCCACTGAAGCTCACCGCCGAACGCTTCGGACGTGCCCACGCCACGCTACGCGCCGCCGCTTCTTTGCTGAGCCTCGGCATCGGCTCTGCCATGGTCTATGAGATCGGTTTCGCCTCAGGCTGGCTTTGGTCCTAACTACCAATGTCCGATGCGCGGCTTCACACCTCACGCAAGAGAAAATTCAAATCATCGCGTCCGAGGGCGCGGGCGAAACCATCCTCGCCGAGGATGTCTTGCACCATGGCCGACTTCTTTTTCTGCAGCTCCCAGATTTTCTCCTCGATGGTTCCGCTGGTAATCATCCGATAGGCAATCACCGTGCGGTCTTGCCCAATGCGATGCGTGCGATCGATGGCTTGCGCTTCTACGGCAGGGTTCCACCAGGGATCGAAGAGCACTACGTAGCTGGCGGCGGTGAGGTTGAGACCGGTGCCCCCCGCTTTCAACGAAATCAAGAACACGCAAGCTTGCGGATCTTCCTGGAAGGCGCGGACTACGGCTTCGCGCTTCACCGTTTCTCCCGTCAGTTTGTGGTGAGCGATATCGCGCTGCACCATCTCCTTTTCGAGAAGCTCCAAACAGGTGACGAACTGAGAGAACAGCAGCACCTTGTGCCCCTCGGCGAGCAACGGCTCGAGCAGCTCGAACAAGGCCTCGAACTTACCCGAGCCCAAACTCGCTTTACCTTTGGCCAGAGCCGGGTGGCAGCAGATCTGTCGTAGGCGAGTTAGAGCCGCGAGGATGGTGATCTTGTTCTTGCGCAGCGCTCCCGGATCGTCGCCCAAGTCGTCGACGAGCTTACGGCTACGGCGCAGCTCGGCGAGATAGAGCTGGCGTTGCCCAGCGGTGAGTTCGCAATCGCGACGTTCCTCGATGCGCTCGGGAAGATCCGTCGCCACATCGCGTTTGAGCCGCCGCAACAACATGGGCCGCAGCTTGGCGGCGAGTAGAGCACGGGCGTGCGGTGGTGCGTCGATGCGGTCAAAGCGCATCCCGAACTGCGTACGATTGCCGAGATAGCCGGGATTGACGAAGCTCACGATGCTCCACAGATCGAGCGGGCGATTCTCCAGCGGCGTGCCCGTCAGCGCGAGCCGGTGTTGCGCCCGCAACGAGCACGCCGCCCGGCTGACGGCAGCGTCGGGGTTCTTGATGTTCTGTGCTTCATCCAAAATGATGGCGCGCAGCTCCACATCCTTCCACTGCTCGACATCACGCCGCAACAAAGCGTAGTTGGTGATGACCAGGTCATAGCGGTCGATTTCCTTGCGCAGCTCGTGCCGTTCCTCACCCCGGTTCAGCGCTAAGACCCGAAGCTGTGGCGCAAATTGCTCGGCCTCGCGCATCCAGTTGTGCACGACCGAGGTCGGACACACCACCAGGCTCGGCCCGCCCTTGGGGTTCTCCATGACCAGGGACTGCAACCACGCAAGGGCTTGCAGGGTCTTGCCCAAACCCATGTCGTCGGCAAGCACACAACCGATCCCCAAACGCGACGCATACATCAGAAAGTCGAGCCCGCGCTTCTGATACGGCCGCAGCTCGGCCGTGATGTTGGCAGGAACCGGAACCTCGGGCACGCCGCTGAACTGGCGCAACTGCTTGCGCAATTTGGTGAGTGCGCGCATGGCGTTGGGGTCGGCCCCCATTTGCTCGAGCGCGTGGATGCTCTCGGCTTTGGCGCCGGCGAGCTGCCATAGCGTGACCCGCTGCTCTCCCCCGCCGATCTCGACGCCGAGGTCGGCGAGCAAGGCAGCGGCCTGATCGTGAGCCTCGACCGCATCGCGACGCACCCATCCGGAAGCCAGCTTGACGAAACGCGTCGTGGCGGAACGCAGCTTGGCCATGTCGGCATCGCTGAGCGCCAACCCCTCGGCTTCCCACTCCGGTCGCACCGCGAACCAATCAAGGCCGCTCGATTCGATCTTGAGTTTGGGGCGTACAACCTGCCTACCTGACAGCAGGCGACGCACACGCTCGGTGCCGAAAAACTGCACCGAGGTCGGTCGCGCTTCCCAGCACTCCGCAAATACCGCCATGCGCTTCGGCGTTGTCTTCACCCACCAGCCGAGGTGGGTCTCGGGGGCATCCGGTCCGTTGTGGGGATCAATGTCCGCGACTGGATCCGCCCCTGTGGAAGCCAACCATTCCGCAGCCGGATCGACGGTGCGCGCGTCCGGTGCCTCCAGCCAGACGTCTTCTTCTAACCGACTTGCTCCGGGTTCCACGGCCGCGGCAATTTCCGGCACGCTGTCCGTTGTATCCGACGGAATCCTTTCCAAGGGGAGGCCCACGCTCGCCCCAGCTTGCAGTTGGAGAGGTTGCCACTGCATGGTTGCTTGCAACTCGAAGATTCTCTGGTCGCTCGGTAGCTCCTGCTGTGGCTGCCACGGTTGTTCGCCTTCACAGAAGAACAGCCGAATCTGCAGCCAATCGTCGCCGCGTAGGTCGAGAGCCACCACGGCTCGACCCTGCAGTTGTCTTGTCTTGGTGGAGAGGACCTTGCCGATATGATCGAAATGTCGCGCCAAGGGCAGCAGAACTTGGGCGCACTGTTCGCGCGGGATATCCAGACCTCCGAGCTGAAGGAAGCGATCGCGAAGATGCACCGGAGGCTCTTCGCTGACTTGAAAGAAGGAACCTTCCCAAATCACATGACCGCTCATGCGATAATCGGGATTACCGGGGAAGTAGAGGACATCGCTGAGGCGGCGTTGCGAGCCATCCGGCCATAGGCACATCAGCTCGAGGCGAGCACCGGTGTCGTGCACCAAGGTCGCCGGCAGTACGCGCAACGGTTGGCGTTCGAAGCGCAGGCGTGTCCCGGGCTGAATGCCACCGCGCCCAACGGCGCCAGGATCGGAACCGGCGTCCCAGATCATGGCGGGGGATTCGCCGTCGATAGCCTTCCACATGGCAACGGCCGTCGCGGGGCTAGAAGCGATAGACCCACTGCGGCTTGAGAAGCCCCCGTATCCAGAGGTCGACAGGTAGGTTGTCAGGAGGCAGAGATGCTCGTCCGACAACGTGCCCGGAGACCGCTGTGCCTCTCCCAGCAATTGCCGTAACTGCTCGAGGCTGCGCGGCTCATCCTGCATGCGACTGGTGGTAAGACGCACATCGACGAACAAGGCGACACCTGTGCCGGCGTTGGGACGTAGACTCCAGCGAAAGCTCAAGGCTCGTCGTGACGGCACCTTTCTTCGTGTCACCCAGGTAAGAATCGCCGTGGTCAGCTTCGAGCGTTCGCGTTGCGCATAGCGTTGTTGCAGGTCACCGCGATCCAGGTAGGGCTGCAGCTCTGCCGGCAGTCGTCCATCTGTCGACTGCGATATGGAGCCGGCAAGCATCCAGCAAGCGACCTCGCTGTCTTGCTCTTTCTCGGCGACGTCGAGAAGCTCCATGACGAGTTCGTCGTAGGGTTGGAAGCTTAGCGGCGGCAAGGTCAGCAAGCGGCGCACGAGGTCCCGACGGCGCCAGGGATTCGTTTCGCCGGCAAGCGTCTCAGCAAACGCACGCGTTGGGGTAGAAGGTGCCGGAGGTGCATTCCCGACGAAGGATGGTTCGGCGTGGCCCAAAATGTACATGGCCAAGGCGAAGGCATGCTTGCAGTCTTCGAAGACAGGGCATTCGCACTCGGCAAGCCAAATGCCCTCTTCCCAGAACCATTGCGTAAGGTAGCTGCGCGTGCCGCCACGGACGAAAGCCGCGATGTGCCCGTCAGCGCAGGAAACATTGAGCACTCGACCATCACGCAAGTAGCGCTCCCCACGTGCCCGAACTCCGGCACTCCAGTCGGAAACGGCACGACGCAGTTCCACCAACTGGGCCGGCGAAAGGGAGACGGGGGCGGTCATGGACGCTGCACCCTGCCGAAGCTCGAATCGGGATGCAACGCGGTGCTGTGCGGTAGGGTCGGGGAGGGCAGAGTTGTCAACGGAGGCGTATCACCCACGCCGCGTTGGTGCGTCTGCCCCAGCCTAGTCCGGCTTTGCCCCAATGCCGGTCGGTCAAGCCAAGCGGCCTCGCCCCGAAGGGGCATCAAGCC
>CAZGSN010000437.1:0-5208 GCA_964528465.1 uncultured Binatia bacterium (SeqCode)
TCTCACTGCACGACCTCAGCTACGTGCTTTACCGGCTTAGCGGCCCACCCTTGGGAACAATGCCGAGCCGCTGCCCGCACACGGGACCTGCCCAACCCCAGGCAACGCAGCCCTGAGAAGCGGGGGTCCTATCCCATTGTGGTAAACGTATCCACCTCCGTGCGCGGAGCCTGCCGTTCACGGAGCCGGCAACACCCGTCGCAGATCTCCGGCTGAGTCGCGGAGATTCAGGCTATCCGCCCAGAAGCCAAACGAACCAGATAGCCCATGCCAGGGCGGCGATAACAATCCAGATGCCTTGTCCTGTGTCGTTGCGGGCTTGGGCGTGCACTGTACCGTTGGGCAAGGGACGGGTGAGCGGGCGTCTGTAGGCTTTTCGGTTCGGGCGTTGCGGGGCGATACGGACAACCTTCCAGCGCTCAAACCCGGCAGCGCGTAGCTTTTCTTCCATTGCCCTACGCGCCGTTAGGGCATCGACTTCGGTGAGACCCTGTATACGTATTTCCGCCTCGAACTGCGCCATCATGCCCCTCTGCACGGCCAAGACGGATGCGCCGCCCTTACGCACCTACGATGCGAACCACCACTTGCTTCGGCGGACCCGCATTCCCGGCTGTGTCTTTGAAGCGAACGGTTAACACGGTCTCCCCATTCGGGAAAGCGAGATTTTCATCCACCAACGTACAGAACTGAGCCGTCGACGCAGGATTGGCGAAGAGCAGGTTGCCGGCATTGTCTTGCGTGCAGGCAAAATCTGCTTCGAGGTAGGCCTTGAAGCGGCACGCCAAGTCGTTGAGCGCATCGCTGGTCGACTGCACTTCGGCAAACTCCGGCGGCTCTACAGCGGGAACGCCGCCGGCAGCGGGAAGCGACCGATCACAAACGGCGGAGCTGCCGTTGCCCAGGTTGCGGGAAGTCAGCACCTGCAAATCTGGTTGACGGGTGGCATCGTTGGGACGACTGTTGAGTAGCTGGGTGGCGATGGGCAAGCCGCTCAGCCCGGGGCGGCCCTCGGCGAAAAATGTGAACCCGCGTGACGAAGTACGGATATAGACCGGACGACCTTGCGAGTCGGTCTCGATGGAAGTGTTGAAGGTGCCGCTGGCATCGGCCACTCCCAAGGCCGTGACCACGGGTCCCATCAACGGGGTGCTGGTTGCGGTGTTGGTCGGGGACAGGGTCGGCGTGGGTGTCGGCGAATCGGTGGCGGTGGCCACGGGTGTCTCTGTCGAAGTCGAGGTAGCTGTCGGAACCAAGGTTGCCGTCGAAGTGGCCGAGGGAACAGTGGTCGCAGTGGGCGTTACACTGGGTATCGACGTTGCCGTTGGAGAAGCTGTGGGCGCGGCCTTCTTTCCACCCCCTCCACCGCCACCGCATGCAGTACCCAAGAGACTCAGCCCACAGGCCAAGCCTAAGAGCAAGGGATAGGAGCCAGCCGTCCGAATGTGCATGAGGTCGCTATGGCACACACTCGCACCTAGTCAAGCGCGAGCAAGGCTTTGTTTGGAGGCGGCGTCCGATGGTGCATCGAGCCGTCGTTCCAACCGTTCCACATCCTCGGGGGAAAGTTGGAAATAGCGCGCCGCAGGGTGATGGAACACCAGCGCCGAAACCGACCCCTCCGGTTCCATCATGTATCCCTCGGTGAGCTGCACGCCAATGTGCTTGCTCACCTCGAGCAAACGGAACAGTTGCTCCTGATCTTCGAGACGCGGGCACGCCGGATAGCCAAACGACACGCGCACGCCACGATACTTGGCCTTGAAGAGATCGCTCATGGTGGTGCCGGGCGCATCCGGGAATCCCCACATCTCACGGATCTTCTGATGCAGCAGCTCGGCGAACGCCTCCGCACCTTCCAAGGCCAGTGCTTGAAGGATGTGCGATCGCAGATAGTCGCCTTGCGCTTTCCATTGCTCGGCAAGGGCACGAACCCCCGGGCCAACCGTGGTGGCAAACAAGCACACGTAGTCCTTGCGCCCAGAACTGACCGGAGTGGCGAAGTCCGCCAGACAAAGATGCGGCTCGGCGGCCTGCCGACCAAAGGCAAAGGTCTCGAGGATCTGTCGCCCGTCACTGGAGTAGATGTGCAGCGAGTCGCCGTCGCTATGGGCAGGGAAGAAACGATAGACCGCTTTCGCCGAGATGTCGGCGCGTGCCAACATTACCGCTTCCACTTCCTCGACCCTGCCCTTGAGTTCACGGGCTTTGCTGTCCCCGGCTGCCAAGGCCTCTTCCAGCTTTCCTTTGAAGCCCAGGTGCCGGGTGTAGAGCATGGACGGGTTGATGTAACGAAAGATCTCGTCGAGGTCGTAATCGGCAATCGTGTGATGCTTCAAATCGGGCGGCAAGGGCACCTCGTCGACCAATGGAACGGCCGACACCTTGCTCTCGCCCGCGCTCGCCACTGCCTCGTACCGCTTCGGCCCGGCCGCGGCGAGCTTTGCACCTTCCTCGGACAAACGCACGGCCATTGCCACGCGCTTGTCCGAGTCCGCCAGTTGGTTGGCTAGATCCAAGCCGGTCATGGCGTCTTTGGCGTAGGCCACAATACCCGTGTACTCCGGTGCGATGCGTAGCCGGGTGAAGCGATTGGACAAGGCTGCTCCGCCGACCAGGATTGGGCAGTCGATGCCGGCTGCTTTCAGGTCCTGCGCCGTCACCACCATCATTTGAGCCGATTTTACCAGCAGGCCGGAAAGGCCGATCGCGTCCGGACGGTGCTCGCGATACGCCTTGATCAACTCCTCCGGCGGAATCTTGATGCCGAGGTTGATGATCTTGAAGCCATTGTTGCCGAGGATGATGTCGACGAGGTTTTTGCCAATGTCGTGCACATCCCCCTTCACCGTCGCCAGCACGATGGTTGCCTTGCTGGCGCTATCGGCCTTCTCCATGTGTGGCTCGAGGTGGGATACCGCGGCCTTCATGGCTTCGGCGGATTGCAGTACTTCAGCGACGATCATTTCGTTGGCGCCGAACAAGCGCCCGACTTCATCCATCCCCGCCATCAACGGCCCGTTGATGATCTCCAGAGGCCGCCGCTCACGTAGAGCCAGGTCGAGATCCTGGTACAGGCCGTCTTTCGAACCTTCCAAGATGTAGCGCGCCAGCCGCTCGTCGAGTGGCAGGTCGTCGCGTCGCTCGACCGTCTTTCTCGGTGTCTTGGCACGGAAGTGCGCCGTGAACGCGGCAATCGGGTCGTCACCACGCCACCAGATCAAGTCCTCCGCCAGGCGGCGTTCTTCTTCCGGGATCGACGGGTAACGTTCGAGCTTCTCGGAGTTGACGATCGCCAAGTCCAAGCCGGCTTGCACACAGTGATATAGAAAGACAGAGTTGAGAACCTCACGCCCCGCGGCCGGCAGGCCAAACGAAACATTCGACACGCCCAAAATGGTCTTGCATTGCGGTAGTGCCTTGGTGATCAGACGAATGCCTTCGATCGTCTCGAGGCCCGCGCCAATGTAATTCTTGTCGCCGGTGCCCACCGGAAATACCAAGGCATCAAAAAAGATGTCCTCTGGAGCAATACCGTACTTGTTGGTGAGCAAATCGAAGGAGCGCTGCGCGATCTGCACCTTGCGCTCACGAGTGATGGCTTGGGCCTGCTGCTTATCTTCGTCAATGCAGCCCACCACCAAGGCGGCACCGTAGGCACGGGCAAGCGGCGCCACGCGTTCGAACTTCTCCTCGCCATCTTCGAGATTGATCGAGTTGATGATCGATTTTCCCTGCGTGCGCTTGAGAGCTTCTTCGACAGCCATCGGATCGGTGCTGTCGATCATGATCGGCACCTTCACCTTCTTCATCAACATCTCGAGGAAGGTAGTGAGGTCGGCCTTCTCGTTGCGGTCGGGATCTTGCAGACACACGTCGATCACGTGTGCCCCTTTGCGCACCTGGGCACGTCCGACCTCGGCCGCTTGATCAATCTCGCCGGCCGCAATCAGCTCGCGGAATTTCTTGCTGCCCAGCACATTGGTACGCTCGCCGACAATCACCGGTCGTGTGTCTTGATCAATGACCAGCGTTTCGATGCCCGACATCACGCAGCGACGCGGGGCGTGCGCACGGCGCGGCGCATGGCGAGCCGCCACTTCGGCCAGCATGCGAATGTGCTCCGCCGTGGTGCCGCAACATCCGCCGATGATGTTGACCCAACCCTCGCGACAGAAGCGCTCCACCTTCTGCGCCAGCATGGGCGGCAGTTCGTTGTAGTTGCCGTCCTCATCGGGCAGACCCGCATTCGGGAAGACCAAGATCGGGAACCGTGAGATCTCCGCCAATGTGCGCAAGTGATCGGTCATGAAGTCCGGACCGGTGGCGCAGTTCATGCCGATGGCGAACAAGTCGCGGTTGGCTACCGACACATACAAGGACTCGATCGACTGCCCAGCCAGCATGGTCCCCATGGTCTCGATGGACACCGACAGCACCACCGGAATCTTGCGCCCGAGCTTGGCAAAGGCATCGTCGATGCCCAGCAGCGTGGCCTTTACGTTCAACGTATCTTGCTGCGTTTCCACCCACAGGATGTCGACGCCACCTTCCACCAAGGCCACGGTCTGATCGATGTACGCGCTACGCACCTCGTCGAAGGTCACACCGCCGGTGACCGAGATGGTCTTGGTGCCCGGCCCCATCGAACCGGCAACGAAGCGCGGTCGCTGTGCGGTGCCGAGCGCATCGGCTGCGCGGCGGGCAAGCTGAGCACCGGCGAAGTTGATGTCGTAGACCTTGTCCTGCAAGTCATACTCGGCAAGGACAATGCGGGTGCCGCCAAAGGTGTTGGTTTCTACGATGTCGGCCCCGGCCTCCAGGTAGCCGCGATGGATACCCTCGATGACGTCGGGGCGCGTCAGCACCAGATGTTCGTTGCAGCCTTCCAGGGCCGCGCTGCCGAAATCTTCCGCTGTCAGACTGGCTGCCTGAATGGCGGTGCCCATGGCTCCGTCGAGCACAAGGATGCGGTCGGCAAGAGCTGCCTTGAGGGTGTCGGTTCGATCGTTGACAGGCATAGGGGGTGCCTGTCTAGCTCAGCTCTGCAGCCAATTCCAAGATTCCACGCACAAACGTGGACGGATGGACCGATCAACTCAGGATCAGGGACCCGGCTTGTTCGATCAGCCGAAAGTGCGGGTCGAAGGTGAGAACCACGGAACCACTGCGCACGGCACAGGCGGCGATCCAGATATCGTTGGTGGG
>CAZGSN010000438.1:0-1709 GCA_964528465.1 uncultured Binatia bacterium (SeqCode)
ATAGCGACCCCGACCCCGCAGGGAGGCGACTTGCACGGGCTTGTGCAGAGGTTCCCTAGGCTTGCGATTGCCGTAGACATCCTCGTAGGTTCAGGGCATGCAGCTCCAAGATAAGGTGATCGTCGTCACCGGTGCCGCCAATGGCATCGGTGCAGCTCTCGTACAGCGCTTCGCCAAAGAACAGCCGGCCGCCATCGTCGCTGTCGATCTCGATATTGAGAAGTTGCGCAGCAGTGCCGCCGCCAGCAGCGCCGTCGCCGCGCAAGTCGATGTCGCCAAGGAAGACGAGATCGCACGGCTGGTAGCCGACACCGAGAAGACGTACGGGCGCATCGACCTCTTCTGCTCCAACGCCGGGATTCTCTTCCTCGGGGGAGTCGAGACTCCCAATGAGCAGTGGCAACGCATTCTGGATGTAAACGTCATGGCACACATCTATGCGGCGCGCGCCGTGCTCCCCGGCATGATTGCACGCGGCGGCGGCTACCTGCTGAATACGGCCTCGGCGGCTGGGCTGCTCACCCAGCTCGGTTCTGCAAGCTATTCGGTTACCAAACATGCCGCCGTCGCCTTCGCGGAATGGGTCGCGATAACCCATGGCGCGCAAGGCATTCGCGTATCCGTGCTTTGCCCGCAGGCCGTCCGCACGGGCATGCTCGGCAGCTTCGCCGATGGTGGAGTCGCCGGTGTCGATGGCGTGGCGGAGCCGGCTCAGGTTGCCGAGGTGGTCGTGGAGGGTCTACGCGACGAGCGCTTCTTGATCCTGCCGCACCCGCAAGTCGCCGAGTACTTCCGGCGCAAAGCAACCGACTACGATCGCTGGCTGGCCGGCATGCGGCGCTTGCAGCAACGCTTCACCTTGTAGTGGTAACGCCGCACGCCGTTGCCGGCTTGCAACGCCGCACGATTGCACGGTTCAGCTAACCTTCCACCTCGGCCTCGTCAGGAACGGCACGACCTTTGTAATGAGGACTCGGTAGTAACCTAACCCCGAGTGCCCAAGGCACTCGCGAACCGAGGAGACTCTCATGAACGCGAAACAAATCGGGCTTTCTTTGGTGCTGGCTGACTTCGTGGCGCTAACCGGGTACGCCGTTTATCACCACGGCTACCTCGCCTTCTTCGAGCTGCATGCCTTCAACGCCATCGGCGTGCAGATCTTTGTCGATTTGGTGATTGCTCTGTGCGTGGTGATGGGCTGGATGGTGGGGGATGCTAAGAAGCACGGCATTTCCCCTGCACCGTACGTGGCGCTGACCCTAACCCTGGGAAGTATCGGACCTCTTCTGTACCTGATTCGCCGCGAAGGCTCCGCCGTGCACACGCAATACGCCAACTCTCGGTCTGCTGCCGCATAGGAAGCTGAACTCAAGACCACCACCAAGGCACCAAGACACCAAGAGGAATCAAGGCCAAAGGGCGCTACCCTAAGCGAATCCTAGATTCTCGCAGCCTCACTCTCGATGGCCCTAGCTAGCGTTTGGGCTGGAACACCAGCGAATCCGGCTCTTCTTGGTGTCCTTGGTGCCTTGGTGGTGAATTCCGTCGTCAAACTCGGGGGACTACGCGGCGCTAGCGCTGGTACAGCTCCGCCTCAGCAAGAACCGGCTCAAGATCACCACCAAGGCACCAAGACACCAAGAGGAATCAAGGCCAAAGGGCGCTACCCTAAGCGAATCCTAGATTCTCGCAGCCTCACTCTCGATGGC
>CAZGSN010000439.1:0-7123 GCA_964528465.1 uncultured Binatia bacterium (SeqCode)
GGTTTTCCCGCCATCCGGCCGCAGAGAGCATCGCGAGGACGGCACTCGTAAACGGCCGGATGGCGGAAAGGCCCCGCCTTCGCCGAAGCTTCGGTGGGCATGCCGGTTGAACTGAACCGCGTTGCACTGCATTGCTCCCTATGGAGCTTCTATCGCAGGTGCAGGGGTGACGGCAAACGAAGAGGGGCGCGAGGGGACCGCTGGTGAATGAGTGCAATGGTCGCCGGGAACGATGGCAGGTGAATTGGGGCAGCCGATGACGAGCTTTGAGCGTCGGATCGTGCTGCGTCGGGCACACGGCTGCGTCGCCAGCCAACGGCTCGCTGCAAGGGAGAGCGCATCAAGAGAGCCTGGCTTGTGGTCATGAGGTGTCGCGCCTGCGTGGTGGGACATTGTGGATGATCCGCATCGACTTGCCGCACACCGGACATGGCCCCGGCGCTCTCTCCAACACAGTTTGAGGAGCTTCCGATTGTCGGCTCCGTGACTAAGCGTTAGGGGGCATAAGCACACCCTCGGGGACACGGCGAATCATCATCATTTGCGTCGACATGGCGACGAGGCGGCCGCGGTCATCCCAGATCTCGCATTCGGCGGTGGCATATCCGGCGCGTGCCCGGCGCGCGTATACATTGGTGAGCAGCCAATCGGCGCTGGTGTCCTCCAGAAAGTGAATGGTGAGATCGAGGCTGGGTGCGTGAAAGGGCGTGTGCTCAGGACCAAGTTTTTGAATCAGCGCCGGCGGCATGGTGTCGGCAATCGGCGGAATGGCGAAGGGGTCGAAGCGGCCGTCGGCAAGGCGTTGCGGCACTTGGTAACGATACCAGCGCGCCAAGCGCGCGGCACTCGCCTGCCATCCTTGTTCCCACCAGGGGCTGCCGAGAGCGAGACGAGTATCGAAATTCTCGAAGAACGGTGGCACCCAGCCGGGGCTCGTGCCTCGAAAGTTGATGGGCTTGGCTTGGTCGGGCGGTGGCACCTGCGGCGGCTGCGCGTCGATAAGATCGAATCCGTCGCGATCACGGCCGAAAGTAGCACTAACCTCTAGACCCGGTCCGGGAGTCGTCAGTGACGACAACTGGGCTCGCAACTGTGCCGCGGCGTTGCCGTGGCGTAGGACCTCGACACGAATCTCCAACGGACCTTCCGGCACCGGAGAACAAAAATGAGTATTGGCAGAGAGCGCACGCAAGGCCGGATCATTGAGTTCCTCCTGCATGGCGCGCATGGCCACGGTCATCAACACGCCACCCGAGGGCGTACGAAAATTCCAGTTGCAAGGGAGCTGCGCCGTGTACCAACCGGGCGCAGCCTGTAAGCGTTTGACCGCAGTATCCTTGGCCAGATCCATGGCGCGGAATAGATCCAATCCACCGCCCTAGAGCAAGCCAGCGACAGGGCAGATTACAAAGAGTCATTGCGAGCAGGTGCTTGCCGTGCGCACGGCGCCGACAATCTCCTCGACTGTAATGATGTGATTGGCGTCGCTGTCGGCGGCTGCACACGAGGTAGTGACCTCAGCAAGCACCGCAAGAAGGACACGCCGGACATCGTCGCCACCGAGGCTGTGATCGCCGTTACAATCCACCCGGCAAACAGGCTCTGGCGTTGCGGTCGACGTCGCGGGGGGAGCGGTCGGCGTTTCCGAGGGCAAAGGGATCGCGGTCATCTCGGCTGTGTGGGTGAGAGAAGGCGGCGGCGTGGCTGACCATGTTGGGGTTGGCGTAAACAACACCGGGCTGGGACTCCACGTAGAAGTCGATGAGGGGGTAGCAGTGGGAGGTGCAATTGTATCCGTCGGAGTAGCCGAAGCAGTCGAGGTTACCGAGCCCGAAGGCTCAGCCGTTACCGTGGGCGTCTCCGTGGTGGTCGGCAACACGGGCGTGTACGTCGGTGTCCTAGAAGCAGCGGCTGTGCTCGATGAGGCGGTAGTGGCAGTCGGCGTAAGGCTCGCGGCGATAGTCGCCGTCCAAGTCGCTGGGGGGCTCTGCGAAGCCGTGGGCAAAACGGGCACCGTCATGGTTGCGGTGGAGGTGGGACTGAATGTCGGAGAGAAACTCGGCGTTAGACTCGGCGTGCGAGTGGAAGGGGAAGTCGGTGTTACCGTCGCCGTCGAGGTGACAGTGACGGTACCGCTGGGCCTGGTAGTGCCTGTGGCAGTACCTGTGGGGGACTTGGTCGTCGAAGGCGTCGTCGATGCGGATGCGGTGGCACTCCGACTGGGCGTGGCGCTGTGGCTCTGCGTGGGCGAACGCGTGGGGGTGGAGCTGCCAGTGTAGGTTGCCGTAGGCGAGGCCGTTGCCGTGCGCGTGCTGGATACTGTCGCTGAAACCGTTGCTGACATCGATGGAGACGGAGATACGGTACGAGTTTGCGTTGCCGAACGGGTGGGGCTCGCCGTGGGGGTGGCAGACACGCTTGGCGTTCGCGTCGGAGTAAGGGTAGGCGTGAAAGACGGCGTTGCTGTCCGTGACGAGGTCGGGATTGTCGTTGGCGTGGCCGTTGCGGTCCGTGTCGCGCTACGACTCGCCGTCGGCGAAGGCGTGGGCGTAGGGCTGGGAGAAACGCTTACGGAAAAGGACGGTGTTGGGGAACTCGCGGTGGTGATCGCAAGACGCCCGACTCGATTTCCCCCGTACTCGGTGAACCAGATATCTCCGTCAGGTCCGCTGGTGATCCCGAGAGGAAAGCTGGTCGCACTCGACAAGAAGATCTCAGACGTCGTTCCCGTCGGCGTGATCTGCCCAATGGCCCCGGCGTCAAATTCCGTAAACCAGAGATTGCCATCCGCCCCCGCGGCTATGCCCTGCGGCGTCGTCAACGAAGAGGACAACTCATAGGTGGTGACCACTCCCGCCGTGGTGATGCTCGCAATCTGGTCCAGGTCGGGCTGTGTGAACCACAACTTGCCGTCACTGCCGCTGGTGATTCCGTAGGGAAAGCTGAAGCTGGCGACGGAAAATTCGCTGATCACTCCTGCCGTGGTGATGCGACCGATCTTGGCGGCATCCGATTCCGTGAACCAAAGATTGCCGTCGGGCCCCATCGTGATGTTGGTGGGATAGGTATTGGCCGTGGGGATCGACACTTCGGAGATGCTGCCGGCCGTGGTGATGCGGCCGATCTTGTTGCCGAACGCTTCGGTGAACCATAGGTGTCCGTCAGGACCGGCAACGATACCCAATGGGAAGGCCGCTGCGGTCGGCAGAGAGAACTCCGTGATCGTGCCGCTGGGAGTGATTCTACCAATCTTGTTGCTCACCGATTCGGTGAACCAGATGTTGCCATCGGCGCCTGCCGCAATGCCCTCGGGGAAGCTCAACGCCGTGGGCAGCTTGAACTCGGTAATGACGCCGTCGGTAGTGATCCTGGCCACCTGATCGGCGTCGGTTTGCGCTACCCAGAGGTTGCCGTCGCCACCGCTGACAATGCCCTTTGGGCCGCTGGCCGCCGTAGCGAACTCAAACTCGGTAATCATTTGCGCTGAAATTGAAGAGGCGAAACCAAGCAGGAGCCCAACAAGGAGATGGCAGACCACACTGCATCTCGATGCAACGATTGGCGCAGCTCCCTCCTGCTTCGGGCTTTGCAAGCCAACTCGACTAGGCAAGCAATCCGGCAGATGCGCCGCGGGGGCGCGCCTGTCCTGAGCTACGTCGAAGGAGCGTCTCCACTGCTTACAAAGATTGAGGATTCGTCTTTGGAGACGGGCCGCCCTCGGCCCGCATCCAACGGAAACCTGAATTGGCGGGCAAAGCCCCTGCTTCGTGGCGACTTCTCCTATGGTGTGGGAGAGAGACCCCACACCGATCTGAGCCGCAAGGCCCGGTTGGGGGGCAGTGTGGGGTCCGCGGGGCAGTTGCACAGCGCCAGCGTTATGGCCGATTCCTACGCTATTGCGAAGCGATTTCGAGGCGAACCAAATCCTTTGCCGTGATCACGCCAGGACGCCGCGTGGAGACCTCGCCGATGCCGGCGACGGTGTCGCCGGCTCTAAGCGCAGCACAAGGAATGGGCTGGTTCTGGGGATCATGAATGCGCGTCAGGCCTGGTTCGAGGCGCAGGCGGGTGCGCTGCTCATCGTTGAGTAAGAGCTGCCCTTGCGGGCAATTGATCACCAGGATTGGTCCGCGGAAGCGAATGTCCCGGATCGGTGACGCCATGCCAGGAGGCGGTGGATTCAGGGTGATGGTGACCGCCAGCATGGTACGCTCGGCTAGATTCAGCGCCCCCTGAATGGCAACCGCCTTGCCCACCTCAAGGTTGGCGCAGGTTTGCGGGCTGCCATCGCCACGCACGATCTCGGTGTTGTCGTCGAGACGCACAAGAATCTGCGTCGGCATCGGGCGGCGATCATTGATCAGCAAAGTCGGCGAGTCGCCGCTGCAATCAACCATCACAACTTGCCCAAAGAAGCCCAGCACCGAGGGTGGCGGCATTTGCAGCATGCCCATCCGCACCATCAGATCGCGCATGAGTATGGTCGATCCCTGGGGCACGTCGAGGACCTGCTCGGTGCTGTACTCCGGAGTTACGAAGCGCACGCGAACCTCTCCCGAGAACTCACCACTGAGTTCGAAGTTGCCGTCCTCATCGGAGGTTGTCTCCAAGCCGCTGCCGTCCTCGACTCGTATGCGAACGCCCTCAGTGCTGGCATTCGCTCCGGACTCCGATTCGACGGCAACGATGTTGCCGCTGATGCCGCTAGCAATGCCGCTACCGACCGGACCTCCGTCGGCAGAGCAACCCATATGGAAAAGCAGGGCCAGCAAGCAGGCGGTTTGGACTCGGCGTGATGTCATCGCAACCTCCGTATGCGACCGGGAGGGCGTTTGCGATCGTTCTCAGGCGCTGGCTCGTCGGTAGCCGCGCTTGGATCACGATGCTCTTCCTCGAAGTAGTATGTACCCAGAACCACCCGGGTGCGTTTGCCGCCCGGGGCCTCATCGTTGCGATCGCGATCGTACGACGCCAGCAAGGCATTGGCGCGGCGAATGAACTCTTCTCCCAGACGCCGCGCTTCTACGTTGAGGGCCTTGAGCGCATCGGCACCGATGTTGTCATACATGACCTTGCGTTGCAGATGCGGTCGCTCCGGATGCTCGATGTTGTGGACGATGGTGCGGAATAGCTCCGCAGGATCGGAGCCAAGCAAGCCCAGTTTCGTCTCGGCTGCCGCCGGTGGGATATGGGCTTCCGTGCGTAGCTCCACATCTCCATCCGGCAGCAGCTCGACGGCTCCAATCCGCATCAGTTCGTCGAGAACCGAGCGAACCGGAACATCGGCGCCGGCGTCATGCACCAGCGCGGCAAAGCTTGGCTGCTTTGCATTTGTCGACTCGTAAGCGATTCGTCGCGCATGGCCATCGGGGGTGGCATAGGGAGGCCCAGCCATCCAGCGGCCAATTACGTGTGTCAGGGTAGTGTCTTCGACGGGTGTGGCTTCGTCGCGCGAGGACTTGCGCTCGCGAAGATTAGCAATCTCTTTGCGATTGAGCCCGGTCATCAGGGATAGGCGGCTGTCAGTCTGCCGCTTGTACGGCAAGCGGAACTCCTCCTCCGCTACGTCGAGATACACCTCGCGCACGATGCCATCGAAGGTTTGGTACGGAACACCGTAATCGATCAGTTGCCGTACCACAGGACGCAGCAAGCGCCGCATCGCGTCGACGAACTGATTCTTGAGATTCCGTGGCAGCATGCGGTCCTTTTACTTGAATCGAGGTCGAGGAACTATCTGAGCCGGCGCTTCTTGGAAATGCCCTGCCGGGGACAGACGACTCGGGGCGAGAGGCGGTCTGCTGACCCGGCAGGGGCTTTTCGTGATCCCACGCCTCGGGGGATGCGGCGTAGGATCACGAGTCTCTTGGCAATGAAGCGAGACACTCGGCGAAGAATCTCTTACAAGGTCGGGCACGCCCCGACGCAGGCATTGGCCGCCGTGAGGCAGGCACTGCTGTCTTCGCGTAGGGCTTGATTGCAAGCGCGCACACAGCTCCCGGCAGCGTCGCGTGCCGCCGTGCAAGCTTCGCTTCGGCCGTTGGCGCACGCCAAGCGAGCGGCGGCAACGAGTGACTCGCAGTCACCGCTACATTCGCGCGCCTCGCTGTGCGCCGTATTGATGCACTGAGCGTGCGCGGTACGGCAGCCGGAGACACAGGCTGGATCCCTGGGTGTTGGGGTCGGCGGCGTCTGGCGGTCGGGGCATGCCTCCACGCACTCGCGGCTGCTCGCACGACACGCAGCAAGCGCCGGTTGCGAGGCCTCGCGGCACGGCTGTACGCACTCGCGTAACGCTTCGTGGGCCACGCGACATGCCTCCGTGCGCTCACCGCCGGTGCACGCGGCGCTCACCGCGGCAAGCTCGTCGGCGCAAGTCTGGTCGGCACACATGCGCGTGCCGGCAATGGCAGCCTCGACACAAGCGCGATTGGTATCGCGACACTCACGAACACATTCACGGTCCTTCCCACCGCGACCGAGCCCCTGGCCCTGGCCATTCCCGACGCCGTTTCCTTGACCGGGCCGCAGCGGCTGGGCCAGCGCCGGTACTGCCAAGAGCACCATTGCGAGGGTTATGATTAGGTTGTGCATTTCTTTCTCCTTTTCTGTCGGGCTTCCAAAGCAACTCCGACTAAAATGGGAAATAGTCCCAAATTTTAAGTCATGCAAGTAGAAAATGCGCGGAGGTAAAAAAAACTTCCTCGCGGGAGACTGTGGCGCAGGAGCGCCGAAGATGAGGGAGTTATCAACGATGGGGGGACAGCCCTCGCGCTAGATGCGATCGCTACGGCCTGCTGCCGATCGCTCGAATCCACATCCGGCCTTCACACTGATCGACAGCAACTGAATCGGGGGCGGTATCCGAATCGGGATCGAATGTGGCCGCCGAACGACACCGATTCCGATACCGGCCCCCTGCCGGTTGACGATCCGGCACCTGACGTCCCGAAGAAGATTCGAGACCCAAGTCTCTTCGAGGCTCAGCCCGAAAACCTCAGTTCAATTACCCACGTTCTCACAACGGCACTTGAGATGGCCTTCGAGACGCGGCCTGAACAGATGGCCGCTCCTCAGGCCGAACGGAAAGTTTGTTTGCCGATCCCAATAACCGTTCGCGCTG
>CAZGSN010000440.1:0-5351 GCA_964528465.1 uncultured Binatia bacterium (SeqCode)
CGAAGCGATGGCGGCGGTGTTCGGCGGCACGCAGTCCCTGCACACCAACTCGCTCGACGAAGCGATTGCCCTGCCCACCGAGTTCAGCTCGCGCATCGCCCGCAATACCCAGCTCATCCTGCAGCTGGAGACCGGCATCCCCAAGGTGGTCGATCCGTGGGCCGGCTCGTACTTCATGGAGTCGTTGACCCACGCACTCGCCACGAAAGCTCTGGGCATTATCGAAGAGGTAGAAGGCATGGGCGGCATGACCAAGGCCATCGAGGCCGGCATGCCAAAGCTGCGTATCGAGGAGACGGCCGCTCGCCGTCAGGCCCGCATTGATCGCGGCGAAGATATCATCGTTGGCGTCAACAAGTTTCAGCTTGCCGAGGAGCCTGAGATCGACGTGCGCGAGATCGACAACACCGCAGTGCGTGAATCGCAAGTGGCACGCCTCGCCAAGATCAAGGCTAGCCGTGACCAGAAGAAGACCCAAGCAACACTGCGCGCGCTGACCGAGTCCGCCACTTCAGGCAAGGGCAACCTGCTCGGCCTGGCTGTCGACGCCGCACGCGCTCGCGCAACGGTCGGCGAGATCTCGCAAGCCTTGGAAACGGTGTGGGGTCGCTACCATGCCGAAATTCGCTCCATCTCTGGCGTCTATGGCAGTCAGTACGAAGACGATAAAGACTGGAAGGAATTGCGTGGCATGGTCGATCACTTTGCCAGTGAGCACGGGCGGCGGCCGCGCATGCTGGTGGCCAAGATCGGCCAGGATGGTCACGACCGTGGCGCCAAGGTCATTGCCACCGCCTTTGCCGACCTCGGCTTCGATGTCGACGTCGGCACGCTCTTCCAAACACCGGAGGAGGTTGCTCGCCAAGCCATTGAGAACGATGTGCACATCATCGGCATCTCGACGCAATCGGGTGGCCACAAGACCCTGGTGCCGCAACTGATCCAGGAGATGCGCAAGCAGGGAGCAGAAGAGATCATCGTCACCGTCGGCGGCATCATTCCGGCGCGTGACTACGCGTTCCTCGAGAGGGCTGGGGTCAAGGCAATATTCGGACCCGGCACCAAGATCCCCAAGGCCGCGCGCAGCCTGTTAGGGTTGCTGGGAAGTGGCAACGCGGCGGCCGTGGCCTAGGGTGTTGGTTCGCCGCCACGCTTCAGGTGGCGCAGTTCCGGCCCGTGGCTCGGGCTGGGCGCGTTGAAGTAGCAGCAGCGTTTGCACTCGCATGACAGACAGCTCCTTGCATAGTCTTGCCGAAGAGGTCCGCGCGGGAAGCCGCCGCGCTTTGGCCAAGGCCATCACCCTGGTCGAGAGCACACGCGCCGACCATCAGGCGCAGGCACAGATGCTGCTCGAGCGTTTACTACCCCATACCGGGCAAGCAGCGCGCGTCGGCATCACCGGCGTACCCGGCGTCGGCAAGAGCACCTTCATTGAAGCATTCGGCCTGCACCTCATCCGCACCGGCAAACGCGTTGCCGTGCTGGCGGTAGATCCCTCCAGCTCGCGCAGCGGCGGCAGCATCCTGGGCGACAAAACGCGCATGGCACAGCTATCGGCGGCACCCGAGGCGTTTATTCGGCCGAGCCCTTCCGGCGCGTCCCTCGGTGGCGTTGCGCGCCGCACACGCGAAGCCATGCTCGTGTGTGAAGCCGCGGGCTACGATGTCATTCTCGTGGAGACCGTCGGTGTTGGTCAGTCGGAGATCACCGTGGCCTCGATGGTCGACTTCTTTCTCGTATTGATGCTGGCAGGCGCCGGTGACGAGCTGCAAGGCATTAAGAAGGGCATCCTCGAGATTGCCGATGCCCTGGCCATCAACAAGGCGGACGGCGACAACATAAAACGCGCCCAGCAGGCTGCTGCAGAGTATCGCGCGGCGTTGCGGCTCTTCCGTCACTCCAGCCCCAACTGGGATCCGCCCGTGCTCACCATCAGCGCCATCAAACAACTAGGCATGGATGCAATTTGGGAAATCATCCTGGACCACCGGCAACGATTGACTCAGTGCGGTGAGTTGCGAGCCAAACGCGCCGAGCAACAGCGCCAGTGGTTCTGGAGTATGGTCGACGACGGCCTCAAGAGCCACTTCCTGGCGCGGCGCGACGTGAAAGAGCGCCTTCCCGATCTCGAACACGCCGTAAGCAGCGCCCAGATCACGCCCACCGAAGCAGCCCGGCGGCTGCTGAGCCTGCTCGACTGAGCCGGCTGCTTGTCGATTTCTTCCCCTTCAGCCGTGGCGCCGGCTTCGCCTCGACTCGATGGAATTCTGCGTTGGTGGAAGAGGCATGGGTTACCGTCCTTCGTTCGCCTTATTGGCGGCAAAGGAGTTCCTCAAACTCCCTCTCCTCCGACCTACAGCCTTCGGTCTACAGCGTCCGGCCTGCGCAGCCCGCACCTGTGCCTCCACCCTTCACGCCCTTCATGACCTTGGTGGGTAGACCCTCCGTCGGCTTCTTCCGCACGGGTGGTTTGCCAGAGCGCTCACGTGGCGCCGAGGCGAGCAGCGCAATGCGCTTACACGAGGCCTTCGAGGGCAGTAACGATCTCTTCCGACGCGGGGGCTGTGGGCGGGGCGAAGCGGTGTGTGACTCGGCCTTGGCGGTCGACGAGGAACTTGGCAAAGTTCCAGCCGATGTCGCCCGGGCCGTCGGGTTGGGTTGGCTGTTGTGTGAGGTAGGCATAGAGCGGGTCACGGCCGGGGCCGTTCACCTCGAGCTTTTGAAACATGGGGAAGGTGACCCCGAAGCGGGTTTCGCAAAAGGTCTTGATCGCCGCTTCGCTCCCCGGCTCCTGGCCTCCGAACTGGTTGCAGGGAAATCCCAGGACGACGAAACCGCGATCCTGGTACGTGGCATACAGCTCCTGCAGACCCGCATAATGCGGCGTCAAACCACAACGCGAGGCGACGTTGGCGACAAGCAGAACCTTGCCTTCATAGTCGCGCAAGGAACGCGCAGTGCCATCGATCGTCTTCACTTCGAAATCGTAAATGTTAGGCATGGTGAGAACATGCCACGGTGAGGACAGCGAGTAAACGGTGGCTAATGCGCCCGCGTCGTTGGGCGGTAGGGCAGTCAGAGAACCTCTGCACAAGTTCCCAGCGAAATGCAGGAATCAGCCCTGAAGGGGCGAGGCCCCGTATGCCGGCCGGGTGAGTTGTGTTGCTCACGTGCCAACCGACGCGACCGACTAGCTACATGAAGCCAGAAGAGAATGTCGTGAGCCCCGGGGGTACGCCTACGCCTCTTCAGGCAAAGGCAGAACTGCAGAAGCGGTCCAACCGCCCACATCCCGTCGACGGCAGGTCGGCAAGAAAGCGCCAACCGAAAAGAACCTTACGCGGCTGCCTTCTCTGCTGCTTTTTTACGATTGCGGGGCACAAACGGCAGAATCTTATGACGACGGGCGGCGCGTAAACGCACGCGACCGACCTTCTTGCGCGTCTCCGCCGGCTGCGCCAGCAGTTCCTGCTTCCAGGTGGAGAGATTCTTGCGGAAGTATTCGGAATTGATGTTGAGAACAGTGCAAATGGCTTCGAACGAGAATACCCAGGCGCCCTCTTCCTCGTGGAACCAGTCCTCCGCCTCTTGAAATAGCCGGCGTCCACGCTGGCCCGTCGCCCCCGCATACTTCTGGAAGCACGATACGGCATCTTCCAAGACCGCCAGCATCAGCCGGCGTTCGCCTTCGAGAATGGATCGACCGCCACGCTCGTAAAACTGAGTCGGCAATAGGATCTCGGGTTCCAGCAGACGCGGGAGGGTGCCATCGAGACTCGTGGCATCATGCTGTCTGGACCACATGGCAGCTTGCATTCACACTCTCCGTTCTTTGAGGACTATTTTGGAAGACGCGAAGTGATCAGCAGATGCCATGCCACCAAACGGCAGGAAGAAGAGACACAGCCGATTCGCTTCAGATCCTCTGATCCGTGGTGCGACACTAGCAAATTGATACATGCGGTGTGGCAATGTGCGACAGGTAGTCAAGAGATGTTTCGTATTGATCCGATCACGATGCCATGGATTTCAAGAGATAGAATGCCGGCGGAAGAGCGAAAAAACCGCAAGCGCAAGCATGCAGGTGCACGCCCCCACCCACAACGCGGTTGGCGTCCCGTATTGCGATGCCAGGGCGCCAAGAATAAGGCTGCCGAAGGCTGCGGTGCCTTGGTGCATTAGCGTATAGATCGACATTACTCGGCCACGAAAGCTGTTTTCGACGTTGAGCTGCACCAAGGTATTGCTGACGTTGAAGTAAAGCACGCCACCTCCTCCGACCACGAACAGCAAGGCCAGGGACAAGGTGTAGTTTGTCGACCAAGCAAAGGCGCCGAGGGCCACCGAGAAGGTAGCCAAAGCCACCGGCAGCACCCGCCAGTAGGCAGAGCGGCTAACGTTGAGCCCAGCGAGGATTAGGCCCGCAATTCCGGCGCCGGCCCCGGCCGCCGACATGAGCAAACCGTAGCGCCAGGCGCCTACACCCAAGACATCGCGGGCCATGGCGGGGAGGAACGTGCGATACGACACACCAATGGCACTCACCACGCCAACCACCGCCAAAACGTGTCGCACATCACGCCGTTCGTGCACGTGCCGTACCCCTGCCCAAACCGAAGCGTCCGTGCTCGCTCGCGAGGTTGGCTTCGGCAGCGGCTGCGGGTGGATCAAGACCATACCCCAGATCACGGCAATGTAACTGACCGCGTTGACGAGAAAGCAAATACCCTCGTTGCTCACGGCGACCAGCATGCCGGCGACGGCCGGACCGAGCACCCGTGCCACATTGAATGCCGTGGCGTTGAGAGCAATGGCGTTGGGCAGGTGCTCGACGCCTACCAGTTGAATGATGAAGGATTGTCGCGCCGGGATATCGAAGGCATTGACCACGCCCAAAAGGGCCGCGAACACAATGAGCTGGGTAGGGTCGACCACCCCGGCCAGCGTCACGTAGGCAAGCGCTAGCGCCTGCACCAGCGACAGGAACTGGGTGATGATGATCACTTGACGCTTGTCGGCGCGATCGCTCAGCCAGCCGCCGATCAACACGAACACCAGGAAGGGAGCAGAAGAAGCGGCACCCAGCAGGCCGAGAGCGAAGCGGTCGTCGGTTAGCCGCGTCAGCAGCCATGCCTGCGTGGCCGACTGCATCCAGGTGCCGATGAGCGAGATCCAATGGCCGATCCAATACAGCCGGTAGTTGCGAATGCGCAGGATCTCGTAACCGCGAAACGAAGACAACATAGAAGCCGCTTCGCCTAGCGTCGGGGTCGGACTCTAGCCAGTCGCATGCTTGCAACCGAGCCATTGTGCCTGCAGCAGAGCTTGATAAAGGTCGGCCATGAGCACGG
>CAZGSN010000441.1:0-5868 GCA_964528465.1 uncultured Binatia bacterium (SeqCode)
ACAGCCTCCGGTCTACAGCCTAGAGCCTGCGCGGCCACGCTCGATCAAGTCCTAACGACCGCACCCACTGTGGCCACGATCAATCTCCGGAGTTGGTTGTGGCCAAGGCCGCGCTGGGTATCCTCCAGAATTCCCTCTGAAGAGTCATTCTTCGTGGCCTTCGTGCCTTCGTGGTTCAATAAGAAGGTCACGTTGATGTTTGCCGCCTCCGCGGCGAGCAGTCTCGTGAATTATGCGGGCTAACTGGCGCACCGGGCACTTCCTCGTTTGTCTCTTCGCTCGATGTTCGCTAGACGGGCCCGGCCATGATGCTGACCAAGCGCCAGAAGCAGCTTCTCGATTTCGTCGAGAGCTACATCGATACGCACGGCTATGCCCCAACCATTGAAGAGATTGGGGGAGAGTTTGGTCTGGCCTCACCGGCTACGGTGCACAAGCATCTCACCAACCTGGAGCGGAAGGGCGCGATTCGTAGGCAATCGAACTACAGCCGAGCCATCGAGCTGGTGCAGGCGGCGCGCAGCACGGGAGCTGTGGAGTTGCCGATGTTGGGGTATGTCGCGGCCGGTCGGCCGATCGAGGCGATCGAGGGCAATGACGTCCTTGCCGTACCGGAAGAGTTCGTGCGTCGGGACAATACCTTCGTGCTGCGTGTGCGGGGCGATTCGATGATCGAGGATGGCATCTGCGACGGCGACTACATCGTTGTCGAAGGGCGGACCTCCCCTCAGAACGGCGAAACCGTCGTTGCTCTGGTCAATGGCGAGGCGACGGTGAAGCGCTTTCAACGCGACAAGGGTGGTCGTGTGCGTCTCATCCCAGCGAATGCCGCCATGCAGCCGATCGTCGTGAAGGACAAAGAACTGGCCATCCGTGGTGTAGTCGTTGCCGTCATGCGTAAGTACTGAAAGCAAGCTAGGAGCTTTCGCGGCCGGTTTCCCGGTCCCCTTCCTTGTATGGTGAGTCCAACCCCCACTGCTCCGGCTTCTCCGCCTTTCTCCCTCTACATTCATATCCCGTACTGCCAGGCGAAATGCCCGTATTGCGATTTCAACTCCTATGCTGCGTCTATCTGGCCGGAAGAGGAGTACGTCGCGGCGGTGCTTCGCGAACTGGCCCACTATGCCGAGCTGGAAGCTTGGCGCGGCGGCGAGATCCAAACCATCTTCTTCGGCGGCGGCACGCCATCGCTGTTCGCGGCGCCATCCATCGCTCGCATCCTGGATAACGCAGCGAAACACTGGCACCTTGCTGCCAACCGCGAGATTACCCTCGAGTCCAATCCCGGCACCGTCGATGTCGAGAGCCTGCGGGCGCTGCGCGCCGCTGGCATCAACCGCATTAGCTTTGGCGTGCAGTCCTTCTGGCCGCATCACTTGGAGAGGCTCGGGCGCATCCACAGCGGTGAGCAGGCGCGCGAAGCTATTATCGGGGCGCAAGTGGCAGGCTTCGAGAGTATCAACCTGGATCTGATCTTTGCTCTCCCGGAGCAGACGCTTGCAGAGTGGGAGTCGGATCTTTGCGCGGCTGTGGCGCTCGGCACGCAGCACGTGTCCGCCTACAACCTTACCTACGAAGAGGGCACACCGTTTCACGCTTGGCGGGCTCAGGGCAAGCTGCGCCAGTTGGACGATGACGTCGAGGCGAAGATGTTCGAGATGGGGCAAGACCTGTTGGGCGCTGCCGGTTACGTGCAGTACGAGATCTCCAACTACGCGCAGCCGGGGGCCGAGTGCCGGCATAATCTCAATTACTGGCGCAGCGGAACATACCTCGGCGTCGGCGCCGGGGCGCATTCCTATGCGCAACAGGATGGCGCGGGAACCCGCTGGAGTAATGAAAAGAACCCCTTGCGGTACATGTCCTTGTGCCAGCGCACAGGACACGCCCGGGCCACGCAGGAGGTCCTTTCGTTAGAGCAGCAACGTGGAGAGCACGTGTTTCTCGGGTTGCGTTGCCGCGAAGGCTTCGCTGAGGAGAGGTTCAAGGCCCGCTTCGGCGTGGGGCTGGCAGCGGCTTTTCCCGATGTGGCCACGCATGTCGGCAATGGACTCCTGGAGTGTGTTGGTGGTCGCTGGCGCCTGACAGCAGACGGCCTGCGGCATGCGGACAAGATCTTTCTCAGTTTCGTCTAGCACAGGGGGCGGAGTCGGTCGTCCGATTCCCTTACGGCAAGCGCTCGAAGCCGAGACCCACGTGGGCGAAGTGAGCGTCATCGGTGACGATCTGTATGATCCGGGTGTCCTGCATGACCACCATTGTTGTCAGATCGGTAAACGAGATCAGCGGCTTGTCGCGGTAGCGCAGGCGCAGGGTCTTGGCGCGCGCAAAACGCTCCGCACCGATGCGCTCGATCCGAAGGCTGCCTTCCCGTTCGCTCTCGTCGATCACGCTTACGAAGCGGCGCGCCTTAACGAACGCGAGTCTACGAAACACTAGGGTGAACGTCTCGTCGAGGATGTAATCCGTGGTGACGGTGACGCCGCGCGTCTTCCAGAAACCTACAAGGAGATCGCGGACGGCGGTGTGCTTGGGCTCGCGGTCATCGGCGAGCGCTAGCCAGCCCCACGTGTCCACCACGATCCCCTCATCTGCCATACAGCTCGTCGTCGACGCTAAGGCCCGCAAGCTCACCGTGTGCCAAGCCGCAGAGCTTTAGGAGTGAACTGCGGCGAGGATGCCGGACCTGCGGTGAGGGCACCCGCTCCTCCAGGATCTCGCGGACGAAACGAGAGACGCTCTTGCCGTGGCGCCCAGCTTCGGCCCGCAGCCGCCGTTGCAAGTCGGCGTTGACCACAATCGACATTAGATGCTGATTGGTCGGCATGAACAGTTCATAACTTATGACCCGAGGGGGCGTCAACGAGAAGGGCGCTATCACTCGAACACCCGGCGAGAATCCCAGCGACTAGCAGCAAGATGGGTCGCAATGATCTCATGCATGCTCCCGCACCTACAGTCGGTGTTTCCGTTGGATGCGGGCCGAGGGCGGCCCGTCTCCAAACACGAATCCTCAATGTTCGTAAGCAATGGAGACGCCCCTTCGACTGGGCTCGGGACAGGCCCTTCGACGCCGCTCAGGACAGGCGCGCCCTCGCGGCGCATCAGCCGGATTGCTTGCCTAATCGAATTGGCGGGCGGAGTAACTGCAGGAGCGAATCGCCGCCTTTGTTTCATCCCATGAAGAAGGCGTTGAGCTTGTTGCCGTCGAGGTCGCGGAAGTAGGCGGCGTAGAAGTTGCCGCCGCGCAGGCCGGGTGCACCTTCATCCTTTCCTCCAAGCTCGAGAGCTTTGCGGTGAATGGCGTCGACCTGGTCGCGGCTGCTGGCGGCAAGTGCGACCATCACGCCGTTGCCGACCGTGGCCGCATTCTTGTCGTGCGGCTTGATGACGGAGACCATGGGTGTGTTGGGTGCCGTAGCCCAAGCGATGAAAGTCTCCATCTCCATAGCCCGCTTGGCGCCCATTTCGGCGAGCAAGGCATCGTAGAACTTGCCGGCGCGGGCGAGGTCGTTGGTTCCTAAAGTGATGTAGCCGATCATGCGATTCTCCTTCTTGCAGGGTTGTGGCTAGCCGTGGCTAGCGGGTTCTATGTCGGGGCGAACTCGGCGCTTCGCTCGCCAACTTTAGGGCTCCATCTGTCCCTCTGCCCCTTGGCGCACCTGGACGTTCGTACATTGCCCAGACGTTGCAGCTAGCGCCAGGCGATGCTCTGAACTTCGCTGTATTCCAGCATTCCCCAGCGTCCGCCTTCGCGACCGATGCCGCTATCCTTGAATCCCCCGAACGGTGTATGCAGCAAGCTAACCGCGCCGTTGATGTTCAACGTGCCGGTGCGAATTTGCTTGGCCATCGCCAGCGCTTTGCCTACGTCGGCACTGTAGATGGCGCCACCTAGGCCATAGGGCGAGTCGTTGGCGATGCGAATGGCGTCACTCTCATCTTCAAACGGCAGCACCGACAGGACGGGACCAAAGATTTCCTCACGAGCGATGCGCATGTCGTTGCGCACGCCGGAAAAAACCGTGGGCTGGAGAAAGTACCCTTTGGACAATTCGGGCGGCCGCCCGCCGCCGGTGGCCAGCGTGGCGCCTTGCTCGTGTCCGGAGGCAATGTACTGCTCGATCTGGCGGCGACGCTCGTCGCGGATAACTGGGCCCAGGAGCACTCCTGGGTCCGCCGGATCGCCCACGCGCACGATCATGTTGATGAAGCCGGTGAGCCGCTCGACGTAAGCGTCGTGCTTCGACTTGGGCACCAGCACGCGGGTGCACATGGCGCAACCTTGGCCGGCGTGGAAGAAGCTTGGTCCGGCCGTCATCGGTGCCACCTGATCGAGATTCGCGTCGTCGAGGATGATCGCCGCCGACTTCCCCCCAAGTTCCAGATGCACACGCTTCAACGTCGTTGCCGCGCTGGCCATGATCTTCTTGCCGGTAGCAACGCTGCCGGTGTAGCTGATTTTGTCCACCAGGGGGCTCTCGACCAGTGCCGCGCCCAACTCCGGGCTCTCTCCTGTCACGACGTTGAAAACACCCTTGGGCAGGTCGCACTCTTCGATGGCCTGCGCGAGAAGCAGGTCGATGATGGGCACATACGGGGATGGCTTGAGGACCATGGTGCAACCCATCGCGATAGCCGGGCCGATCTTTTGCGCTGTAACGAAGAAGGGGAAATTCCAAGTCGGGATCAGACCACACACGCCGACGGGTTGATGGTATGCCATCGAGTTGCTGACTTGTGGCATGGGCGTCTGCGCTGCCACCACGGGCAGCATCTGTTCGAATTCAAAGCGCTCGGCGAGATCGGCATAGGTGGCGAGCATTGCCAGCGGCTGGTCGAGCTGGATCCAGTGGGTCACGTACTCCGCTGCAGCGCAGGAGATCAGCCATTGTCGGATCTCGTCCTTGCGCTTTTCGAGAGCATCGATCAGACGGCGCAGGATGCGGGCTCGGTCCTGAGGCGTGGTGCGGCGCCACGGGCCGTCATCGAAGGCGCGGCGTGCGGCGTCGATGGCCTTGCCCATGTCGGCGCGGGAGGCGTTGGCGGCACGTGCGATGACCTGCTCGGTGGCAGGGTTGACGATGTCATAGGTGGCACCACCAACCGCCTGGCTCCACGCACCGTCGATGTACAATCCGAACTCGGGAATCCCACTCATGCTCGAACTCCTTAAACTCGAAGTCGCGCCTTCTTGTCTCGAATCGGCGACTGGATCAAGGCGAGGTGGTAGGCAGCGGGTGGGGGCATGTTCGAGGCCACCAGTTCGCGAGCGCAAGCTCTGGGGGCGCATGCCGCATAATTCATGAGACTGCTCGCCGCGGAGGTGGCAAACATCAACGTGACCTTCCTATTGAACCACGAAGGCACGAAGGTCACGAAGAATGACTCTTCAGAGGGAATTCTGCAGGATACCCAGCGCGGCCTTGGCCGCAACCAACTCCGGAGATTGATCGTGGCCACAGTGGGTGCGGTCGTTAGGACTTGATCGAGCGTGGCCGCGCAGGCTCTAGGCGGCTCTAGGCTGTAGACCGGAGGCTGTAGGTCGGAGGCAGAGTTCAGGATGCAAATTGTGGCCAAACATCGCTTGGACACGGGACCTCGCCTCATGAAATTTGCGTGCGCCGACAAGAAACGAGGGGTTTGTTTCACAGTGGACCAGTCCCCTTGATCTCGCCCTGCTCTTGCTTCGTGTCCTTCGTGCCTTCGTGGTTCAAAGAAGACACTGTTTTCGTCAACATGCGTCGAATCCCCCGTACGTTCAGCCGCTTGCCCCGATTTTGCTGCGAGGTCGTGAATTGTCCTGGCTAGGGACCCCGCACAAGCAGCCCTGCAAGAGATCGGGGTCGGAATCGGCATCGGTATCGG
>CAZGSN010000442.1:0-20503 GCA_964528465.1 uncultured Binatia bacterium (SeqCode)
TGGAACTCGGCAAAGGCAGATTCGATGGCAACGACGAAGTCGTGCAGGTCGGGAAGCTGCTCCCACTCTCCATTGATTCCCCAGTAGAGGCCACCGTTGTAGCTGAACAATCCAACGACGAGGCCGAGATTCTCGAACAACGGCACCACGGGATAGGCCGTCTTCATCTCTGCACCCAGCATGTACAGCGGGATCTGTGGGCCGGGGACGTTGGTGACAATGAGGTTGTAGGGCCGCGTGCGGTTGGCCAAGCGCACCGCTTGCACGAGCAAGTTCGGCACCGCCCATTCGCTGATGGTGGTCAGCACCTGCGCCCCAAGGGCTTGCTTCGATTCCTTGATGTCGTGCGTGGCCTTACGCACTGCTTCGAGGCGTTCGAGCGGGTCGGCGAGGTGCACAGGAATTGGCACTGCCATCTGGCTGACCCGATTCCCCAGAGTGCCGCGCTGGTCGGCCGTGCGCACGCTAACCGGCACCATGGCTCGGATCTCCAGATCATCGGGGTCCACACCGCGTTGCGCAAAGAAACTGCGCAAGGCGCCCGCAACGGTGGCGAGAACAACGTCGTTGAGCGTGCCGCCAAGCACGTTCTTAACGGCCTTCAGGTCGGCAACGCGCATCTCGGTCCAATCAAAGCGCCGGTGCGGGCCTACCTCGACATTGATCGGAGTGCGCGAAGCCGGATGCAGGGCCGGAGTGAGGGTTTCAAAGACTGCCTCGATGTTGTCGACGACTTGCGAAATGCGTTGGTTGTCGAGCAGCGTGTCGTAGACGACACGCGCCGCCTCGAGTGGTTGCGCTACCCGGCGTGACAGAGCATCGAGCACGAGCTGCGTGTTCGTCGGCCGCGAGCGCGGCTTCCACGGCTGTGCCTCACCCGGCTCCGCATCGGGGAACGGACTCAAGATCACCGACATGAGATCCGCCCCAGAAATGCCGTCGACCATGCAGTGATGGGTCTTACTCACCAGCGCGACGCGATCGCCTTCCAAGCCCTCGACGACCCACATTTCCCATAGCGGCCGGTTGCGATCGAGCGGTTGCGACATGACGCGACCCACAAGACGCTTCAAAGTTCGCTCGTCACCGGGGTGTGGCAATGCCGTGTGGCGCACGTGGTAGGCAATGCGAAAGCGCTCGTCGTCGGCCCACACCGGCATACGCTCATAGGGAACGAAGAGAACGCGTTGGCGGAAGCGTGGCACCAGATGCAATCGTGCCTCCATGGCCAAACGGATACGCTCGATGTCGATGCTGCCGTCCACCGTGCGCAACGGCGCCGCATCGAACAGCATCACTGCGCCAACATGCATGTGACAATTGCCGTCCTCGAGCCCGAGAAACGAAGCATCGAGCGCGCTCATTCGGTCGTAATACGCCATGGTCCCTCCGCTCAATTGATAGGCGCGTCCCCCTAGCACGCAGGGTCTGCCCTGACGAGGGAATGCGCAGGTCCGCTCAGGTCCGGCGCTGGCGCCGGACCTGAGGTGCTCGGTGCCCGGTGCGCCGGTTCGTCGGTGCGGGATTCCCGCTCTAACCGGCGCAGCAAATGCTTCCTGAGCCTCGAAGAGGCTCGGATCTCGAATCTTCGATCTACCGGCACCGGCGAAAGCGCCCACCCAGCCGGCGCGCAAGAAGCGCGCGCGGCTGATGCGTGATGGATAAAGGCCGTCATCACCGGTGACAGGTGCGGCAGCACGGCATGGACGAATTTGTCGACGTGCGCGGATGACGCAGGCTGATCTCTATCGGTTCGCAGCTCTGTGGCGTGCCTACCGCCGCTCCGGATGTCTACGTAATCTCCGGGGCTAGGGCTCCTGGGTGTTGTACGCGAAGGAGCGTGTGGTAGTCAGCATGGCTATGGCAGATGAGCAAAAGTCGAAGGGAGCGCCGCTCCTGTTGGTGGCTGTACTTGTGGGATTGCTTGCCGGCATCGGCGGCTTTCTAGCTCTGCACTTTGGGCAGAAGCACCACAATGCATTGACGCTCGATATCGCGGCTTCCTTTCCCAGTGACCGCGCGGTGGTAGCAGGGGAGGTGTTTGCAACCACGCTCGCCGCCATCATCGAGCACGAACTCGACGGCACGACCGGCTGGAGACCCAATGATTTCTTTCTGTGGGGGCCGCGGTTATGGGCGGACAATAACGCGAACCGCCAACTGGGCATCTTGCAGGCGCTGCGCGAAAGCTTGCGTGTTTTCAAGGATCACCTCACCAAGGTGTCGAGCAACGAGTTCGACGTCAACTTGGCAGCCGCCGATACGGCCCTTCGCAATGACGCGGAGCGCTTGTGGTTGCCGTCGGCGGAGAGCCGCTATCGGGAGGCGGCGAGCCGCCTGCACGCCTACATCGATGGCCTCAAGACAGAGCCTCTGAAGTCGCGTCCGATCAACCTGCGCAATGTTGAACTGATCCGCCTGTTTCAGGCATGGAGCGATCAACTCGGCGATGCGCACGCGATCTTGTACCGCGACCAAAGCGTGTGGCGTACGGACGATGATTTCTACCGTGCCCAAGGTGCCGCGCATGCCATTCATCACCTCGTCAGGGCCATCGGTCGTGAGTACGCCAGTGAGTTTGCATCCCGCTTGGTGATTCCGCAGTTGATGGAAGAAGTCGATGCCGCCTTGTCGCGCGCCGCGACCCTAAAACCGCTGCTGGTGTTTGATGGCGTTCCCGACGGCGTCTTCGCCAATCACCGTCGCAACCTCGATGCCTACATCAGCGAGGCCCGGCAAAAGATGTACTCCATCCGCGAAGAGCTGGAGAAGTAATCAGCGGGCGGCCGAGTGGCTGCCACCAAAGGGGCCGCGCAGACGGTGGGCCCGGAATTCCTGATCTCACGGCGTGACTGCGGCCAGCGATGCTTCCGCTTGCGGGCTGGGGGCTGGAGGCGCCGCCGGCATCGTCAGGAACGGCAGAATCACCGACATGGGATCGACCTGAGAGTCGAGCTGTTTGCCGATGCCGCTGAGCAACCCCATGACGCGCACGACCAACAGAATATCCGACGGCGCTTCGACGATTGGGTTGGCGCGCAAGACCTTGGGAAGTTCGTTGTTGAATGTGTCCATGAGCGCCGCGTCGGCGTAAGCCTTGCCGCTGCGCAACGCTTGGCCAAGAAAGGCATCGCCGAGCGCCACCAGTGTGGCCGGATCATTGTCGCGTGTGCGAAAGCCAAGCTCGGCAAAGGCTGCGGCAAGGTCTGACGTATTCTGGCGGATGATGGCGCTTGCCAGGCTTGCCATGCCGATCACAAACCCTTTGGGGAAATCCTTGGCCAAGCCAAAGTCGAGTAAGACTACTTTGGGGCCAGGCTGTACGAGGATGTTTCCTGGATGGGGGTCGCCGTGAAAGAACCCATCCACCAGGATTTGGTGGCAAAATACCTCGCTGAGGATGCGCGCAACTTCCTGCTTTTCGATCCCCGCCGCGGCCATGCCTTCGACGTCGGTGACCTTGATGCCGGGTACGTACTCCATCACCAGCACGTGCTTGCCGCAGAACTCCGGGAAGATTTCCGGAATGACGACATCCAGACGGTGGCGGAGATTGGCGCGAATCTGCTCCGCATTGCGGGCCTCATTCTCGAAGTCGAGTTCGAGGCGCACGTACTTGGCCACTTCGCGAATGATCAGACGCAAGTCGAAATCGCGTTCGATGCGTGCCAGCAGATTGATCAAGAAAGTCAGGTTAGCGATGTCGATGGCTACGAGTTCGTCGATCCCAGGGTACTGAACCTTCACGGCTACCTCGCGCCCGTCCTGCAAACGCGCCCGATGCACTTGTGCTAGCGATGCCGAAGCCAGGGGGCGCGGATCGAAATGCAGGAAGAGTTCATGGAGTGGACGCCCGAGGTCGGCTTCTACGACGGCCGCGATCGTGGCATAGGGCCGCGCCGGTACGCGGTCGTGCAGGCGCGAGAGGATTTCGATGTATTCCTCCGGCAAGATGTCGGCGCGTGTGCCCAGGAACTGGCACGACTTGATCAGCAGCCCTTGGAGACGGGTTGCGGTTTGATAGGCCAGTTCGGCGGAACGGCGATGATGCTGGCGATACAAGGGTGCGGCGCGGTCGTTGCCGATGACCTTGGAGAGGACCTGCAAGCCCTTGTACCCGGCATACACCTGCGCCACTGCCCTCGCGATCGTGAGAAAGCGCCAGCGCCTGTTGCTGGCGCTTGTTGTCGCTGTTGGTTGCGGGGTGGAGGCAGACATCGCAAGTACGCGCCGTCTTGTAGCCACCTCGCTGGGTGCATGCCAAGGTGCTCGAAGTGCTCGTCCCAAGGTGCCGGTACCTAGGTGCCCCGCTGAGGGCACTGGACGCGGTGCTGTCGCCGCGGCGGGCTTGGCCTTAGGCGCCGATCAGTGCCTGACGGATGGCTTGCAAGATGAACAGGTAGTCGCGTGGCGTAGCGACTTGACCCAATTGGGAAATTGCCCCCAGAACCTTGATTTCCTGGCGCGTGATCGAATGCCGCGTATGCAACCGTTTGTCGTTGCGGAAGAGATCCCAGGCACTGCTTCCTCGTGTCGCACCATCCTTGCCGACCAGTGTTCGCATTTGCGGATTGGCAAGGAAGAACAGCTCCTCCCTGTCGAGATCCAGCACCTTGGCGATCTTCAGCAACACCTCCGTGCTGGGTCGCCGTAGATCACGCTCGAGATAGCCGACGTAGTTCGCTCGCACGCCAACGCGTTGCGCAATGTCTTGCTGTGTGATGTCGAGTTGCCGGCGGCGCCGACGCAAGACCGATCCAAGTGAATTCGCAGGCACGACTATCCCTCTCTCCCACTTCCTCCAAGTCGTACAGGTCTTGTATCCCCCGTACGGATGCCGGTCTGAGTGTGTCGCGTCAGACCGAAGGCAAACCTGTAACCATGGCGACTATTGTTTTGCCAGAAAAAAGTTTCGGACAGCGGGTGCAAGAACAGCGTTGGCAGCAGATGCGGGCTTTGCCCGGGCAAAGCCCAATGCCGGTTGGTTAAGCCAAGCCGCTCCGCCCCGAAGGGGCATCAAGCCGATAGTCCGGGGCATCGCCCCGGGAAATGAAATTTCTGGGTAGCAGCCCTGAAGGGGCGAGACTCGTATTGTGGCCTAATGAATCTCGCCCCTTCAGGGCTTCTATCTCTTCGCAATGGCATTCCCAGGGCGTTGCCCTGGGCTTTCGAATGGTTGCCCCTTCGGGGCGGAATCTCCTTAACCGACCGGCATTGGGGCAAAGCCGCAGATGCCTGCGCGATGGGGGGCCGAATTCAATCTGCGATCGGAAAGGTACGGGTCTGCGTCACTGCGCAAGCCCGTTACTTAGGAAGCGCGGCGGGCATTGCCTTTCCCACGTACGGTGAGGACGGGGCATGTCGATGTGCGCACGACACGCTCGGCGACACTTCCCATCAGCAAGTGGGCCAAGCCGGTACGGCCGTGTGTCGCCATGATGATCAAATGGCAGCGCTTGGATGCGGCAAAGTCGATGATGACCTGCGCGGCAGGACCCGATTCCAGGAAAGTGCGGCAACGTTGGCCGCGCTTGTTGAGATTCGTGGCGAGCTTTGCCAACTGTTCTTTGGCGAGTTGGCGTTGCTCGTCGAGGATGGCGGTGAGATTGGGAGAGGTGACGTACATGTCGGCCGGAGTCGCATAGTAGATGGGCTCGACGACATGCAGAACCAGGATCTCGGCACCACTTGCCTTGGCGAAATCTTGCGCGTAGCTCAAGGCGGAGGCGGCGTCGGCTGAGAAATCCGTGGGGACGAGAATCTTCTTTACTGCCACAAATGATCTCCTCTGGCCGCCCCTTGTATCACTGTGGATGTGCAGGAATCGAGTCTGCTGCCGGAAATGAGAAAGTTTGTGAATCCATCTCCCCAGGGGCGACAGCGGGGCTTGAGGCTCGGGACTTGGGGCTTGCGCTTGCTTAGAACTCACCAAGCCACAGCTCTGAGCCTCCAGCCTCAGGTGAGGTCCTACGGCAACCTTCATGTAATTGCGGTGCTGTGCTTGGCGCTGCTTGTCTGTGTTCCGCTTGCAACTGCTGGCGCTAGCCAACAATGCCCGCCGGATGCCAACGGCGATCAGGTCGTATCGGCGGCAGATCTCGATCTTGTGGCGGCGACGCTGTTCGCTGGTTTCGCCATCTCTCCGGCGACGCGGGCAGCGGCCGATACGAACCGGGATGGCGGTGTCTCAGCCGCCGATCTCGTCGCGGTTACGGCTGCGCTGGGGCGTGACTGCTTGCTGCCGACGCCCACACCCACGCCGAGTCCAACTCCTCCGCCGTTCACGGCCACGGTGCCGAGCCCGACGCCGACGAGCCTCACGGCGACACCCAGCAGGAGCGCAACCGGGGCTAGCACGGTCACTCCCACCCCGAGTCCATCGCCGACCATCAGCCCGACTCCGGCGTGCACGGCGGTTATTGTCTCATTGCCCAATTTGGTCGGGCGTCTCAGTGCTACGGACTGTATCCGCGCGGTCAATGGCCTTCCGAAACCTTCGGATGCGTACGTGCTGAACGTGGGTGCGAATCAGGAGGTTGCGCTCGATGTCGTCACCACGGATCCCAACCTTCTGCCTTACGTGATCCTCACCGACCCGAGTGGCCGCTTTGGGAAAGTGCAGGGGCGTCCACCGCTGCACTTCACCAGTGTCGATGCCGTGCAGTACTCGTTGATCGTCTCGACCGCAGCAGACAGCCCGCAGGAACTCGGCGACTATCAATTGGAAACGCCGATGCGAACCTGTCCTGCGCCCCTCAGCCTTGGGGTTCCCGGTGCGCGCTCCGCTTCCATTGCAGGAGACGAGTGTGCCGACCCCTACACGCCGAAGTTCGGGACGCCGCGGGGCCTCGACGTCTACAGCATCAACGTCGGCAGCGTGCCTCTCAACTTGAACGTGACATTGCGTCAGCTTTCCGCAGACGAGTCGATCAGTCCGGAAATGATTCTGTTTGCTCCGTCGGGGGCAATTCTGGTCGACACCATCGATACCATCGACTGCACGCCGGAGGACGACGACCGCGAATGCGTGCAGATGCGCTTACTCGCCGTCGAGACGGGCGACTATCCCTTGTATGTTGGTGGCGGCAGCGGGCAGGGACGGTATACGGTGACCGTGGGATCGGCGTCGGCTTGCAAGGCTTCGGTTGTCGGCGCCCTGCCGGCTTCCGGAGCCATCACTTGTCCTGGGCAAGCCGAGCCTGGGTGCGCGGGCGTATGGTCCGGCGACTTGCGCGAAACGGCTTGCGCGGCGCCGCTGATCGATGTCGATGGTTTTGTCCCCGAGGTGGGTAGCGCCGCCGATCTCTATGCATTCACCGCTAGTGCCGGGGATACGGTTCACTTGCGTTTGGATACCCGAGGCGACCCCTATGTGTATCTCCTGGGTCCAACCGCGGCTGGGAATCCGCTCCTTGGTGCAGCCTCGGCACCGCTCGCTGGGGACGCGGAACTGACCGCAATCCTACCGGCTAGCGGGACCTATACCGTTGTCGCCGCCAACGGTACTCTGCTCGACCCACCTGTGGATGAGGACCCTGCGGACGAAGAGAGTTACGATCTCTTCATTGAACGGGTGTCTCCGTGATCTTCAAGCGTATGCATCACTCTTGCTTGACCGGGCGTGCCATGTTGTCGCGAATCATGTTGCCGAGCAGCACATCGACGAGGGTACCACCGGAGGCTCCACCCCCGGCCACGATGTCGGGGACTAGCTTGACGCCCGACTTGGCGAGCGCTTCCGCTACTTGGACCATGGCGTAATTGCCCGATTCCATTGAGGCGATCTTGACCTTGACGACCTCCGCCTCGGCACTGCCGACGGCGTGCGTCTTGGCAGCTTCCGCTTCACCGACCGTACGCAAGACGGTGGCATCTGCTTCAGCATTGATCCTCGCTTACCACCAAACGAAGTCGTGAACGAATGGAAAATCGAAAAGGGAGGACTTCTGAGAGGGGCTCCTGCATCCAATGAAAATGCGAATTGGCGTGCAAAGCCGATCGAAGCCGACTCCAATCGCGACCCCGCCCGCGTAGGGAAGGTGACTTGTACCGACTTGAGCAGAAACTCCTTAGGCGGGTGCACCCTAGGCTCGTGGTTGTGGTTGCAACGAATGGTGGCTATAGGGCGTGGGCTGGTTGTCCGGCGCGAGTGTTGCCTCGCTACAGGTTCTCGAGAATCTCCCGCACCCTACAATTGAGCCAAACCGATCACGGCGATGGGTCTATAGCCCATCAACCGCATCCCAGTCCGATGCGGCGGAGCGCGTGGTCATCAGGGCTCCGATCGACATGGCCAACTTACGGCCCCAACTAGGAGTGCATAATGGGAAAGAAACTTTACGTCGGCAATCTTGCCTTCGCCGTCAACGAAGCGGATCTTCGTGATCTGTTTGGCCAAGCTGGCGTGTGTGAATCGTCGGCTGTCGTCACCGATCGTGACACCGGCCAGTCGCGTGGCTTCGGCTTCGTCGAAATGGGATCGGAAGACGAGTGCCAAAAGGCGATTGCGCAGTTCAACGGCCACGACCTGAAGGGTCGCGCCATCAAGGTCAACGAAGCGAAAGAACGCGAGAAGACCGGTGGTGGCGGCGGCGGTCGCCGTTACTAGGATCCTCGCTTTGAGAACGAGAGGAGCCAGCCAGGCTGGCTCCTCTCGCCTCAACCAGAGCCATCTTTTTCTGCCGCCGAGGCTGGTCGCAGCGAACATCCGCAGCGCGGACCACCTCGCCGATCCTTGCCACTGAGGGAAAGGATCTTCGTGCGCGTCTTTCTCATCCACATCCGCGACCCGCAATTCTACGCCGTGCCCTCGACGAGCCGCGCGGAGAACGGCAACTTGCGGGTGATGGGCTTTCCGCCCATCGGCATCATGTCCTTGTCGGCCGTGCTCAAACGTGGCGGACACGAATGTATCCTCTTCGACCAAGCGAATCCCGAAACACCGAACGCGGTAATCGTCGAGGCCATCGAGAAGCAGCAACCCGACCTTGTCGGATTGAGCTTCCTGAGCACGACAAGCTATCCGTACGCCAAGATGCTGGCACGCGAGATTCGTGCTGCAGGATCGAAGGTGCCGCTCGCGTTTGGCGGCGTCTTCGCCTCACTCAACGCACAACTCATCAAACAGCAATGCCCGGAAGTTGATTTCGTCTGTCGCGGCGACGGCGAGCAACTGATCCTCGACCTCTGCGAACGCATGCATACTCCCGAAACCGTGCCGGGCCTGACGTGGGCCAAGGACGGGGTGGTGATGCACAACCCCAGCCGAGCCCTGGATCGTGATCTCGACCAATGGCCGTTTCCGGATCGCGAAAGCTTGCAGCTCGACTTCGTCGAATCCATGCCTCTCGACGTGCCGGCGGTTCTGTCGCTGGAGCGCTTCACCACCATGCAAACCTCCCGCGGCTGTCCGTGGCCTTGCATCTTCTGCGACATCCCCATCTTCAACGAAGGCAAGTGGCGCTCGCGTAGCCCCCAGCACGTACTCGACGAACTCAAAGAGCTGCAGCGCCTTGGCTACGGTGCGGTATACTTCGTGGACGACCATTTCCTGCTGCAGCCCAAGCGCATCGAAGCCATCTGCAACGGCATCAACGAAGCAGGTGTCACCATCCAATGGGGATGCGAGGGGCGCGTTGACTCTACCGCGCAGCACCTCTTCCCCAGTATGGCCAAAGCCCATTGCCGCACTCTGATGTTCGGCATCGAGAGTGGCAGCCAGTCGGTGCTCGATCGCTTGCAGAAGGATCAAACTCTCGCCGAGGTCGAAACCGCTGTCACCAATGCCAAGCAAGCCGGCATCGAAATCGTGCACGGCTTCTTCGTCGTCGGCACACCGGACGAAACGGTGGACGATCTGCGCGCCACCTTCGACTTCGCCTCGCGCCTGCGCCTCGACACCTTTGGCTTCAACCGCCTGTGTGTCTATCGCGGCACACCGCTGTGGCAGGAGTACGTGCGACGCGGCTTGGTCAACGACAACGACGATTGGTTCAAGTACTTCAAGTGTTCGGAAATCGACCCTACGTGTTTGCCGGGCGAGGTCATCCACGCCCAGCGCGCCGCCGGTCTGCGCCGCCTGTTCGGCTACAAGCTCAGCCACTACCCCTTGCAGACACTCCGCCTCCTGCGCCGCTTCCTGCGCCACATGCCGGCGCGTGATGTTCTCTACCTGCTGGCCAAGCCATTCCTTGGCAGCAAGAGCGGACCCACCACGAATGAGGTTCTGTCCCGTTCCGTCGAGCACGCCGCTGCCAAGGAAGCTGCGGCCCAGCACACACAACGTCAGGATCCCTCAGATCCCGTCTACGAGCGCATCGCCGAGAATGCGCGTGCCGAACGCTTGCGGTTGCAGCAGGGCGCGGTGCCCCATTAAGGAGTGCCCTTGCGCAGGCGGTCGTTGCGCTCGGTGCCGGGGGACAAGACCTCGCAGGCCCGGTTCGGGGTGACCAGGAGTGGGCCCTCCTGTGGCAGCCGCGGCAGCCGCTCAGCGTGCCAGCCAGCCATGTCGGAACCAGAGTGTTGGCACCAAACTGGATCTCGACCTCATCGAGAAGGATCCAACCTCCCGGACCGCCAAGCCCCATCCCGAAGGGCACTTGAAGCAACGCACCAAGTCTGGTGCTCGAGAAGGCGCGTGGAGGTGCCGGGCGCGGGGGCGTGTACAGCTCTCCCTCGATGACTTCGCCCACGATCCCTTCGGGAAGTGCGACGATGTCAGCGTGGGTCGCAGGCGACGGGGGTACACTTGCTGGCTGGCCCATGCGTGACTGCCTCCTGGGTCGTCACGATTACTGATCCCGCAGCGCACTGCAAGCAAGCCTCGGCCACCAACCCGGCGCGTAGGGAGTGGCCGGATAACCTGCTCCGGGTCAATTCGGAAGTTTAGCGATGACCTCGTCGGCGAAGCGTTGCAGGCCACTGCGGATGCCTTCGACGTCGAAAGCGGGTGGGGCCAGGATCATGCGTTGGACGCCGAGATCGCGAAACTGGCGCACGCTATCGAGGTTGGTGTCGAGCGTGCCGGCGGTGATCTCGATACTACCAGGATCACGGCCGATTTTTGCGCATTCTTCGCGCATCACCGCAAGCAAGTGCTTGAGAGTGTCGATGTCACCACGCCCTGGGAAGAAGCCGTCTCCGAAACGCGCCGCGCGCCGGGCCGCGGCTTCCGAGTGGCCCCCGACAATGATGGGCACACCGGGACGCTGCACCGGCTTGGGATGCGATTCCACTGGGTTCCATTTGTAGAAGCGTCCATCGAAGGCTTCGGGCTCGTCCTTCCACAAAGAACGGATGGCGCGAATCGACTCATCGGTTCGCTTACCGCGTTCGTGGAACGGCACACCCAGCACGTCGAACTCTTCCTTCAGCCAGCCGGAGCCGATGCCCAGCAGGGCTCGTCCACCCGACAAGACATCCAGCGTTGCCAGTTGCTTGGCCACGTAGGCTGGATGGCGTTGGGGAAGAATCATCACACCCGTCCCGAGACGAATCTTCTTGGTGATTGCCGCGGCGTAGGCCAGCGGCAGTAGCGGATCGGGAATCGGCATGCTCTCCGGGCCCGGCATTTTTCCGGTCGGGCTGTAAGGGTACTCCGACTCGTAGCCGACCGGCACGACGACGTGCTCGACCGTCCAAGCCGACTCGATGCCATTGTCTTCCGCAGCATGGATGAGCCCCGCGAAAACTTCCGGATAGGAAAAGGGGCCGGCATTGACGAACATCAGACCAAACTTCATCGCCATCTCCTTGCGGCGCGCACCAATTGCCGCGTGCTGGTGTATGGCCTATGGCAGACCACGAATCACGGAGTGGAACAAGCATGGAGCAAGGAAAACGCTGGTGGCACGCCACCACCATCTACCAAATTTACCCGCGCTCGTACTTCGACTCGAACGGGGACGGCATCGGAGATCTTGCCGGAATCACGCAAAAGCTCGACTACATCCGCGACCTTGGCTTCGAGACGGTATGGGTGTCGCCCTTCTTCTCCAGCCCCCAAGTCGATTTCGGGTACGACATCACCGACTATCTCTCCGTCGCGCCAGAGTACGGCGACCAGGCAGCGGTGGAGCGCCTGGTCGAGGAAGCGCATCGACGTGGTCTCAAGATCATGTTCGACCTAGTGATGAATCATACATCGGACCAACACCCGTGGTTCATCGAGTCGCGCTCGTCGCGCCACAACCCCAAGGCCGACTGGTACATCTGGGCCGATGGCAAGGGCCGGCATAAACCCAACAATTGGCGCGCCGCCAACTTGATCACTTCGGGTTGGAATTACGATGAGCAGCGCCAACAGTATTACCTAGCGTCGTTCCTGCCGTGCCAACCGGACCTCAATTACAACCACCCAGAAGTGAAGGAGACGATGCTAGACGTGGCGCGCTTCTGGCTGCGCAAGGGCGTCGATGGCTTTCGCCTCGATATGTTCGGGTCCATCGGCAAGGACAAGCAACTGCGCAGTAACCCGATCAATCCCCGCCCCCGCTTCTTTCCCGGGGCACCCATCCCCGAGATCTTCGTTCAAAAATACAACATCAACACCCCCGAGAGCGTGGCCTTCGCCAAGGAACTGCGCGGCGTTTGCAATGAATTCGACCAACCGGAACGTATTCTGCTGGGCGAAGTGTTCGGAACCGCCGATGTGCTGCGCCGCTATCTTGGAGAAGACGATGGCTTGCAGCTCGTCTTTCTCTTCGACTTCCTGCGCTACTCCTACGATGGGGATTTTTTCCGGCGTAAGATCCTCGCCTATGAGCAAGAGTTCGCAGCACCGTTGCAGCCAACCTACGTGCTGTCGAATCACGATCGCACCCGATCGCTGACTCGTGTCGGCGGCGATGTTCGCAAAGCCAAGGTGCTGGCCACTCTGCTGCTGACCCTGCGAGGCATTCCGACCGTGTACATGGGCGAAGAGATCGGCATGACCAACACCCCGGTCGCCCTGCACGACTCGCAAGACGTCATGGCCAAGACCTTTGCGTTTCTGCCCGAGACTGCCTTCCAGGTGCTGCAACGAATTCTCAAGGAAACGATCAACCGCGACGAAGTGCGGACACCGATGCAGTGGGATGCATCTCGCAACGCCGGCTTCTGCCCCGAGGACGTGCGCCCGTGGTTGCCAGTCAACGACAACCGCAGTGAGCGCAACGTCGCCGCCCAACAAGACGACCCCAACAGCCTGCTCTCCCTGCATCGCCGCCTACTGCATTTGCGCCGGCAAGAGCCGGCATTGCACGCCGGCAGCCTTGAACTCTTGCCATCCACACCGCACCAAGTGCTGGCCTACACACGTAGCGCCGAAGGCCGATGTTTCGCCGTGTACCTTAATTTGTCGGAGCAGCTCCAATGCCTAGACCAAGCGACCGGCCAGGCCATCGCTGTCGCCACCGATGAACGCAATCACGTCCACGGCGGCAAGCTGTACCTCCATCCCCACAGCGCCGTCGTGCTCGCCCGGTGACCCTATCGGCAGCCTGGCATCGTCGATACCGACTCCGATAGCAACCCTGCAGCCCCGCATGGGCGCGCGAGTTTAGGGAGACGACGGGTTGACGGCGCCTTCGTACTGCGTCTGCGCGTGCTGTTGGATCTTGCGCTTGAGGAAGAGACTGATCAGCCCGGAGACGAGGACAACGAGGAAATACGTGGCAGCTTGGCGTGGATGCGCAAGCGCGGCATCGACGAGGGGATGCGCTAGCTCTGGGACAAGCCCCTTGGCGAGGGATCCGATGGAGGTCAAATATTTCGTCGGCGAAGGGCTTGCACCTGCCGCTGCTGTCGGGATCTCCGTGCCGGCGGTATACCCAGCAAAGACGGCGACTAGCGTGGCTATGACAAACACGCCGTAGGAAGCTTGGCGTGCCGAAACCAACCTCGACAGGCTCTCGCGCATGTTCATGGCCGCGCTGGTGACAATGCTGGGAAGATTGCCGACGCGATTCTCGCAATGTTCTCTCGAAAACGGGCCACCGCCTTGCGTAAAGCTGGCGACGATCTTGAACGGTGGGCCATCCTTCCCCGGGCGATCCGGCAGGAGCAACGGGGCATAATGCTGGGTGCCACGCTGCAAGCGCTCGAATACGCTGGCATGCAGTTCAATGCCATAACCCGGAAGTGGTGCCGGCCGTTGCCCTCGCAAAGAGAGGTACCAGCGCATCCAGAAATCGTCCGTGCCTTGGTAGAAGCGTCCGACACGCCTGGGTGTGTAGCGGTAGTACACGGCCGGGCCGGTGCGCGGATCGTACTGACATCCATGCGCGTCGGCTTCGTGCTGAAACGTTTCGCGCTTGCCCGGGATGAAGCGTACGCGAGCCTCTTCGAGCGCGGCCATTTCCCCCATCATCCAGTCGAGGGTGACGAGAGCCAGTTGATCCTTGGGATACCCCCCTCCCACGTTCGAATGAGCCCCAGCGAACCATACCTGGCGAATGTTCGCCGGATCGGTCGGAGCCCCCGAGGTACCAGGCTTGGCTCTCTGTTCGTCGCTACGGGCTGGGTTCTTGTGCCAAACGTTTGGATGAAAGGTGCGCCTCTCGTCGTCAATGGCAATGGCGTGCCGCGCATGCTCGACACCTGCCAGCTCCATGTCGTCGAAGCCGTAGGCGCGCCGTCCACACAACATCCGGCTGGCTGCGTCGACCATCGGGCGTAGCTCGTCGAGAGGCATACCGACAGCATCCACCGTATCCCAAACCCCCAGGAAGTACGTTCGTACTTCCTGGAAGTCGGCGGCGGGCCCACGCCATCGCTCGAAGCGTTGCGAATGGGTCTCGGTGCCGCGCCACGGCACTCGCGATCTGGCACGATATGCCCAAACCAACTTCTTGAGCCGATCCTGGCGCTGACTGGCACCCAAGCTCTTGTAGACTTCTTTGCGCAGCACGCCACAGCGGCGAATCATGCCGGCTAGACAGCGTGCGGTGAAAGCCCCGCGACTGAAACCGAATATGAAAATCCGATCGCCATCGGCATAGTTGAACACCAGCCATTCGTACATCTGCCGGATGTTTCTGCTGAGCCCCCAACCGAGTGCGCCGCCGAGAGCTTTGGCGACCATGTTGTCGCTAGTGCCAACGCCGTCGTCGTAGAAGGTCCGCTGCTCGGGCGTCCCTGGGGTTCGGTCGATCGACTCGTACAGCCGATAAACGTTGGTGTTGCGAGTGTTGCCACCGGCATTGCCGGTTCCATCGGCGAACAAGAACAGATTCCGAGGGGCCATCGACGCTACCTCCTTGCTGCTGGTTCCCGCTGGTGGCCAATAGAGCCACAACCTCGCACCACTGTCGAGCCGCAGCGCCTTCTCTCTCAGGGCCACGGCAAAGTCGTCACCGGAGGCATTCCATCTGACGCGCCGCGGGGGCGCGGCGTCTCCAGTGCTTGCCTTTCTTTGTTTTTGGAGACGGGCCGCCCTCGGCCCGCATCGGATGGAGCCCACTGCAAGGCTCTGTCAACGACTTTGCCGTGGCCCTGCCTTCTCTCTTGGCGCTCGCGCCCCGCACCGACGCACCGATGCACCGGGCACCGACAGCTCCGGCGCCAGCGCTGGAGCTGTCGTGTTGCCCTTCTCTGCCGAACACAATAAAGGCGGCGGGGTGTCCGCGCTGACGACAAAGCCAAGCAACGAGGCTCCCGACAGTGGCGATCGCTGGCAAGCGCGCATTGAAGCGGCGTTTCGGCGCGAGATGTTTCGTAGCCAAGAGATCGGGGCTCGCCTGATCGCGGTGGTGATGCCGCTGGTGATCGCTTGGGTCACCGTCGAGAACGGGATCACCGGGGCACTCGTCTTCTATCCCCTATTGGTCCTGTTGGCCCTGCTCCTCATCCTGCCATATCTATTCCTGCGCCGCGGTTGGTACGCCGCTTGGCAAGAGTACGTTGCCGCAGTGTTGTATGCGCTTGCGGTACTGGTGCTGATGTTCCTGCGCCCCGGCGATGAGAGCAACGCCATCCCCTGGCCGCTGTACCTCACCTTCGGCAACGAAGCGTACTTGTTCGTGATCGTCGTCGCCGCCGTATTCACCTTTTCACCGCGCGCCATTCTATGGCGAGGTATCGTCACAGCGCTGCTCCTGTCCCTGACGGTTGCCTGGATCTTGTCGCTCCCTGACACCATTGGCGACCTACCCGACGAGGTCTGGCGAAGCTGGACCTATGAGCAGCGCATCCACGCCATCAGCGATCCCTATCGCGTGCACGTCGGGAAGTGGGTCCGCCAAGCGCTCTCGCTCCTCATTGTGTCGTCTGCTCTGGCGATGTTCGTTCGGCAGATGCGGCGCCTGGTCTTCCAACAAACGCAGGCGGAACGCGAGCGCGCCAACTTATCGCGTTATTTTTCCCAAAACATGGTGGACGAGCTCGCCAACACCGACGAGCCGCTAGGGCCAACTCGGCGTCAGGAAGTCGCGGTTCTGTTTGCCGACATTGTCGGCTTCACCTCCTGGAGCGAGAAGCACACCCCCGAGGAGGTGCTCGATCTGGTGCGCGGCTTTCATGCGCGCATGGAGCGCGCCATCTTTGCCCACCATGGGACGGTCGATAAGTACATCGGTGATGCGGTGATGGCGACGTTCGGCACACCGCGTCCCACCGGCACGGATGCTGCCAACGCTCTAGCCTGCGTGCACACGATGCTGGCAGCAATTCGCGAGTGGAACCAGGCGCGGGCGGCGAGCGGCGCTGAGGAGCTGCACATCGGCATCGGTGTTCACTACGGCACTGTAGTCCTCGGAGACATTGGCGGCGACCAGCGTCTCGAGTTCGCTGTGCTGGGAGACACGGTTAACGTCGCCAGCCGCCTCGAAAGGCTCACTCGGGATCTCAAAGTACCGGCATTGCTCAGCGATCCACTGGTGGACGCCGCACGCACACAAGAGGCCGACCTTGGCTCTCTTGGCGAGCTTCCCTCACAGGCACTCCGTGGTCGCTCGGGCGACCTGCGCGTCTGGGCGATCCAAGCCTGACAGGAACCTGGCGCACGCCGTCTCCCTCTAGTTCAGCGCTAACGTCGATCTTGTCTTCGTCGGACGGCGTATCCGGAAACCCACACGGCTTACCTCGGCACTCACGCACCGGTGCTTGGGAACGACACCCCCCGCACCGGCAAACCGGCGCACTGGGAACCTCCGGAACCGGCGCTAGCGCCGGTTCCGGGCTCCTGGTCTGCGATTGCCACCGGTGCCAACTTGCCGCGCACATGGCCGGCTCAGGCGACGAACCTACGCAAGTGCTCTTAGCTCCCGGACCCACCTCTGCGGGAGCGCTTCGTTTACCGCGAGTGAACGATCCCTTGCCGCGTATTGACGAGCGCCTGGCACCTCCAGAGACGCGCATCGAGTACCTGCATGGAGGCGAGCTTTACTCTGCACCTGCCGATTCCCCGCATGCCATCCAGCATTGCCGTCTGTCGTATGTCTTGGCCGCGCACATAGCCGCGGGCTACACCGGCGCCGTCGATATGCTTACGCGCACCGGACCGGCTACCGACATTGCTCCCGATGCAAGCGTCTTTCCTAGCCAAGCCGATCCCAAGACCGGCCGCCGGCAACTCGAAGAAGTTGCTTTTGAGGTCAGTAGTGAGCAGGCATCGAGCGTACCGACAGAAAAGGCTCGTGAGCTGATCCGACGTGGCGTGCGCCGCGTCTTCTGCATCTTGGTCGCGCAGAGGCGGGTTCTGGAGTGGTCACGGCGCACCAACGGCTGGGCAACAGTACCGATTTCCGGATCCATCAAGGATCGCTGCCTGGTGCGGCCGTTGCCCGTGCGCGCCCTACTCGATGCCTCGGCCGCCGACGGCGCTGCGGCACAAGCGCTTCTCGATAAGCAGGTGCCCGAGATTGAACAAGCGCTTGCCGATCAGCGCGCGCAAGGGGAAGCCAGTGGGAGCGCCAAAGGCCGGGCGGCCAGTATCTTCGCTGTGCTCGAGGCCCGCGGAGTCAAAGTCTCGGCGAAGCAGCGACGGCGCGTCGAAAACATCACCGATATTGCCACCCTGAATCGCTGGCTGCGACGAGCAGTCACAGCGGAGACCTGCCAAGAGCTATTCGAGGACAAATAGGAGTTCGGCAACACGAATCCGTACACGTACACAGCGCAGTGGTACCCGTACTCGTACACGATGATCATCACGCGTGAAGCAGCACGTGCGGAAAGCGCTGCCGCGCTCAATGCTCGCGGTCCGTTCACCGGCGCGACCGCGTACGTGAACGAGTACGGGTACGGGTACGGTGGGACCACCGAGGGCCGAACAGGCCGTTGGAGCCGACCCGCTTGAGCTGGCCTGCTTGTCGCGAAGCATCCTGCGCGGGCGGGTCATCGCCACGGCGTTGGACAACGCAGACTCGTGTTGTATTGAACCTCGCCGAGCGAAGACGTGACGCCGATGCATAATTGGTGGAGCGGGAAGGCCGATGGACTGGTCAATCCAATGGACTGGTCAATCCAAATGACGGCAAGGAGTTTCTCGCGCCAAGCCGCCAAGAGCGCAAAGATGTTGTCAGACACGATCCTCGGAGCGAAGCGATCTCTTACTCTGCGGGCTTTGCGCCTCTGCGCGAGAAGTCGTTCTTCTTTTGCTCTGCAAGTGACGCGGTCAAGCCCGTGCCCCACGCATCGCCCCCTACCTATATTCCTACCCAATGAACGAGGTACTACCGAATTCCACTTGCTCGTCTTCTGCAAGCGCAGCAATGCGGCGGCGCCCTAGGCAATGGATCTGCCCGGTGTCGCAGAGCCCTCAGTCGCTGCGGAGATTACTTAGTGAACAGCTCCTGCCTGCCGCGTGCTTCGCCGAGGTCCGTCAAGTACCAGCCGGTCGTACCGGGGAGCAGTGCTACGGGAGAGACAAACTGACTGTAAGGTCCACATCGACTTCGCTCCTCAGAGAGAAGCCTGTCTACAACCCGAGGACGTCGGCCATGGAATAGCGGCCGGGGGCCTTGTCTATCACCCAGAGGCCTGCGCGTACGGCACCGCTCGCCAGGCAGTCACGACTCTGGGCGCGGTGGGTTAGCTCGAGACGTTCTCCTGTCCCGGCAAAAATGACCGTGTGATCGCCGACGACATCTCCTCCACGCAGCGCCAGAATACCGATCTCCTTCGCCGTGCGCTTACCAACGATGCCGTGCCGGCCGTAGACGGCGTCGGCATTGAAATCTCGCCCTGTCGCTTGGGCAAGCGCACGACCGAGCTGTACGGCAGTACCGCTGGGAGCATCGATCTTTAGCTTGTGATGCATCTCTACAATTTCCGGATCGAAGCCGTCGCCGAGCGCCTGGGCTGCAGCGCTCATGATCTTCTGCAAGACGGCAATGCCGACGCTCATGTTCGAAGAGATCACGGAGCGGGTCTGCGTGGCCAAGTGGTCCAGCTCCGCAAGCTGCGCCCCGTTGTAGCCGGTGGAGCCGACAACAATCGCGCCCTTCGCCTCAACGGCAAGGCGCAGATGCTCAATGGCGGCCTCGGCATTGGTAAAGTCGAGGGTCACCGTGTCGGGGCGCGCCAACGCTGCGTAGTCATCGGTGATCTTTACGCCAAGCGCCGCCAACCCGGCCACCTCGCCGGCATCGCGGCCGAGTGTCGGATTTCCGGCGGCTTCGATGGCACCCACCAGGCGCGCCGAGGGCGTCTGGGTGATGATTTGAATCAACATGCGGCCCATGCGCCCGGCCGCACCACAGACGATCATGGAAGTAGGCATAGGAGGATCTCCATTGTGATTCCGAGCTGGCCTGGGAATGCGGTCTTCAACCACAGACGACACACAGACCCCAGCCCGGCCGCCAGCCGGAACCAAGGACAAAGATTGAACAGGAGAAAACAGAGGAAACAGAGCGAAGGACAAGCCCTCTGTTCTCTCTGTGTTCTCCTGTTGAGTCTCCACGGCATGGAACGGATCGGCGAGATTGCGCTTTTGTCCGCGGTAACCTCTTGATACGTCCGGCGCGAGTTCCGCTTGGGAATTTGGGTGCGCCGACAAGAATCGGGACGTTTGTTTCACAGAAAGGAGTAAGGAATCCCGGGATTCTTTCTCTGTAGCCTCGGTATTCTCTGTGGTTCATTCGGCCCGATGCCAAGCTTCTAGAGGAGCCCGTGTTCCTGCATGGCCGCGCGCAGCTTGGCACGCGGCGCGTCGCTCATCGACACCAAGGGCAAGCGTAGCTCGTCGCGACAGTACCCCATCATCGACAGGGCTGCCTTGATCGGGATGGGATTCGTTTCGGCGAAGAGGGCGCGGATCAAGCCCAGCATGCTGTAGTGGATCTTGCGCGCAGCAGGGAAATCGCCACGTCCACAGGCCTCGACGACGGCGCTGCTCTGCTTGGGAAGAATGTTCGACACCACCGAGATAACCCCGGCCCCCCCGGCTGCCATGATCGGAAGAGTCAGCGAATCGTCACCGCTGTAGATCTCGAGTCGGTCCCCGCACAGCCGCGCCACTTCCTGAACCTCATCCAGCGATCCGGTCGCTTCCTTCAGCCCGACGATATTGTCGATCTCC
>CAZGSN010000443.1:0-31332 GCA_964528465.1 uncultured Binatia bacterium (SeqCode)
GGATCGCCAACTTTGATACCAGCCGAGATCTTGCCCTTTGTGGGCACCTGCGTGCGGCAACCCATCTGCGGCACAGGCGGACAGATACCTTGCGGGGTATTAGTTGGAGTAGGCGTCTCGGTGCTCGTTGGCGTCACCGTCGGAGTTTCCGTAATCGTCGGGGTCTCCGTGATCGTTGGAGTCTCGGTAGGTGTAGACGTAGGCGTTTCTGTCGGTGTCTCTGTTGGCGTATCCGTAATCGTTGGTGTCTCCGTAGGGGTGCTTGTCGGCGTTTCCGTTGGCGTTTCCGTCGGCGTCTCCGTCACCGTTGGTGTAACCGTCGGAGTTTCCGTAATTGTTGGCGTCTCGGTCGGAGTATCCGTGGGGGTTACCGTCGGAGTCTCGGTTGGGGTATCCGTGATCGTTGGCGTGCTTGTAGGCGTAAACGTCGGGGTTAGCGTCGGCGTGTCGGTGATGGTTGGGGTGTTGGTAGGGGTATTGGTAACCGTCGGCGTAAACGTCGGCGTTCGCGTCGGAGTCTGCGTGATCGTTGGCGTAAAAGTTGGCGTGCGCGTGGGCGTCGCGGTGGGGAAATTCTCGAAGTAGAAACCGAGGTTCACCCTGTTTACGTCACGGTCGGTGATGTCGGTCGTCTTGGTTGGATCAAACACCGTAGGACATGACCCCAGGCTCGGCGTTGCGCCAATCGCAGCCTGCGCCTGCACGGTTGCCGTAAACCCCGTCACTCCCGACGAGAACTGGAACAGCAGATCAATGTCGCTATTCGAATTGTCGGCAGGAGCACCACCCGTCGAGACCACGCTTACTGTGCCGCCAGTGACTGAGGTCATGTTGAGAACCAGCCTGGTGTTGATGGCTTGGTTAGAGGCAGTGATATTGTTGTGGACGGTGCTGGTACCCGTGTAGACGATCGGGCCAGTGCCCGTCCCGGTGGTGAACTGATCCGTGCCCGCCACTGGCCCAGCCGCACCTACTTCTTTCAGGCCGTTTACGGACTGATCGTTGCGCAGCCCATAGTACAGCTTCTGAAACGAGCTGGTGTTGAGGCCGCTGCAGGTAACCGTAGCTCCCGCGGTCGTGCAGGCGACTCCCGACGTATTGCAGGTTCCGGCAACACCGCCGCTACCGGCGTATACCGGGCCGCCATGCGTCGTCAGTGCCGAGGCGCTCGATGCCACACAGCTCAGGACTACTACCCCAGCGATCGCCCCCCTTAGCATTTGCATTCGGCCGAACAATGTCGATCCTGCTCTGTTCCCGTCTATGGACATCATAACGATACGCCTCCGTGGCCTTAGATTGCCTAATTGCCTACCAAGATCCGTGCGACCCGTGGCTACCGTGCGATCCGTGGCTGCCGTGCGACCCGTGGCTGCCGTGCGATCCGTGGCTGCCGTGCGATCCGTGGCTGCCGTGCGATCCGTGGCTGCCGTGCGATCCGTGGCTACCATGCGACCCGTGGCTACCGTGCGACCCGTGGCTGCCGTGCGATCCGTGGCTGCCGTGCGATCCGTGGCTACCGTGCGATCCGTGGCTGCCGTGCGATCCGTGGCTACCGTGGGAGGCATGCGACATATGCTGCGCGAGCAACATCTTTTCGCTGTTCGGATCCGTACGCAACGCTTCCGCCGCCTCCGAGGCATCCAGCACGACATCTGGCTTCACCGCTTGGCGTGCCTCGTCTGGGCTTAGGAAATCCAGCGGGGTCTTACGCAACGACGGAAGCTCATTCTTTTTCTGACTCATCTCAATTCCCTCCGCTCCGCTCGATCAATCAATTCTCAACGCAAGCGGGCGTGTTCGCCGTCCCCAAACATGCGCAGCCGCTCTGCGTGTGGGAGCAAGGCCACAACGACCGGTTGCTGGCGATTCTCATTGGTGGCGAGCACATGGGCGACTTGCGCCACTGCTTGCGCCAACCCTTCATCGGTTGGCAGATCCCCCTGCCCGCCGTTCATTACTACGAGGTCCAAGTGATCCGTATACACAAGCCCTTGCGGGCGGCCGTCGTTGCGGCATAGGTGCACGCGGTGGGTGCGGCCCCGATCATTCTGCAGCGTCAAGACGCAAGAGCCGTCGCTCACTTCGGTTAGACCGGCCAAGCGCCATCCATACGCCACTTCTGCGCCCAAGGTGAGCGGTCGCAAAAGCCCCCAAGGAGCGGGGCCGTTCTCGCTCATTATCTCGGCTGTAGTTGCCTGCGCACTGGCCGTTACCGACGGCGCATCTTCCTGCACTTGCGGGCTAGCAGCAGAACGTGTCGCCGCGCCCTCCGGCTTGTTGGCACCGATGGATGCCATTACCGGTCGCGTCAGGTTCGCTGCCCATACCACCGCCGTACTGGCTGTGATTTTCCCCACCAAATCTCGTCGCGACAGCATGCCGCACCTCCTAATGTAAGAATGGCTTGCAGCTACCATAATCGTGGGGCACGACACAATACCCTTTTTCCAAACCGTAGCGCGGCCTCTTGGTCGCAGCCAAAGTTGGAAGGTCTGGAGCGGGCCGCTGCGGGCCGTCGATCGGTGAGGAGAATCCGAACACCAGCGAACGCTTGCGTAGCCGATGTATCGAGACGCCGGGGCCAACCCACGCAACGCCGAAGATCAAAGCCCGCAGTTGCAACGATGCCGGCTCCCCATTGCAAGATTTGTCTTGCTCTATTGTTTTAGCGACCTGCGTTATCGATGGTGAAGCCGACTTCCTGGCCAAACGAGAGTTCCAGATTGTGGCCGTCTGGGTCGACAATGTAGACCCAGTATCCGACCGGGTAGCCGTAATCCATCGGCCCCACCACTTGGCGGCCCTCGGCTTGCGCCAACCCTGCAAGGCGGTCGACCTCCTCCCGACTCGCGACTCCGCGCCCGATGTGGCAATACACGCCGCCGAGAGTGTGATCGATGGCGGCAGCTTCGATGAGGACAATCACGAATGGGCGCGTCAAGTCGCTGATCCATGCGACACTGTGCTGCGTCACCGCATCCGTACGCTTATGCACGACACGCATCTCGGCGTAGCGAGCGTAGAAATCGAGGCTGCGCTCGAGATTGGCAACGGGCAGAGCCACGTGCGTTGCGCCAATGTCCTTTGGATGCTTGCCATCTCCCATCATGGCCTTCCTATACCCGAGACAACGACGGCACGACACCACCAGCCAGCGGTCTTTCTAAGAGACGGTTCGCCGACACTGCGGCAGAGATCTGTGCACGGGAAGCCTTCGAGAATGCGGCAAGCGAGCCGACGGCAGGAAGGATTAGGGAGACTTCGGTGACTTGCTCCACCTGCCAAACGGACAATGCCGACGACTCACGCTTCTGCGAAGCTTGCGGCTCGGCTCTAGAGCAGAGGTGTGCCCATTGTGGCAAGCACAACCGGCCCAGCGCCCGCTTCTGCCGCGCCTGCGGCAGTGAGCTAAGGCAGGCGGCACCCGCAGAAGCACCCCGGCAAGCCGCCGCACCGGCAGCGGCCTACACTCCGCAACACCTCGTCGACAAGATCCTCCATTCACGTTCCGCTCTCGAGGGCGAACGCAAACAGGTCACCGTGTTCTTTGCCGATGTCAAAGGCTCCATGGATCTTTCTGAGCAGGTCGATGCCGAGGAATGGCACCGCATCATGGATCGCTTTTTTCACATCCTGGCCGAAGGGGTGCATCGCTTCGAGGGAACCATCAACCAGTACACCGGCGACGGCATCATGGCGTTGTTCGGTGCGCCCATCGCGCACGAAGACCATGCCCAGCGCGCCTGCTTCGCCGCGCTGCACGTACGCGACGAGCTGCGACGCTATGCCGATGAGCTCCGACGCAGCCGAGGGCTCAACTTCCTCGTACGCATCGGCATCAATACGGGCGACGTGGTGGTGGGCAAGATCGGCGACGATCTACGCATGGACTACACGGCACAAGGCCACACGGTTGGCTTGGCGGCGCGTATGGAGCAACTGGCACAACCGGGGCGCCCTCTGCTCACCGAGTACACAGCACAGTTGATCCGCGGCTACTTTCGCCTGCAAGAACTCGGCGAGGCTAGCGTCAAAGGCGTTTCCGAACCTCTGCACCTCTACGAACTAGAAGACGTAGGCGATCTGCAAACCCGCTTCGACCTGTCGCGAGCGCGCGGCCTCACGCGCTTCGTCGGCCGCGATCCGGAGATGCACGCGCTCGAAGCAGCCCTCGAGTACAGCCTACGCGGTAACGGCCGCATCATCGCTATCGTTGCGGATGCCGGAACCGGCAAGAGTCGCTTGTGCTTCGAGCTTGCCAAACGTTGCCGAGCACGCGGCATCGAGGTCAACGAGGTTGCATGCGTTGCCCACGGTCGCACCATTCCGTTCCTACCTCTGATCGAGCACTTTCGCCGGGTCTTCGGCATCCGCCGCCAAGATCGCTCGGAAAGCGCCCGGCAGAAGGTAGCGGGAGCGCTGACGCTGTTGGATCCAACCCTACAAGACACCCTGCCCCTGTGGTTCGATTTCCTGGGTATTACCGACCCCACGCGGCCCTTGCCTCGCTTGGACCCCGACGTTCGCCAGCGCAAATTCGTAGCGGCGATTCGGCGCTTGTTTCGTGCACGTGCGCAAGCGTTGCCGAGCGTGCTGATATTCGAAGACTTGCAATGGGCGGATGCGGCTAGCGAGAGCTTGCTGCAGAATCTCGTGGAAGTGCTGGCGGAAAGTCCCATGCTGTTGGTGCTCAACTATCGCCCCGAGTACCACTCTGCCTGGCTACGCGAAGGCTGGGAAAAGCCGAGCGAGCCGAGTGACGCATTCTTTCGCATCCTACCCCTCGCTCCTCTGAAGATTGCCGCGGTGCGCCAGTTGCTCGACGACCTGATCGGCCCGGACCCGGCACTCGGCGAGCTACGCGTGCGCGTGCACGAACGCACTGCCGGCAATCCCTTCTTTATCGAGGAGGTGATCCGCTCGCTGTACAATGATGGCATCCTAGTCAACGAAGCACCGCAAGGGGCTCCACCCCGAGCACGGCTAACCCGTGCCCTCAAAGAGATTCACATTCCCGCCAGCGTACGCGCCGTGCTGGCGGCGCGCATCGACAGGCTCAGCGACCGACAGAAGACCGTCCTGCAAACTGCCGCGGTAATCGGCAAGGAGTTCTCGGCCAACATCTTAGGGTCGGTTCTCGAGGAAGAAGGCTTTGACGGCGATCTCGGAGAGGATCTGAGTCAGTTGGTAGGCGCGGACTTCCTGTGGGAGACGGCCCTCTATCCCGACGCCGAGTACGCCTTCAAGCATCCGCTGACACACCACGTTGCCTATTATGCGCAGCTCCGCGACCGCCGCGTACGTGTGCACGGCGCGATTGCCCGTGCCTTGATTGCTGTGGACCCCGAAGAAGTCGACACGCGCGCCGCCCTGATCGCGCACCATTTCGAAGGAGCGGATGAGATGCTGGAAGCGGCACGCTGGAGCCGTAAGGCAGCGGAGTGGCTGGTGCGTAGCGATCCGGCCCAGGCCCAGGTTCACTGGCGTAAAGTGCGCGACCTGACCTTGGCTTTGCCGAGCTCGGCAGAGCGCGATGCGTTAGTCGTGCATGCCGGCACCCAAATCATCATCGTCGGCGTACGCCTCGGCCTAGCCGAGGAAGAGGCGCGTGCGGTGTTTGAGACGGCGCGTGCGGTCGGGGAAGCAGCCGGGGATCGGCGTGGCCTGGCGCACCTTCATAATGCCTACGGCATGCTGAGTGGGATGTCAGGTCTCGGGGATGCGGCTGTACAGAGCATCATGGAAGCGGAGCGCTACGCCGTCGAGATCGAAGACCACGAGACGCTTGTCGCCTTGCGTGTAACCGTGGGCGTGTGGCTCTTGCATCGTGGCCAAGTAGCCGACGCCCTCCTGCTGATCGAGCAAGGAATCGACCTTACGGGTGGAGACCCAGGCTTTGCCGCCGACGCGGTTGGCTTCAGCCCGCTGGCCTTCCTGACCCTCTACCACGGGGTCGTTCGCTCCGTGCTCGGCGACATCGACGCGGCTCGTGCTGACATTGAAGCGGCCCTGGAAATGGCCCGCCAACGCGATGAGTCCGAACTCGAGTGCCTGTGCTTGGGCTTCGTCGCCTTGCTCGCCTACTACAGCGGTGACACCACCCACGTGATGTCGATCGCACGCCAGACCATGGACCTTGCCACGCGCTTAGGCAGCCCTTTCATCATGGGCTGGGCAACCGGGGTGCTCGGCACCGCCCATCGCATGCGCGAGGAATGGGACGCGGCCATCTCCGTGCTCAAGGCGGAGCTGGCGATCACCCGAGAGCGGCGCACGGGATTGCTGGTGGAAGCAGTGGCGATCGCCAATCTCGCCCTGGCCTACCTCGGCAAGGGCGATGCGGAGAAGGCGCTGCGCACCGTCACTCAAGCCATCGAAGTTGCGCGCGAACGCGGTTCGCGCGTGTTCGAATGCGACGCGTTGCTGGCCAAGGCAGAAGTTCTCATTCGTCTCCGCGATCCGGCAGACTTGGGTGAAGTCGAGGACATGCTCGCCCAAGCGCAAACCATTCTCGAAGATACGGGCGCCGTCTCGCGGCAACCGGCGGTGCACGAGCAACGCGCGAAGCTTGCCCTAGCCTGCGGTGATCGGAAACGCTGGAAAGAAGAATTGCGAGCCGCCTTGCATGGCTACACGAGCCTCGGAGCCCACGGCCACGCCGAACGCCTGCAGCGCGATCTTAGAGTGTGAGCAGGAATCCCCGGACCGAGCCCGGCGCAGCGCGGCGGGGCCGGATGCAAGGAGCGAGGAGGAGGAATACTTCGTGGTATTGCGACGACGAGCGACGCCGCAGACGGCTCCGCCCCGCAAGCCCGGCGACGGGAGGGGATTCCTGCGCACACTCTCAGCGCTGCCGACAAATCTCCGAGCTGAGGCACAGCACGTGCGCAAGCTCTGGGCTCTCCGTGGTCTACTCGCCGTCGAGCTGAGCCTTTCCACGGTCTTGATAGCCACACATTTCTGGCCCCTGTGGCAAGCGCGCTGGATTCAAGACGATGCCTACATCAGCTTCCGCTACGCCAAGCACTTGGTGGAGGGACAGGGGCTGGTTTACAACCTCGGCGCAAGAGTCGAGGGCTACACGAATTTTCTGTGGACCGTGCTCGCGGCAATTCCACTCGCGCTCGGCGCCAGCGACCCGATTGATTTCCTGCATGCTCTGGGCGCTGGCCTGTGGTTGGCAACCTATGCCCTGTGGCTGCGTCTGGGAGTTCGATTGTTTGCGGAAGGTAGGTGGGGCGCGCCTCTGGCACTCATCCCACTGCTCGACCATTACTCGTTCAACCTGTGGTTCGTGTCGGGAATGGAGACGCCGCTGGTTTCGTTCCTAACGGCAGCCGCCGTGTCTCTCTTGTCTGTCGACAGCGTGCCCCATCGCTGCACCCTGGCATTGGCAAGCCTGTGCAGCGTCGGCCTTGCCATGACCCGCGCCGACGGCATGATTGCGCTCACGGCTCTGGGTCTCGCTGGAGCTTTTCTGCATGCCCGCCCCCTCCTGCGCTCGCACCTCCTTTGGAAGAAGTTGGTATCTGCTTCGGTGCCGCTGCTGCTCGTCTATGTGCCGTATCAACTGTGGCGGCTGCACTACTACGGCTCCTTCTTTCCGAATACCTATTATGCCAAAGCCGCCTACCTCACCGATTGGGGAAGGGGTTGGCACTACCTCGCGACGTACCTCGAACTGTACCCATTCGCCTGTTTGCTACCGGTCCTAGGCGTCTCTCTGTTCGTCGCACGCGGCAGCACGCGGCGCTTCCTGGTGGCATCGACCGTGTGCGTTGCCGGCGTGACACTCTATGTCGTGCGTCTGGGCGGCGATTTTATGGAGTGGCGATTCCTGACCCCGATCACTGGAATTCTCTACCCATCCCTTGTGCTCGCTGCCGACAGTGTCGCTGCATGGCTGGCACACCGCATCCTGAAGCTCCGGGCGCTTCCCCACGGCTCGACGAGCACATCGATATCAAGCATCGCAGGCGCGGTTGCGGCAGTGGCGACGGTGTTGGCGCTCACCATGCTTACACAGCGCGCCACACCGCAGGTACAGGAGAAATCCATCCCCGGCCAGGAAAGCATCCCACTTCTCGGCCGTTACTGCGACGCAAGGCAGTTTGATTGGGGCGAGGTGGGCAGGGTCCTCGATGAGATTGTCCCGCAGGGCGTCAGGATTGCCACCACCTCAGCGGGGATCATCCCCTTCTACTGCGACCGACCCTGCTTGGACCTGCACGGCCTCACCGACCCGGAGATTGCGCAGGTTCGTGTCGATCCCAATCAACGTGGCCGCATCGGCCACGAGCACTGGTTGCAAGATTTCGATGCAATGCGCGCGCGCGGTGTGCAGATATTCCTTCCGTTCGCAGCCCCGAAACCATACGCCTTGGCTCTGGTCACTCCTCCATCCGCAGGCCGCGAGTTGTTGAGCGTACGCATGCCCAGCGGTCTCTACTTCGAAATCGAGATCCTCAATCCAGCCGGTTGGGATGTTGCACGCTTACGCCAGGACGAGCGCGTCGTGCGCTATGGCGATGTGAAGGCGGCTCGCAAAGAAACCATGCAGACTCTTGCCGAAAGCTTCGCCGGCTACGAGGTCGTCGACACCTTCGATGTGCAAGACGAAGTCTCGCATTTGCTTCACGCCTTTGAGGAGATCTTTCGTCCCGGCGCGCCGCCGGTCGCCAACTTCCACGAGAAGATGCTCGCCTACGCCCCACCAGCACCGTCAGTTACCGTACTCGACGACGGACGCATCATCGACGACAGAGCGCGCTGGGAGATCGACAACGTCGATGCCAACTATGACCTTGCCGTGGTGGTGCGTTACGACCGCACAGGAGCCGGCGTCTACGGCCTCACCATCAACGGGGAGGAGGTTCCAGGAGCGCTGAACTTCGCCAACGGCACAGAAGCCTGGGACGAGCGCACGCTGACCATACCCGCCAAGATGCTGCGCTCCGGAAGCAATCAACTCGAACTACACCGTAAATCGAGGCAATCGACGGAAATCTATTTTCTCTGGTTTCTGCAGAACAAGGACCCGCGCCCCCGCGGCTGTCGAATACCGAAGGTTTCTCCTTTCAATTGAGTGCGAGGTTGCGGAGGTTGGCGTTGGCGGAACAGGTGTCAGCCGTGCTACTGCGAGGAACACTACGGAGGACGAGATGGCGTATTCCCTGGCTGAGATTGAGAACGATGCTCTCCGTCTATCACCCGAGGATCGAGCACGCCTCGCATTAGATCTGCTGACGAGCCTCGAAGAGAGCGTGGAGCCGGCAGAGGAGATCGAAAAGTTCTGGCTTGTTGAAGCCGAGCGACGCTTCCAAGAGCTGAGGGACGGAGTTGTGGAGGGTGAAGCGGCGCGAGATGTCTTTGCGCAACTGCGGGCAAAACTGCGTTCGTGAAGGCGGTAACATTTCACCCAGAAGCCCGGGTGGAAGTCGGTGAGTCGGTGGAACTCTACGAGTCGCGTCTCGTAGGGCTCGGTCTACGCTTCTTGACCGCTGTTGAGCAGACTACCGAGCGCATCCTGACCAATCATAACGTTGGCGCGCGGCTCCCGGTGGCTACCGCAAGCGGATTGTCCGTGGATTTCCATACAACATCATCTACCGCGCATGGGAAGAGCACATCTATGTTGTTGCGGTCGCCCATCACCACCGACGGTCGGATTTGCTGGCGCAATCGAGTTGGCCGTCGATGATAGCGTGCCGCAACTCTGCCTGCGGGCGCATCGCGAGTGACTCTGCTGGCCGGCGGTTCTCACACGGATTGGCTGTGGCCATCCCCCCAGCGGATCACGAGGCGGAGCCTCGAAGACCTAGGCGCTGTAGGGAGGTCTGGGCGCGGGTGTAGTTGGCGAGGTCAATGTCGAGCTTCACGGATTCGGCGAGGGTGGCGCGTTCGTTCTCCTTATCTCCCGCTTCCGCGTAGGCGGCGGCGAGGTCGATGAGGAGGTCGGCACGTTCCGCCTGTTCCGACTCGCTGCTCAGGAGACGGCACAAGTGCGCGCAGGTGGCGATACGCGCGGCCAGCAACTGCGGCTCGGAGTACAGCCCGCGCAGGAAACGTAAGGTGAGCTTGAGGAGGTAGTCGAGGCCTAGTCGTTCGGCTTCGGGCAGTGCTTCCTCCGCAGCGGCGCGGGCCGCCTCGCGTTGGCCGCTGCCGAGGTAGGCGGCGGCAAGGTTGAACTTGCTGAAGGTAAGACGACGGCGGTCGCCGAGTTCACGCAGCAAGCCTTGCAGCTCGAGAATGGTCGGGATGGCGCTGTCGAAGTCGAAGCGGAACTGCTGCACGCGCGCCAGACTCTGCAGCGCCAAGGCTTGTGTCACACGATCGCACAGTGCTTTGGCCTCTTCGACACAGGTGACGAACACTTGCTGGGCATGGTCGTAGTCGAGTTCCTGCAGGTACGTGGTGCCGAGACTGTGCAGCGACTGCACCTCCAAGCCGCGATTTCCAAGCTCGCGGCTGAGGGCAAGGGCTTGCTCGCAACAAGGACGCGCGTCCGGCGCACCAGCCGTCGTGGCATTGCCACTGATCTGCCTTTCACTGAGCACGAAGGCGCGCTGCAACAGCGCTTCGATCTGTAGCTCCGTGGCGCCAGCTTGTTGCGCTTCTGCCGTCGCCTTTTCCAGCCACTGCAAGCTTTCCTCGAAATGAAAGCAGCGGTAGAGCACGATTCCCTTGGCGAGTAGGGCACGCACGTAGACGCCCACATCCTTGCTGCCCTCCGCCAAGACAAGGGCTTCGTTGATGTCTGCTTGCCCCTCGGCGTCGCCCAGAAAAGTAACCCGCAGGCGACCGCGCTGGATACGCAGATCGGCCTGCTCCGCAGGGGAAAGTGTTGCGGCGCCAATGTCCAAGACTTGCGAGAGCAAGGCGACCGCGTCGGCATTGGCGAATGCCCACTCGGCCTGGCCGGCGGCACGGCGTAGATGCAGCAGAGCTTGGCCAATAGCGCCGCCTTGGTGGAAGTGGTGGGCGAGGACGGCGTCGTCAATCAGAGGGGCTGTCCGCGAGGCGATGGACTCGGCAATGCGCAAGTGCAGGGCGCTACGAGTCCCGCGATCCATGGTGCGATACACGACCCGCTGGGTAAGCGCACTGTTGAAGCGTCCTGAGGAAGAGGCCGCATCGAGTTGCAGAAATCCTTGTCGCGACAGTTCCTCGAGCTCGGTTGCTGCAGCCGCCGTCGTACCCGCGAGAGTGGCAAGGTGGTTTTGCGAGAACGTCTGTCCCAGTACCGATGCCTGTTGCAGCAGGGCGAGCTGCAGCTCGGGAAGGCGGTCGATACGGGCAGCGATCAAATCCTGCACACTGGCCGGCAGAGGCTCCTGTCCAGGGTCGCGCGTGAGCGTCCAGCCTGTGCCCTCCTGGCGCAAGGCCCCCGCCGCTTGTAGCGCCAACAGCAGCTCTTCAACGAACAGCGGCAAGCCACCACTCTGCCGCTCCAGCCAGATTGCGAATTGCTCGCCAGCTACGGCATCCAAGCCCCGCAGTGTCGCGGTCATCTCTTGGATTTCGGGCAACGACAGCGGTTCGAGGACGATGGCTGCAGGTGCCTCCCCTGTCGACTCGAGTGCATGGCTGCGTACCGCGGTGCACACCAGCATGGCCTCGCCTTCGCAGAGGCGGGCGAGGTTCTCGGTTAGTTGCCGCGATAGCGGATCCATCCAGTGCACATCGTCGAGCACCAACAGCATCGGTTGGCGCGAGGCCTGCGCCCGTACGACGCGCTCGAACGCCGACTGTGTCGCCAGCATCCTCGCATCGGCATCGAGGCCCGAGGTTGCTGGCGGCGCAACAGCGCCGTTGACGATCTCACGCAGGTAATGAGCTTCGGCATCAAACTGAGCCGCGATCTTGCTAGCTGTTTGTTGCGGGCTGTCGTCGCTACGGATGCCGCACCACGAGCGCAAGATGTCCGCATAGGGAGCGTAGGGAACGTGCCGGCGCAGCATCGTGCAACGCCCTTCGTGAACTTGGAATCCTTGCTGCGTGGCTCGTGCCGCCAGCTCATACAGCAAGCGGCTCTTGCCCACGCCTGCGTCGCCAACGATCGCGACCTGCTGCCCATGCCCTTGTGCGGCACGATCTAGCGCCGCCGTCAGACGAGCCATCGGTTCGCCCCGTCCGACAAACGGAGAGTGCCAACGCGCCATAGTGGCCGTGAGCCGAGACACCTCGCCCTTGCCCTTCTCTTCCAGCAGCCGAAAGCCGCGGACCGGCGTCGCCAGCCCCTTCGCAACAAACTCTCCCGCCGGCAACAAGCGAAAGAACTCGCGTACGAGGTCGTGGGTGTCTTGGCTGATCAGGATGGATCCGGGCTCCGCCTGTTCCTGAATCCGCTTGGCACGATTGGTCCGCTGCCCCAACGCCGCGTACTCACTGCGGCGATCGCCACCGACAACGCCAGCGACGATCTCACCGCTATCGATGCCAAGGCGCATCGCCAAACGGACTACGGACTCGAGCCGCGACAAGCGACGCTGCATCGCCAGGGCCGCACGGCAGGCCTGCAGCGGAGCATCTTCTTGTGCGAGCGGGGCGCCGAAGAGCACGAGCAGGCCGTCGCCGCTGAATTGGTTGAGGGTGCCGCCGTAACGCTCGATTTCTTCCAGCATGGCTTGCAGCCACTGATCAATAAGGGCGTGAAAGACCTCGGGCTCGAGCCTCTCCGACAAAGTCGACGAGCCGACCAGGTCGGCAAACAAGAACGTAACATGGCGGCGTTGCGCCCCCGCCGTCGGGAGCGGCGCGGCGGCGGCCGTTGCTGGAAAGTCTGCGCGCTGCATTTGCTTGTCTTGCTTCGGAACGGCATGCTTACGCCGACGGGCAGCAGATTCAAGGCAAGGGAGACCCGAGTGCATCCTCACGCTAAGAAGGGCACTTCGGGCGGGCAAGCAGAGTGATACCCTCATGAACGTCGAGCAGACACGAACGGCACGCTTACGGTTGCTTGGTGAACTCACCAGCGGACTGGGCGAGCACATCGACTCTCCGCAACTGGTGCCGTTTAGCTTGAACGCCACCAAGCTCCTGTTTCACGCCCAAGGCTGCGCTGTGTTTCTTCTCGATGAAGCGCGCAACGAGCTGTATGCGCCCTACGTCGAGGAGGCCAATGCCGCTGCCGACGCAGGACTCAAGGGGCTACGCTTTCCTGCCGACCAAGGCATTGCCGGCTGGGTGTTTCGGAATGCTACGGCGCAACGCATTGCCGACGCAGCCCGCGATCCACGCTGGCTAAGGCAGGCCGATGACACCACGGGGGTCACCACCCACGAGCTGCTATGCGCACCGCTGCAATGCCGGGGGCGTACCATCGGGGTGATCGAGCTGCGCGACCGTGAAGGCGGTCATTTCAGCGATGAGGATTTGGATCTACTCGTTGCTCTTGCCGGCAGCATTGCCGTGGCGGTGGACAACGCGCGCATGTTTGCCGAGCAAGGAGCGCGCGAGCAGAAGTTGCGCGACGAGCTCACCTTGCTGCAGCGCGACATGGCGCGGCAGACCTTGTTCACGAGCTTGGTCGGTCAGGGGCCGGCCATGCAGCGCGTGTTTCACCTCATGGAGAGTGCGCTCGATTCGCCGGTCACCGTGCTGCTGCAAGGCGAGACCGGCACCGGCAAAGAAGTGGTAGCGCGCGCCCTGCATCAGCAAGGTCCTCGACGCGACAAGCCTTTCGTGGTGGTCAATTGCGGCGCGCTGTCCGAGTCCCTGATCGAGAGCGAGCTGTTCGGCCACGCCAAGGGCTCTTTCACCGGGGCGCTGAAAGAGCGCAAGGGAGTCTTCGAGGTTGCCGACGGTGGGACGGTGTTCTTGGACGAGATTGGGGAGACCAGCCCGGCCATGCAAGTGCGTCTGCTGCGCGTGCTGCAGGAAGGCGAGATTGTGCGTGTCGGCGAAACGGAGGCGCGCAAGGTCGATGTCCGCCTCATCTCGGCAACGCATCGCGACCTCGAAGCGGAGACGCGTGCCGGTCGCTTTCGTGAGGATCTCTTCTATCGCCTCAGCACCTTTCCGATCGAGCTACCGCCGTTGCGCGAACGCCGCGACGACATCCCCATGCTTGCCCATCATCTCTTGGAGCGGGCCCGCGCACGTTTGCAAAAGTCGATTGCCAGCCTCAGCCCGCAAGCCCTTGATTGCTTTGTTGCCTATCAGTGGCCGGGGAACGTGCGGGAAATGGTGAACGAGATCGAACGCGCCGCCACCTTGGTACGAGCCGGGGAGACAATCGAGGTCGAGCACCTGTCGGCAAAGCTGAGGGGTTCGTCGACAAGCGGGCCGGCTGCAACGACTACGGCTGCAAGCCCAGTCCCCGCGCTGCCGGTGGAAAGCGCGCTACCGTTGCGCGAGGCACGCGAGCGCTTTGAAGCCGAGTACATCCGTGCTGCCCTGGTTCAGCACCAGGGCAACGTTTCGAAGACAGCGCGTGTACTCGGTGTGTCGCGCGACGTCATGCACAAGAAGATCCGCGACTATGCCCTCGGACGCAATGCCAAGCTCACGTAGATTTGGCTCTCCAGCCATGCTCACGAGCACAGCATACGTCGGCACCTCTACTAACCCGGCATCTATTGCTTACGACTGGCGCAGCAACAGGGAGAGGGCCATTGCCAAGCCTACGGCGATGACGGCGCGGCGCACGTAGGTTCTTCCAAGGCGGCGAGCGAGGTCGGCACCTCCGTAGCCGCCCAGCAAGGCTCCGGCGATCATGATCGCGGCGGTGGTCCATTGCACGGGACCAAAGAGGCTGAAGTAGGCGGCGGCGACGATGTTGATGCAGATGGCCAGGAAGTTCTTCAGCCCGTTCATCTCGTGGATATCGGTTAGCCCGAGCAATCCGAGCGCGGCCAACATCAAGATGCCGATACCCGCACCGAAGTAGCCACCGTACACGGCCACCAAGAATTGAAAACCAACGGCAGCAACCCCCCAGCTTGGGCCGCGCTGCGGCGATGTGCCGTCGATTCGCAGCCGACGTGCAAACGGTTCCTGCACCGCAAAGAGCAAAGTGGCAAAGAGGATGAGCCAAGGCACGATCACCGCGAAGGTCGCCGCTGGCGTGCGCAACAGGAGCACCGCACCTACCAAGCCGCCGAGCACGGACGGTAAGGACAACAGCAGCATCCACATCCGCACGTTGCCAAGCTCCCGGCGCAAGCCGTAAATCGCGCCCAGCGAGCCTGGCCAAAGGGCGACGGTGCAGGTGACGTTTGCCACCACCGGATCCAGACCCACCCAAACGAGCGTCGGAAAGACAAGCAACGTGCCGCCGCCGGCAACCGAGTTGATCATCCCCGCCGCCAACGCCGAGGCGAATACTGCCACCATTTGCTCCCAAGCCATCACCGCTGAGTCCATAGCGCGGCCGTGGGGCCGCAGCCAAAGTTTGGGCGGACCGGAGCGGGCCGCGCGGGCTGTAGGCCGTAGACCTTAGGCTGTAGGTCGGAGAAGAGGAGAGTCGGAGAAACTGCTCCGCTTCGCAGACGCATCGCGTTGAGAATCTGTGCGCCGCGCAACGAGCTCAGGAGATGAGCGAGGCAGTGCGCAATTCTCATGCTTCTCGCCCGCGGGTCAGGAAGTGACGGACGCGTGCATCGGTGGAGTGTTCGAGCAAGTCCCTTGGTGCACCCTGTGCGATCATGGTGCGGCTTTCGGTGTCGAGGAAGACGCTGTTGCTGCCGATGGCAAAGAGGCTCGGCAGCTCGTGGGTGACGACCACCACGGTGGCGCCGAGGCTATCGCGGAGTTCGAGGATGAGTTGATCGAGAAGATGAGAGCTGATGGGGTCGAGTCCGGCCGAGGGCTCATCAAAGAAGAGAATCTCGGGATCGAGGGCGATGGCACGCGCCAACCCGGCACGCTTCTGCATGCCGCCGCTGATCTGCGACGGGTAGTAGTCTTCAAATCCCTTCAACCCGACTAGCGCGAGCTTGAGCGATGCGAGAGCACGAATGTCTTTGGGGCTGAGATCCGTGAACTCGCCCAAAGGCAGCGCAATGTTTTCCGCCAAGGTCATCGAACTCCACAACGCCCCGCTTTGATAGAGCACTCCCATGCGTCGCAGGATGGCATCGCGCTCGGCAAAGCCACTGCGGGTAAAGCTGGTGGTGCCGTAGAAGATCTCGCCCTTGGCCGGTTCTTTCAGGCCAATCAGATGCCGCAAAAGCGTGCTCTTCCCACAGCCGCTGCCGCCCATGATGATGAACACGTCCCCGCGCTTGATGGTGAAGTCGAGATCGCGCATCAGCACAAAGTTGCCGTACGCCATGGTGAGGTTCTGCACCGTGAGATGCGCCTCTGCGGCGATCGCCCTGTGTTCCCCGGTATGATCTGCCAAGTCTTCCACGCCGCTTCGCCTCAGATGCCCAAGATTCAGATACCCAGGATGTAGAAGAGCACGGCGAAGATGCCGCACGCACTGATGGTGAAAACAATGCTGGTCACTACCGCCGCGGTGGTTGCTTCACCCACAGCCGACGAGCTGTTGCCGGACTGCATACCCCGCAAGCAACCGGAAATGGCAATGAGGATGCCGTAGACGCTCGCCTTGAAGAGCCCGCCGGCAAGATCGCCAAAGTCCACCGCCCCTACAGTCTGGTGGTAGTAGGTGATAGGCGACAGATCGAGCAGGCCAACACCAACGGCTGCTCCACCCAGGATGCCGACGAAATCTGCATACAGACACAGGAGGGGCATCATCACGCACAACGCGAGGAGGCGCGGCAGCACCAGGAAATCCATGGCCGAGATGCCCATCGTCGTGAGAGCATCGATCTCTTGCGTCACCTTCATACTGCCGAGCTGCGCCGCGTAGGCAGCCCCGGTGCGGCCACTCATGACGATCGCGGTCATCATCGCGCCCATCTCTCGCACCATGGCAATGCCGACGAGATCGGCGACATAGATGGCAGCGCCAAACTGCTCGAGCTGCACGGCACCGACGAAGGCGAGAATGGTGCCGACCAGAAAGCTGATCAGGGTCACGATCGGCAATGCCTCGGCACCGGCCTGTTGGAGGAACACGAACAGATCCGATTTCCGGTAGCGCGCGCGCCCGCTCAGCAGGCGCGCAAACGACAGGGCCGTCTCGCCAACAAAGGCAATCATCTCACCCCAGTCGTGCGTGGTCGACAGAGTAGCTTTGCCGACGCGATCAAGCAGCGACTCGTCGACCTCGTCGCTACGCGCGCCCTTGCGCTCAGCCACCGCCGTGGCCAGACGCAGTAAACGCTGCACGCCATCGGGCAGGCCGTCGCGTTCGACACGAATCGAGGCTTGTTGGCAGTGGGCTTCGATTGCCAAGAGAAAGGTGAGCAAGGAGCTGTCCCACGCACCCAGTTTGCCCGCCTCGAACCCGACACTTTCGACCTGCCCGGCACGCAGGGCCGATAGGATCTCTCTGGCTTCCGGCACCCGGCCGAAGATTTGCCACGATCCGCTGAGTTCGACCCGCAAGCAACGGCCGTCATCGAATCGTGTCTGCACCCCTGCTGTCATCGTCCGGCGACTCACCATGACGTACGCGTTAGATACGGGCAGGTAGGGATCTTTGCGTGGATTCCATGACGGCGACTCGAACGACGGGCTTCTATCTTGTTCTCACTATCGAACCAAGGAGCGGACCCCGGGGATTCTCAAAGTGACTGCGCGCCTGGAGAAATGGGAGTCGAGTTTGTAGCATGAGGGCGTGCAGCCCACCGACCACACTGCCGCCCGGGCACGCCAAGAGGAGCTAGGACAGTTTCTAACCCCCGCTCCTGTGGCGGACTTCCTCGCCTCGCATCAGTATTTCCGCCGTTTCAGTGGCCACACGCAAGTGAACGCCGCAGACCTTCGCAAGCTGGCCTATCCAGACCTCGAGACTCTGCAAAACATGGGGCGCCAAATGGCCACTCTCGATCTCGCGCAAGACGAGATTGATCAACTCGTTTCGCACCACTTGCATGCCTCCTAGCAAACCCATCGGCAGAGCCGCTTTGCGGAAGCGCAAGCTGGCGGAAGCTACCGACGCACTGACTGCGCTTCAGTTTGGCCCGAAGCAACGAAATGAGGCAGCCGCCTATACTCTGCTCGCGCAGATTGCCTGGGAATCGGAGGTGTGGATCGCGGAAGAGCCGATGCACATGATTCACTTCAACGGCGAAAGGTTCTTGGGTCCCTATCCGGACGTAATGCCGGGAAGAGAGTAGGCCTCTCGGCTCCGATTCCAGCAGGGATATCTCAAAGGAAAGAAGCAGGATCTTGTTGGCAGCATTTTGTTCGCGAGCGGTGGGGTTGGAGGTGCGGGACATCCCTTGTCCGCAGCCGGCGGCGCAGGAGGCGCTGGTCAGGGTCCATAACTGTGGCATCTGCGGGAGCGATTTGCATTTTTATCACGGGTCCTCGCCCGCACCGCGGGCATGCCTTGGCCACGAGATTGCCGGCGAGGTGGTCGCCGTCGGGGATGATGTGGAACGCGTGCGCCCCGGCGATCTGGTTGCCGTCGAACCGCTGGTTGTGTGCCATGAGTGCGTGGCTTGTAGGCGTGGGGACTATCAGCTCTGCACGCGCTTGCAGATCGTTGGCTTCCATCGCGACGGGGGATTTGCGGAATACGTGGCCATGCCGGCCTATGCCTTGTACCGCTTGCCCGCAGCGGTGGACGCTGTCGTCGGTGCGCTTGCCGAGCCTCTTGCTGTGGGGGTGCATGCCGTTCGCCTGGCGCAGATCCGTGGCGGCGAGTGCGTGCTGGTGCTGGGTGCCGGGACAATCGGATTACTGGCGATTGCCGCGGCCAAGGCAGCAGGGGCAGGAGAGGTGTGGGTCACGGCGCGCTACCCACAGCAAACCACTGCCGCACAAGCCCTTGGGGCAACGCGCTGTTTCCGCGGCGACGAAGAGGAGCTACGCGCGGCGGCACGTCAACAGCCGGTGGATCTTGTGATCGAAACCGTTGGTGGTGAGGCGGACACGCTGACCCAAGCCATCGCGCATGTTCGCCCTGGTGGACAGGTCGCTGTCCTGGGTGTCTTCAGCAAACCCCCAGCCATTGATGCCGTCACCTTGATGATGAAAGAGGTCCGTCTCTTCGGGTCGATGACCTACGGACGCGACGCGGCCGGCAGCGATTTCGATACGGCCCTGGAGATTCTTGCGGCGCAGCCCGACACCTTCCGCGCGCTAGTCACCCATCGCTTGCCGCTATCCGAGATTGCGCACGCCTTCGAGATTGCCGGCGACAAACGCTCCGGATCGGTCAAGGTGATGGTGTTTCCGGAAGCGGCGTCTGAAACACACGAACTCTGAAAGAGAAGAATCCCGGCTTCCTCTGCTCGCTCCATCCGCGACTCTGCCGCCGTCTCGCCTCAGTTCACGGCACCTCGGTGCACGGCAGTTCGCCACCGCGGCGAATTTGCAGTAGGAGACATTACTCGACAGGAGGCAAGGACATGCTCAAGCAAGCGCGAGTGAAAACGTTTCGTATCGGCGGCCCTCAAAAACGTGGGGAGGGGCTACGCATTGGGGCCACCCGCCGCCCACCGCGCGGCATCGCCAAAGAGCGCTGGCAGAAAGACGGCTACTTCGATGTGTGGTTCCCAACCGTGGCGCCGAGCACGGAACTGTTGCGACGATTCCTGGGGCACCTCGATGTCGACTCCACCTGGCAGCACTTCGCCGGCGCCTACGAGCGCGAACTCGAGCGTGGCGATGCCTACCATGCCGTGCAACTCCTGGCCGCCCTGGCGCGCACGACACCGATCTCTCTCGGCTGCTACTGCGAAGACGAGAGCCGCTGCCACCGCTCGATCCTGCAACGGGTGCTCCTGCGCGCAGCAGCAGCGTAGTCAGCAACAACCGCCTTGCCGCGCCTACAATGCCGTCGATTCGTATCTAGCTCACATTCGGTACTACCGTGGTGGTATTGCAAGCATCGTAGGCCCTAGATAGTCCTACCGTCATGCGGGTCACGCAAAAGGGGCAAGTTACCGTCCCGAAAGAGCTGAGAGATCGCTTTGGCATCACGACGGACACCGAAGTCGAGTTTCGCGACGAACGCGGCAAGCTAGTGCTGGTGAAGAAACAGCCGGAAGCAGTCGTTCGCACACTACGCGATCGCGTGAAACGACTACCCTTTGGACGCGATGTGGATGACTACGTTGGCCTGGCTCGGCGGATACGATAGTCGACGACGATGACACGCCCACTGCGGCATGGATTCTTGATGCTGGCCCTTGCGGGCGTAGGCTGCGGCACAATGCTGCACGGCCCGCGGCAGACCGTATTCATTGATACGATTCCGCCTGGAGGAACGGTCGTAATTGATGACTCGGAATACGCAACGCCCGCTCACGTATCTCTTTCCCGTTGCCGTTCCCACCGAGCGACCGCGACAACTGAGCGAGGGGCACTCACAAGCCGTGTAATTCTCGCTCGCGGGGATACGGGTATTGCGATAGCCAACTTCTTGGCTTTTCCTATTCTTGGACACCTCATTGACGCGGCTACAGGTTCGGAATGCGAACTGTCGCCGACGTCCATTGTGCTGCCCCTCCCACCCGCGGATGCTGGGCCAGAGTTTCGTTCGATCGAGCAATAGAAGCAGGGTGTTCAGCGTAAGGAGAAGACGAGTGGGAGACCCAAGGGAAGATCTATGGCTTGCCAAAGGGGAGAACGAGCTGTGCTTGCTGCCACGCATGGCGAATCGGCACGGATTGATTGCCGGAGCCACCGGCACCGGTAAGACGGTGAGCCTGCGCGTTCTGGCGGAAGCCTTTAGTCGCATTGGTGTGCCGGTGTTCTTGGCCGATGTGAAGGGCGACCTCTCGGGTCTTGCCCGTGCCGGTGGCGGCAATTCGCGTGTCGACGAACGTGTCGCGCAACTTGGCCTGGACGAATTCGCCTTCTCTGCTTGTCCTGTCGTCTACTGGGATGTCTTCGGAGAGCAAGGGCATCCGGTACGTGCCACCATTTCGGAGATGGGGCCGCTATTGCTGGCGCGTCTACTCAACCTCAACGACACCCAAACCGGCGTGCTCACATTGGCCTTCAAGGTCGCCGACGACCAGCGGTTGCTAATGCTCGACCTCAAGGACCTGCGGGCAATGCTGGAACACGTCGGCAACAACGCAGCCCAGCTCAAGACGCAGTACGGCAATGTCTCCGCCGCCAGCATTGGTGCCATCCAGCGTGGCCTGTTGGGTCTCGAGCAGCAGGGTGGTGCACGCCTGTTCGGGGAGCCGGCGCTCGATCTCGACGACTTGATGCAAACGACGGACGGTCAGGGGGTGATCAACATCCTTGCCGCCGACAAGCTTCTGCAATCGCCCAAGCTGTACTCGACCCTCTTGTTGTGGATGTTGGCCGAGCTCTTCGAGCGTCTGCCGGAGGTTGGCGACGTTGTTAAGCCGAAGCTGGTGTTCTTTTTCGACGAGGCCCATCTCTTGTTCGACGATACGCCCGAAGCTCTTAAAGAGAAGATCGAGCAGGTCGTACGCCTGGTACGTTCCAAAGGGGTTGGCGTCTACTTCGTCACCCAGAGTCCGCTCGATCTACCGGAGAGCGTGCTCGGCCAGCTTGGCAATCGCGTGCAACACGCACTGCGCGCCTTCACGCCCAAGGATCAGAAGGCAGTAAGGGCAGCGGCACAAACCTTCCGCAGCAATCCCAAGCTCGACGTGGAGCAAGCCATCGGCGAGTTGGCGATAGGCGAGGCCTTGGTGTCTCTACTCGATGCCCAGGGCACACCGGGAATCGTGGAACGCGCCTGGATGCTCCCGCCCCGAACTCAGCTCACCCCGCTAACGCCGGAGCAACGCCAGCAGGTCATCCAGCAGTCCACACTGTTCGGTACCTACGAAAAAACGGTGGATCGCGAATCGGCGTACGAAATGTTGCAAGCCCGTACCCAGCAAGAGGCGAAAACGACGATCCCAACCAAGGCGGACCCGCAGAGCCAAGCCGGCGAGATCGTCGAAGCCTTTGTCAAGAACGCCGCTCGCGCCGCCGGCAGTCAGCTCGGTCGCCAAATCCTACGCGGCATGCTCGGCGCCTTCTTCGGAGGCGGCAGGAGGCGGTGATCACACGGACCGTCAACGAACGGTAGGGGCGCTCCTGCAATTGAGTTCAGGGCAGAGTTCGAGATGGCCCATTCGGCTCCATAGTACGAGCCGATTCCAGTCTTCGAATCGTGCGGCTGCGGGCTACCCGGCGCACCGATGAACCGCCGCACCGGCACACCGGGTAGGTGCTTGCAAGTTTCTTCGGGTTGATGCAACACAGCGCTCAATACACCGCTCGGCAAGGAGGGGGTCATCTTGGAAGTGGACATGCAGCAACCGCGCTCGGGCCTCGCGATGCCATCGTTCGCGAGCTTGGTCGAGTTGCTGGAGATCCGTGCTCGCGAAGAGCCGGATCGGTTGCTGTACACGTTTCTCCTCGACGGCGAAGAGAACACGGCCACCTTCAGGATTGGAGAGCTGCGCCGGCGCGCCTGTGCGATTGCCGCGGTACTGCAAGAAAGCGGTGCCATGGGAGAGCGGGCGTTGTTGCTGCATGCTCCCGGACTTGATTACATCGCTGCCTTCTTCGGCTGCTTGTACGCCGGTGTCATCGCCGTGCCGGCGTATCCACCCGATCCCATGCGCTTGCACCGCACCTTGCCGCGCTTACAGGCGATCGTGCACGATGCCCAAGCCTCCATCGCACTCACCTCCGCAGCCATGCTCGAACTGTCGGGGGGTGTGCTCGCTGCCGCGCCCGATCTCAAGGCCTTACGCTGGGTAGCCACCGACGCCATTACCGATGAGCGGGCTCGCGCTTGGCGGCCGCCGGTCGTGCATTCCGGTTCGCTGGCGTTTCTGCAGTACACCTCGGGCTCGACCAACACGCCCAAAGGCGTCGAACTCAGTCATGCCAACCTACTGCACAACCTCGAGCAGATGCGCCACGTATGCAGCGTGACCTCGGAGAGTGTTTTGGTGTCGTGGCTGCCGCCGTATCACGACATGGGGCTGATCGCCTTCATCCTCGAACCGCTGTACGCGCGCACGCGCGGCGTCCTCATGTCGCCGCTCAGCTTCTTGGAACGTCCGCTGCGCTGGCTGCAAGCCATCTCTCGCTATCGCGGCACCGCCTGCGGCACACCGAGCTTTGGTCTCGAGCTATGCGTGCGGCGGACCGACCCGCAGCAACGCGCGTCGCTCGACTTGCGCAGCTTGCAAACCATTGCCTGCGGTGGCGAGCCGATCCGCGCCGATACCGTGCATCGCTTCGTCGACGCCTTTGCACCCTGCGGCCTGCGCAAGGATGCCTTTCAGCCGTTGTATGGGCTCGCCGAGGCAACCTTGTTCGTCTCCGGGGCGCGGCAAGACGGGCATCTCACCGTTAAGCGCGTGGACCGCTGGGCGCTCGAACGCAACCGTGCCATCGAGACTCTGGATAACAGCCCAAACGTAGCGACCCTGGTGGGTTGTGGCCGCACCTTTGGTGTCGATCGTTTGATCATCGTCGACCCGGAGACCAGGCTACGTTGCCGCCCGCGACAGGTTGGTGAGATCTGGATCTCCAGCCCCAGCGTGGCGCAAGGGTACTGGCAACGGCCGGAAGTGACCGAACAAACCTTCCAGGCGTGTTTGGCAGACAGCGGGGAAGGACCGTTCCTGCGCACGGGGGATCTGGGTTTCCTCGATGACGACGAGCTGTTCGTGACCGGACGGCTGAAGGATCTCATCATCCTCAACGGCACCAATCACTACGCCGAGGACATCGAGCTCACGGCGCAACTGAGCAATCCGTTGCTTCGTCGTGGTTGTGGCGCTGCCTTCGCAATCGAGGACAAAGGCCAAGAGCGACTGGTGTTGGTGCAAGAGGTCGACACGCGCCAGGCCGTCGATGTCGATGGCACCGTCGCCGATATTCGCGAGGCCCTGTCGCAGCAGCACCAACTCGCCGCACACGAGATCGTATTGATTCAACCGGGGAGCATTCCCAAGACTTCGAGCGGCAAGATCCAACGGCACGCCTGTCGCGCGGAGTTTCTCCAGGGCCAGTTGAGCGCGATCGAGGCGGCACCCGTTGCCAGCCCGGCCCAACCGGTACCGTCGGCCAAGCACACGCATGAATCCTTGGAAGCTTCGCTGATTGCCGAGGTAGCTACGGAGCTTGGCCGCCCCGCGCGCGATATCCACGCCAACGTTGCCGTGACGCGCTACGGGCTCGATTCGCTTGCCGTGTACAACCTGGCCCACCGCATCGAGAGCGCCACAGGCCTGCGTATCGATGTCGGTGCCGTGCTCGATGGCCTCACCATTCGCCATCTGGCCAAGCACCTCCTGAACGCCTCCTTGCCTGCGGGTGAACAGAGCCAGGTGGGGAGCGCGCCTCCGGCGTCTTCGCCACTGACCTTTCCGCCGCTAGCCCAAGGACCGCCGGCCCCGGGGACGTATGCACTCTCCCATGGGCAGGAGGCTCTTTGGTTTCTGCATCAACTGGCGCCCGAAAGCAGCGCCTATCACTTGGCCCAGGCCGCTCGCATGGTCGGGCCGTTTTCCGCTGCCGCGTTGCACACGGCCTTCCAGCGCCTCGTCGATCGCCATCCCGTGCTGCGGACGACCTTCCCCAGCCGGCTTGGCAAACCCATCCAGGAAGTGCACGCGCACGTCGACGTATGCTGGCAAGAACAGGAGGCCCAGGGGTGGACGCTCGAACAGGTGGAGCAGCGCCTATACGAGGCGGCCTATGCCCCGTTTGATCTCGAGCAGGGGCCGTTGCTGCGGGTGGCTCTGTTCCATGGGGCCGAGTCGGGGAACTTTGTCGTCGTTGCTGCGCATCACATCGTTGCCGACCTGTGGTCGCTTGCCATCCTGCTGCGCGAGCTTGGCAACCTCTACTCGGCGGCATGCCAGGGGCTGGAAGCGTCGCTGCCTCCGCTGTCGTACCACTATGGCGACTATGTGCGATGGCAGACGGAGATCCTCTCCGGCGCCGAGGGGGAGCGATTGTGGAGCCAACTGCAGCAGCGACTGGCGCACCAGCAAGCGGTACTAGACCTTCCCACGGACCGACCGCGCCCACCTCTACAGACCTTCCGTGGTGCGGCTTACAAGCATCGACTCGATCGCGAGCTGACCCAGCGCTTGCATGCGCTTGGGCAGGCACACGATGCCACGCTCTACACGACCCTGCTGGCTGCTTTCGAGATTCTCCTGCGACGCCACGGTGCGCCGGAGAAAATGCTGCTCGGCTCTCTCGCCGCGGGTCGCAGTCGACCGGAGTGGGCGAACGTCGTCGGGTACTTCGTCAATCCGATGGTTCTCACCGCCGATCTCTCTAGCGACCCGACTTTCCTCGAAGTGCTGACCACGGCGCGTCGTTGCGTGGTGGATGCTCTGGCCAGCGTGGATTATCCGTTCGCGTTGCTAGTCGAGCGCCTGCATCCGGTGCGCGACCCCAGCCGCTCGCCGCTGTTTCAGGTCTTGTTTGCTCTGGAAAGTACAACCAGCCTTGGTCTCCCCGAGGTATCGGCCTTTGCCCTTGGCGAGGCGGGCGTCCGCATGGACCTTGGCGCCTTGCAGTTGGAGTCGTTTCCGTTGCGCCAAGAGTGGGCTCAGTTCGATCTCACTTTGGCACTTGCCGATGTCGACGGCGCGCTGTGTGTGTCCTGGCAGTACAACACCGACTTGTTCGAGGAAGCCACGATTGCCCGTCTGGCGCGGCATTTCGAAACCTTGCTGCACGGCGTCGTCGACGACCCGACGCAGACGGTGTCGACTCTTCCCATCCTATCCGCGCAAGAGCGGCACCAGCAGCTCAACGAGTGGAACGCCACCGAGCGTATATTCGACAGGCCACACTGCATCCATCAGCTTTTCGAGGAGCAGGTGCAACGTACACCGGACGCCGTTGCCCTTACCTACGGCACCGAGTCCCTCACCTACGCGGAGCTGGAGCGACGCGCCAACCAGCTTGCCCGCTACTTGAATCGCCTTGGCGTTGGCCCCGAAGTGCCGGTCGCACTTTGTGTCGAGCGATCCTTCACCATGATTATTGCCTTACTCGGAATCCTCAAAGCAGGGGGAGCCTATCTGCCTTTGGATCCCGACTATCCGCGCGAACGTTTGGGCTTCATGCTCGACGATGCCGCACCACCGTTGCTGCTAACGCATGGACGCATGCTCGAGCGGCTGCCGGACTACGACGGGACGGTCGTGCATCTCGACGACGACTGGCCGGAGATTGCTCGCGAGCGCCCGGATGCGGTGTTGAGCGGCGTCATTGCCAACAACCTCGCCTACATCCTTTACACCTCGGGATCGACCGGCCGCCCCAAGGGTGTGATGAATAGCCATGGCGCCGTGTGCAACTACTTGCTGTGGCTGCAAGACGCCTTCCCGTTGCGCACGCGCGATCACCTCCTGCAAATCACGCCGCTGAGTTTCGACATTTCTGTCACCGAGTGTTTCTGGCCGCTCGCCAGCGGCGCCCGGCTCACCCTCGCGCCGCCGGGGGGGCAGCGGGACGCAGGCTATCTTCTGGAGACGATCCGCGCCGACTCGATCAGCGTCTTGCAGGTAGTGCCGTCGACCTTGCGTTTGCTGCTCGACCACCCAACGCGTGCCAGCATGAACGGCTTGCGGCTCGTGCTGTGCGGCGGCGAAGAGATGAGCGTGGATCTCCATGATCGCTTCTTCTCGTGTTTACGCGCCGATCTCTACAACGTGTACGGGCCCACGGAAGCGTCGGTATGGGCAACCTACTGGAAGTGTCATCCCGGCGGAGCGCAAGGCGGGATTCCGATCGGTAAACCGCTCAGCAACGTCAAGCTGCGCATTCTCGACGCCGACCTCAACCTGGTACCAATCGGAGTTCCGGGCGAGCTGCACATTGGCGGGTTGGGACTAGCTCGCGGCTATCTGAATCGCCCGGCGCTAACCGCGGAACGGTTCATTGACGATCCGCACGGCGGTGGGCCGCACCATCGCTTGTACAAGACCGGCGATCTTGCCCGCTACCGTCCCGACGGCAGCGTCGAGTATCTCGGGCGCCTGGATCACCAGGTGAAGATTCGCGGCCACCGCATCGAGCTCGGCGAGATCGAGGCTGTCCTCACCGAGCACATGGAAGTGCGCGAGTGTGCCGTCGTGGCACGTGCCGACGAGCTAGGAGAGATGCGGCTCGTGGCCTATGTCGTGCCACGCTGGGAGCGTGCTCCGGAGGCAAGCGAGCTGCGCAGCTTTCTCAAGGGAATGCTGCCGGAGTACATGCTGCCGGTGCAGGTCGTCACGCTGCCGGCTCTGCCGCTGACGGCCAACGGCAAGCTCGATCGCAGCGCGCTACCGCAGCCAAGCCGCGCGCAAGATCGCTCGCCCAATGTCCTTACCATGCCCCGCAATCGCGAAGAGTTTCGACTGAGCGAGCTGTGGGCCGAGGTGCTCGGAGTCGATCTAGTGGGCATCCATGACGATTTCTTCGAGCTGGGGGGCGACTCTCTGCGGGCCACCCAACTGGCTGCCAAGATGTCGTCCGTGTTGCAGCGGGATGTTTCTGTCCGCTTCGTTATTCAGCACCGCAGCGTTGCCGCGGCAGTCGAGGCTCTGAAGCACATCCCCGCTGAAGTGGAGGCGGTGACGGTCGAAACGCAACCTGTTCCCTTGCCGGAACCCGCGGGCACACTGCCCCGACTCGCTAGCCCGCCATCGCGCAACGAGCCTCGTCCTCTGGGAGGGGACTACCGCAAAACCGGAGTGGAATTCCGTCACCCCGGCAAAAGCCGGGGTCCAGTGCCAGATGGAGCCCATGCTGCTGGCATTCCCGCCCTGGATTCCGGCTTTCGCCGGAATGACGAACGAACACAGAGCCCCATCTCAGAGAAATCCGACAGTCTCTTTCGCCGGGATGACGAGAGACTCGCGAGCACCGTTTCGGAGAAAATCGACAGGCCCGTAGCCGAGGTTGCCGCTGCGACGCCGGGCCTGGTGATCGAGCCTCGGCGTCTGCTGACTTTGCTGGCGGCCGGCAAGATTCCTCCCGTACAAGCCGCGGCCTTGGGGTACTTCCCTGCCGCTCTGGCGCACGCGGGGATCTCTCGCCAGCACGTGGTGGAGAACTGGTGCGAGGGCTTGCCACTGTTCAGCTCGGTGCATGAGACAGCTATGGGTCGCATCGCGACGATCCTCCTGCCGTGCTTCAGCGATCAGCTCTATGCCGACAAGACTGCTCTCTTGGACCTGCTGGTGGAGGCCGTACAGCTTGCCGCAAAACTCGGCGCAGGCACGGTGTCGCTTACCGGGCTGTTGCCATCGGCCACCGACTACGGTCGCGACCTTGCGCCCATTCTTCGCGATCGCCGCTTACCGCAGATCACCACCGGCCATGCAACCACGGCGGCCACCGTGGTGTTGGCGATCGAAAAAATCCTCGCCCAAAGCCGTCGTGACTTGCGCCGCGAATCCGCAGCTTTCCTGGGTCTGGGCTCGATTGGTGCGGCGACACTCACCGCCATGCTCGAGCTGTTGCCGCATCCCCAGGAACTTTTGTTGTGCGATCTGGCCACCCGCCGCGAATCTTTGCGGGATCTAGCCGCAAGCTTGGCGGATCGGTACCAATTTCGCGGCCGCATTCAGGTCTTGGAGTCGCAAGGCTCTGTGCCTGCCGAGCTTTACCAAGCCCGCTTGATTATTGGAGCCACCAACGTTCCCGACGTGCTGGATGTAGGGCGCTTGCAAGCGGGGACATTGGTGGTCGACGACTCGGCACCTCACTGTTTCAATCCGACCCTCGCGATTGAAAGACTCACCGTGCACAGAGACATCCTGTTCTCTGAGGGTGGTATTCTGCGCGCGCCGCAGGCCTATGGTCAGTTGCGTTATGTGCCGCCCCACGTCGATCCCGGCTTGCTACGCAGCTTTGATCTTACCGACCCGCGCGAGATCACCGGCTGTATTTTGTCGAGCCTACTGACCGCCACCGTTGCGTCGCTAACGCCAACCCTTGGCAGCGTCGACGGCCGCACCGCCGCTCAGCACTATCGTGTCCTGCGCGACCTCGGCTTTGAAGCCGGCAACCTGCGCTGCGGCGCCATGGTTGTTCCCGAACGGCTCATCGAAGCTTTCCGCAATCGCTTTGGCGCGTGAGTGGCCCCGGGGGATGATGTCGCTTGCGTCGGATTGCCGTCCATCAAACGGGACGCGGACCGGTAGGCTCTTATGGAACCTCTGCAAAGTCCGTGCGCCTCCCTGCGGGTCGGGGTCGCTATCGGAATCGGTGTCGATCTCATTTCACGGGGTATCTCCCTACCTGTGTCGCGGCCGATTCCGATACCGATTCCGACCCCGATCTGATTACAGGGCTACTTGTGCAGAGGTTCCCTATGGTTGGGGGGATGCGAACCGACGGCCTTTGACGTAGGGAAGTCTTGCACATGGAAGAGTTATCGAAGGCAGTAGCCGCCGGCTTTCCCGATGAGTGGTATGGAATGGGAACCGAGCATCATTTTTGGTTCTTGTGGCGGCTGGCGGCGTTCAAGGCCCTGCTGGCGGAGAACGCGATTCCACTACATGCACCGTTACGTGTGCTCGAGGTGGGTTGTGGCACCGGATCGCTACGCGCTCAGGTCGAGGGCATGACACGCTGGACCGTCGACGGGGCCGACCTCAATGAGCCGGCCCTGCGCGATTGCCGGCCGGGGCGGGGGCGCACGCTGCTCTACAATGTCGAAGACCGCCACCCCAGCCTACTCCACAGCTACGATGGGCTGCTCCTTTTCGATGTGGTGGAGCACATTGCCGAGCCGGAGAGCTTCTTGCGAGCGAGCTTAGAGCACCTCAAGCCCGGCGGCTGGCTGATCATCAACGTTCCCGCCTCCATGGCTCTGCATTCCCGTTACGATGAAGTGGTTGGCCACCACCGGCGCTACTCGCTCTCCTCCTTAGCTGCGGTTCTGCAAGCGCTGACGGTGAACGATGGGACCGTGCAATGCCTCGATCTACGCTACTGGGGCTTGTCGCTCTACCCGATTGCCATGGCGCGCAAGCACTTGCTGCGCTGGGTGCGGGATGATGCCGAGGTTGTCCGTATCGGCTTTCGCCCGCCCGCCAAGCTCATCAATCAGCTTCTCTGCGGTTGGATGCGCCTCGAAACCGCACTGTTCAGCAAACCCGTCCTTGGTACCTCCGTGCTCGCCCTGGCAAGGGTGAGCTGAGACCATCCTCCCTCGTGGCGCATCAGCCGGATTCCTGCCTAATCGACTTGGCGGGCATTGGGACAAGGCCCCCGGAGCCCAGCGAAGATACGTGGTCCCACTGGTGACTGGCTAGCGATTCCTGGTATCTGCTCCGGCAAGGGGTTTCTCCATGCTCGCATCCTTGACACCTACGATTTTGGCCACGCTAGTCACCATTGCCGGGGTGAGCGCGATGCTGTTCGCTGATGTAAGCGGGCGGCGCTGGCTCGAATGGATCGGCAAACCATCTGCCTCGCTCGCCTTCCTTGCTCTGGGGTTGTACACGGCCAGCGGTCACGAGGAAGCGGTGACGCGTGCCTTTCTCGCCGCGCTGGCGTTCTCCGTCATCGGCGATGTCGCCCTCATGGGCCGCACGAATACGTCGTTCTTAATTGGCCTGTCGGCATTCTTGCTGGGGCACATCGCCTTCGTCGTTGCCTTCATGCTGCGCGGGGTGGCCCCCGCCGCCTTGGCGGTGTGGGCCGTACCCGCAGCGCTTTGTGCCTACGGTGCATGGCGATGGCTGGGTCCACACGTCGCCGGGAAAATGCGCGGACCAGTTGTCGCGTACATGGGCGTGATCAGCACCATGGCGGTATGCTCGCTAGCAAGCCACGCCCAATCGCCCGCACCCGTCCTCGTGGTGGCAGCCATCGCCTTCTTTGTCTCCGATCTCGCCGTCGCCCGGGAAAAGTTCGTCGCGCAAACCATCGTCAATCGCTGCTGGGGGCTGCCCCTCTACTTTGGTGCCCAAATCTTATTTGCGAGCCATCTGCTCGCGTGAGGCGGCAAGATCGTCGGCCTTCCGTTCGAGAATACGCGAACCTGACTGCCTTGGCGGAGTACTAGCGCCATACGGCTTGGTACCCGCATACGCAATCATGTCCGACTCGCCTCTGCCGGCGCGGGGCATTAGCCTCAGCCCGAAAACCTCAGTTGGCGTGCACGGCGACTGGCCTAGCGCTTCGAGACGCCGCCAAAATCCTTCGATACGCTTCGCTACTCAGGAGGCGGCTCCTCAGCGCGAACGGTTGCTGGGCTCAGTCAACAAATTTTCCGTTCGGCCTGAGGAGCGGCCATCTGTCCAGGCCGCGTCTCGAAGGCCGTTCCCAGTGCCCTCGCGA
>CAZGSN010000444.1:0-4257 GCA_964528465.1 uncultured Binatia bacterium (SeqCode)
CCGCAACCGTTCGCGCTGAGGAGCCGCCTCCTGAGTAGCGAAGCGTATCGAAGGATTTTGGCGGCGTCTCGAAGCGTGCGTCCAGTTGACGTCCACCCCAACTGAGGTTTTCGGGCTTATTCCCGTAGCGGAAGCCCGTACTCTCGATACCTGCTTCTGCCGAAAAGCAAAGAGGGGTGGAGCTTGTGGCTCCACCCCTCTTTGCAGACGCGACGAGTTGGATCAGACCTTCCCTTGCAGGAAGAACGTGATGACCAGCGCGTAGATTGCCAGAGCTTCCATCATGGCGAGGCCGATGATCATCGGCGTTTGGATACGATCTGCCGCATTTGGGTTGCGACCAATCGACTCCATCGCTGCCGCAGCGGCACGACCCTGGCCAAGCGCCACACCAATGGCGGCGAGGCCGATGCCCAGGCCAGCGGCCATGGCGATCATCCCACTCTGCGAGCCCGCTCCTTCTTGCGCCAATACCGGGTTGACCACGGCCAACACGGCAAACGCTGCCAAGAACATTGCAAATAGACGGTTACGCATTTCTTTCCCTCCTTTCTTCCGGATTCCACGAGACCATTCGGCGCCACACCTCTCTATCATCCTCTCCACAACCTCGGCGCCAGTCTCCTGGTTTGTGTCGGAGCTTCTAAAATCTCAGTGATGCGCGTGCGCGTCCTCTTCGTGATGATGATCGTGCTCGGCAATTGCCAAGGACAAGTACACGCAGCTCAAAATCGTAAACACAAATGCCTGCACCAGCGAAACGAAGGCGCCGAGCACATAAAAGATCACCGGGATGACAACCTTGGTAAGGTCGGTGAAGATCTCCAGCACCAAGTGGTCGCCCGTCATGTTGCCGAAGAGACGTAAGCCGAGCGAGACCGGTCGAATCAAGTTGTCGGCGATTTCTAGGGGCAACATCAGCACCGCCAGCCACCAGATTGGTCCCAGAAAGTGCTTCAGATAGGCCATGCCCTTTTGCTTCAGACCAAAGTAGTTGTAGGCGAGAAACGAACACACACCGAGAGCGAAGGTGACGTTGAAGTCGCTGGTCGGCGGCGCAAAACCCGGCAACAAGCCGACCAGGTTGGCCGTGAGGATGAAAAGAAAGAAGGTGGCGTAGACCGGCAAGTAGCGGCGGCCACCATGGCCGGTGATGGTTTCAATGAAGTCGACGAACCATTCCACGAAGACATCGAAAAAATTGCGCGCCGTGAGAGTTGCGTCCGGCACTACCGGATCCGCGGCGGCCTCGAGCTGGCGCCGGGCCACCCAGGCAAACGCCAGCAACGCGATAATCACCAAGGTTGCGTGCGCGGTATGCACCGGCAGTAGATTCAGGCCTGGGACCAACGTGACCCAGGTAAACGAGTGTTCCACCTCAACCGACTCCTTTCAGGCCCTTCAGCATGGACGCGTCATGGCGCAAAGCCTCAACGACGCACGCCACCACTAGCAATGTTGCTCCAAAAGCAAAACTCATCCCGTCGATAGGTAAGCGCCACAGCACGCCGGCCAGGAGAGCCAAGAAAAGAGCAAACTTCAGTACGAACGCCATCACCCCCAATGTCTTGCGGCGAGCCATCTTTTCGGGGTCGCCGACCACCACAGCGCCAACCATCCAACGCAGGAGAGTGAAGTTCAGACCCATCACCGCACCGCCGAGGAGAATGCTGCCGGCATCTCCTAGGTGCGTCGCGTAGGCCAACCCTGCCGAGGCGCCGGTAAGGCCCACATGCGTGCGCGTGATGCGGTTCAGGTCAATCATGGCGGCGCTGCGAGTTAAACGTCTTCAAGTTCCAAAGCAAGCGGTACAACGCACCCGCCATGCCTCCCACCGTCAACAACAAGATGAAGAGCGGCGTGGTGCCGAGGTACCCGTCCAGGTAGTACCCAGCCATCACCCCGGCAACGACGCTAACCGCGAACTCGGTACCGACGGCAAGGAACCGCCCGCCCGCTGCCATGCCGCTCGGTTCTGGATCCGTTGCCGTGGCCCTACCTCACAGCGTCTTCAGCACGGCGTGGGCCGCACCAATCGTTTGCTCGATTTGCTCGTCAGTGTGCGCCAGCGAAACGAACGCCGCCTCGAACTGCGACGGCGGTAGATAGATCCCTTGTTCCAACATCCCCTGGAACCAACCCGCAAAAATGTCGGTGTTGCAACCGCGGGCACTGTTGGCGTCGGTGACGGCATCGACACCAAAAAACATGGTCCACATCGAGCCGATACGATTGATGCATCCACGAGTGCCGCTGGCCTGCATCGCAGCCCGCAGCCCAGCTTCCAGCCTGGCGGCACTCGCCTCCAGCTTCTCGTAGGTGCCGGGCCGCCGCAGCTCGGCCAACGTGGCAAGCCCAGCGCTGACGGCCAAGGGATTCCCCGAGAGAGTTCCCGCCTGGTAGACCGGGCCCAGGGGAGCAAGCTGCTCCATGATCTCGCGCCGTCCACCAAACGCAGCCAACGGCAAGCCACCGCCGACAATCTTGCCAAGTACAGTTAGGTCCGGCTCGATCGCAAAGCGCGTTTGCGCACCGCCGTAGGCCAGTCGGAATCCGGTAATCACCTCATCGAAGATCAGCAGACTACCGGCCGCACGCGTGATTTCGCGCAGACCGGCAAGAAAGCTCGCCTCGGGGAGGATGGTTCCCATGTTGCCGACCACAGGCTCGACGATGACCGCGGCAACTTGGTCCGGGTGCGCGGCCAGGAGACGGCGCACCGAATCGATATCGTTGAAGCCGCCGACCAGAGTCTCGCGTGCCAGAGATTCGGGAACACCGGCGCTGTCGGGGACTCCAAAGGTGGCAGCACCAGATCCGGCACGCACGAGGAGGGAATCGGCATGGCCATGATAGCAACCATCGAGTTTCAGGATCTTGGAGCGTCCCGTGAAACCGCGCGCCAAACGGATCGCCGACATGGCCGCTTCCGTGCCCGAGCTGACGAGTCGCAACATGTCCACCGAGGGAAGGGCCTGACGCAACACTTCGGCAAGCTCGACCTCCCGTGCCGTCGGTGCACCGAAGCTGGTGCCATCACGTAGGGTACGCTCGATCTCCTGAACTACCGCCGGATGTGCGTGCCCCAAAATCATCGGCCCCCAAGACCCGACAAAGTCGATGCGCTCATTGCCGTCTACGTCCCAAATGCGACTGCCTTGGGCACGCTGCACGAAGGCCGGCGACCCGCCAACAGCCTTCCAGGCACGCACCGGACTGTTGACGCCACCCGGGATGCAGGCCTGAGCCCGCTCGAAAAGTTTAAGCGACTGCGATTTGCTTGGCATGGGAGGTTTCCTGAAGGTCTGGTCGCTAACACCCGCCCGGTGCCAGCGTCAAGAACAGAACTGCACCGCAATCCGGGGCGGGCGTGCGTCATATCTGTTGGCTTTCATCCGAGATCCACGGCCTCACGGCCGCGGCTACGGTGTCTTCGCCAGCTCCGTGTAGCCGCGCGCGTGCGCGCGTGGATGGTGGAAGTTTTGCCTCCCAACGAATTTGTCGCACACCCATCCGGGGCCAACACCGACGTTGCCTTCGCTGGCCCGCCCTGCCTGGGAACCCGCACGGCGGTGCTCGAGAACGCAGCCCTACACCGGCGCCTCGGGCACCTCGGCTCAGTCGCCCTGAGACGATCTCGCACGTCGCAGGAAGAGTCGATGAGGCAGGCCGGCGTGTTCGAAATCGCGGACATAGCGAAAGCCAACTTTCTGCATAACGCGTTGGGAAGCCGTGTTCGTCGTTAGGGTGAAACAGGCAAGCTCCGGAAGAAGCAACCTCTCGAAGCCCACGCGCACACACTCCGCCGCCAGCTCAGTAGCTAAGCCGCGCCCCCAGTGCTCGGGCAGAAAACCGTACACGACCTCGACCAGATCCTGGTTTTCCACAATGGTGTGTTTGAGGCCACCGCGCCCGGCGAAGCGGCCCGTCTCCGCGTCGTACGCCATCCACAAACCGAAGCCATACTGCTGCCAATGCTCGGCAGATGCCCGCGCAATGGCAGTGGTCTCGGCAAGTGTCCGCACCCCGCCCAAGGTAGCCATAGTGCGCGCATCGCTGTGCATGTGATGCAGCTCTTGGATGTGCTCCTCGCGCAAGGCGCGCAGGAGAAGTCGTGGTGTTCGATGATGGGAGAGCATGTGCTGTCTCTTGCGAGCTTATCTCGTTGCGCCCGCACAACGCCTAGGGGCAGAGGGACCGAGGGCTAGAGGGGCAAAGGGGCCCAGAGGGCAGAAGGACCAAAGGAGGAAATATCGG
>CAZGSN010000445.1:0-3986 GCA_964528465.1 uncultured Binatia bacterium (SeqCode)
ACGGCGTGCTCGTTGCCGCCGATATAGGTGTCGACCGGCAACCACTTCTTGGTCAGGTCCGGGTCCATCGCCACATCCGCACTCTGCGTGGAGGGATAGCGCAGGAAGTACCAAGCCGAGTCGAGGAAGGTATCGGAAACATCCGTCTCGCGCCGCGCCGGGGCGGCGCATTGCGGGCAAGTCGTCTTGACGAACGATTCAACCCGGCCGAGCGGTGCCACGCCGCTGTCGTCCGGACGAAAGTCGTCAATGTCCGGAAGCTCTACGGGCAAATCCTTCTCGGGCACCGGAACGATGCCGCAGGCATCGCAATAGATGATGGGGATCGGTGGACCCCAATAGCGCTGGCGGGAGATGCACCAGTCGTGCAGTCGATACTCGGTGCGCGCCTCGCCTGCACCGCGCTCCGCCAGCCAGGTGGTAATCGCCTGCTTGGCTGCGGCCGCATTCTGACCATCGAACTTGTCACTGTGCACCAGAGTGCCTGGTCCGTCGTAGGCCTCGCCCAACGGAGTATCCGCCGCTTCCCCAGGGGCAGCAATGACGCGCACAACCGGCAAGGCAAAGGCCTGGGCGAACTCGAAGTCGCGCTGGTCATGCGCCGGCACCGCCATAATCGCGCCGGTGCCATACTGGGCCAGCACATAGTCGGCGATCCAGATGGGGATCTGCTTTCCGGTGGCAGGGTTGATGGCATAGCTACCGGTGAACACACCCGTCTTCTCTTTCACCGATTTACGCGTCACCAGATCCATCTTGGCAACTCGCTCGCGATAGGCCTCGACCGCTTGGTGCTGCTCGCTGGTAGTGATGTCCGCAACAAGGGCATGCTCAGGAGCCAACACCATGTAGGTGGCACCGAAGATGGTGTCCGGTCGCGTCGTGAACACACGGATGCTGCGGCCGCTATTGCCGGCCAAGGGGAAGTCCACGGCGGCGCCGTCGGAGCGGCCGATCCAGTTGCGTTGCGCCAGGCGAGTAGACTCCGACCAATCGATCCACTCCAGGTTCTTCAGCAAGCGCTCGGCATACTCGGTAATGCGAAAGAACCACTGCTCGGTGAGGCGCTGCTCGACGCGCACATCGCCGTGGCGCTCGCAGAAACCGTCGATCACCTGCTCGTTGGCCAGTACGGTCTTGCAGGCAGGGCACCAATTCACCGGCGACTTCTTGCGCACCGCCAAGCCACGCTTGTAGAGCTGCAGGAAGATCCACTGTGTCCACTTGTAGTAGTCGGGAGCCGTCGTATCGACGACATGGTCCCAATTCGCCATCAGCCCGAGCCGATTCAGTTGGCGCGTGAAGTTGGCGATGGTCTTGGGGATCAGTTGCTTGGGATTGGTCCCGACCTTGAGCGCATAGTTCTCCGAATGGATGCCAAAGGCATCGAAGCCCATCGGCTCGAACACGTCGTAACCTTGCAGACGCCGGAAACGCCCATGGATATCGACTCCAGGAAACGCGAAGGCGTGACCAACGTGCAGCCCCTCCGCCGACGGGTAGGGAAACATCATCAAGACGTAGTAAGGGCGTTGGGCGCTGGCCAGGTCGACACTGTTGGTACGCCGCTCCTGCCACAGGCGCCGCCATTTCTCTTCCACAACGGCTGCGTTGTATCGTTCATCCATCGTCGCGTTTGCTCCGTTCGCCGCGTTCTTCCTTCACTCCCAAACGGGAGGCGATCTGGTCGAGCACGCCATTGACGAAAGTCGCCGACTCGTTGGTGCCGAAGCGGCGCGCGACTTCGATGGCCTCGTCGAGCACCACGCTCGTTGGCACACCCCCAGCCAGCAGCTCATACACCGCCACGCGTAGCACGTTGACATCGACAGCCGACAAGCGCTCGAAGCGCCAATTCGACGAGGCGGCACTGATGTGCTCGTCGATTTGATCGCGGCGCCCGCGCACTCCTTCGACCAAGCCGCGGGCAAACTCCTTGGCCCGCGGGCCCGCCTCGCTCTGATCCCACAGACCTTGCAGCGCGGCCGCTGAGGCATCGTTCATCACTTCAATTTGATAGAGCGCTTGCACGGCCAGCTCGCGGCCTTTGCGACGTGATCCCATGTTGTTCTTAGAAGAAGCGCGGCGGCCGAATAGAGAGGGACGCAGCCGAGGAAGCCCCGGTCATCGCAGCAACCTCGCCACGTTCACCATCTCGACAGCGGTGAGGGCTGCCTCCCAGCCTTTGTTCCCAGGATCGTCTCCTGCTCGGCGTAAGGCTTGCTCCATGTTCTCGGTAGTCAGCACCCCGAGGGCGACCGGCACGCGGGTGTCCACCTGCAACTGTTGCACAGCTCCAAACACCGCGTGGTTGATGTACTCGTGATGTTGCGTTTCCCCGCGCACCACAGCCCCGAGGCAGACGATGGCGTCGAAACGCTTGGTGGCAATGAGTTGCGCGGCGGCTAGCGGCAGCTCGAAAGCCCCCGGCACATGCACAACCTCGATGTCCGTTTCGGTGGCCCCACCCTGCACCAGCGCCTTCAATGCGCCTTGCAGCAGACGCTCGGTAACCACCGAGTTGAAGCGCGCCACGACAATCGCGAGGCGCATTCCCGTAGCATCCGGGGATCCTTTGTGTGTGATCGGCATAACTCGTAACCAATGATCTCGACGCGAAGCCGTCGCAATGTCTTCCAGGCTTGAGGGAATCAGGAACTCTCACCACCGAGATCACAGAGATCACAGGGGAGACTGCGTCTACTGCCGCAAACTCATTCTCTCGCTGTGATCTCTGTGTCCTCTGTGGTGAGATTCTCTTGAATCCGTCTCCGCGATTCGGTCTCCTCGACTTGGCGGCCCAATCGATGCGAATGCTCTCACGCCATCAATCTCTTGCGTTGGCCTAGTTGGCTACCTTCGACGCCGAAAGCAAGTGTCCGAGCTTCTGTTGCTTGGCTTGCAGGTAGCGACGGGTACCCTCGTGCGGCGCGATCTCGATCGGCTGGCGCTCGACGACCTCGATTCCGTAGCGGGTGAGACCGTCGATCTTCTTCGGGTTGTTGGTCAGCAGGCGGATCTTGTTCACTCCCAGATCCCGCAAGATCTGCGCCGAGATTCCGTAGTCTCTGCCGTCATCCTTGAAACCAAGCTCGAGGTTGGCCTCGACCGTGTCGCGCCCCTGATCCTGCAAGGCATAGGCCAGGATCTTGTTGGCAAGGCCAATGCCACGCCCCTCCTGATGCATGTAAACGAGCACGCCCTTCCCTGCGGCGTCGATCAGCTCGATGGCGCGGCGGAGTTGGTCCCCGCAATCACAACGCTCCGACCCGAACACATCGCCGGTAAGACACTGGGAATGAACGCGCACCAACACTGGGGCACCGCTTCCGACCTTTCCTTTAACCAAGGCCAAATGCTCGCGGCCATCGACGGCGTTGCGGTAAACGACGGTGCGAAATCTGCCACCAAAGACAGTGGTAATCGGCGCGTCGGCAACGCGCTCCACCAGCGATTCACTCCTCAGTCGGTAGGCTACGACATCCGCGACGTCGACGGTACGCAGCCCGAACAACTCCGCAAGATTCTCTAGATCGGCTGTTTGTGCCAGCTCTCCGGCATCATCCAGAATCGCGCAAACAACCGCCGCAGGTTTGAGCTTGGCCAAACGCACCAGGTCGACTGCTGCCTCGTTGATTCCCGCACGCATCAAGACACCACCATCCGGCACTAGGATGGGGAACACGTGGCCGGGCATCACCACGTCGTCCGGAGTCGCGTCGTCGGCGAGCACCGCGTGGATGGTGGCGGCGCGATCGGCGGCAGAGATCCCGGTGCTGACTCCGTGACGAGCTTCGATGGAAGCTCCAAACGGGCGCGTGCCACTCGAAGAATCCGGGACCATGAGCGGGATACCAAGCTGCAACATGCGGTCGCGCGTCAGCGCCAGGCACACCAAACCGCGGGCGTGCGTAGCCATGAAATTGATGTCATCTGCCGTCGTCTGCTCGGCGGCCAAGCAAACGGCTGCCGTGCCTTCATCGGCA
>CAZGSN010000446.1:0-6194 GCA_964528465.1 uncultured Binatia bacterium (SeqCode)
TCTCTGTCCCGTGCCCCAGCCCTTGTCCTCAAGTCATGGATCGCGCTCCTGGTCTGACCTCGGGCTGATCCGGCGCATCGTGGCAGCGATGAAGAATAGAAGTGCCTCGCCACTTGCGAATTCGATCGTTTCGCCCGACGACACATGCTCGATGCGGCCCAAGAACCCCGCGTCGCTGCCGCCGACACCCTGAACCTGTACGACGAAAGCCTGGCTCAGCGGGTAGCGCGGTCGATCCCGATGCTGACTCGATTGCGTCATGCACCGCAAAACTAACCGGGCACGAGGCGAAAGAAGTTACAGAAAGGTCCAATTTTCGTCCGAAGTGTAATGGAGCGCTACGAATGTCCCCTGGCGCGGCGACCAGTTGCCCATGCTCTATGAAGCCCTCGAATCCGGTTGAATTTCCGGTACGGCTGGGAAATAGACTGTTCCTGATCCAACAGGGGCGATCATTGGTGAACGAGAAGGGTCTCATCGCATTCGGGCCGTTTCGGCTCGATCTGCCGCGGCAGCGTTTGCTGAAGGGGGGGGAAGATGTGCACCTGCGGCGCAAGGTTTGGGATGTGCTTTCTCACCTGGCGCAGCGGCCCGGCGTCGTCGTTTCCAGCCGGGACCTGATCGACGACCTGTGGCCGGATATCGCGGTCACCCCGAATGCTCTCACGCGTGTGATCTCGGAGCTGCGTCAGGCCTTGGGCGGGAAAGAGGCCAGCGATGCGTACCTGCGAACCATCCCCAAGCGCGGTTTCATCTTCACGGCTGGCGACGCGTCGGCGAGCGACGCTTCGGCGGCGTCGCTGGCTGCTAGCGGCGGCGACGCAAGGGGGTTGATCGGCCGCTTCGACGAGTTGGCCGGCCTGCGGCGCGCCTGGCAACTGGCGTGCATTGGGCAGCGACAAACCGTCTTTGTCAGCGGCGTGCCGGGTGTCGGCAAGTCCACCTTGGTCGAGGCGGCAACGCGTGAGATCGTCGCGGCAGGCGGCAAGGTCTTGGTGGCCAAGGGGCAGTGCTTGGCGCTGCAGGGGGAAAGTGAGCCCTTTCTTCCCGTCGTCGAAGCGGTGGAGCAGATGCTCGATGAGATCGGCGATGCGGCGTTCGTCGATGTGGCGCGGCGTTACGCGCCAACCTGGTTGGTGCAGATGCCGTGGCTGATTGCTGCCGCCGAGCTCGCCGAGCTGCGCGGCAGCTTGGTCTCCAGTGGCGCGCAACGCGTACTGCGTGACGCGGTGAGGCTGATTGAGCGCATTGCAGAACAATCGCCGATTCTGCTGATCATCGAAGACATGCAATGGGCGGACGCGAGCACGCTCGACCTATTGGTTGCACTTGCGGAGCGGTCGGCCGAGGCTCGCGTGATGGTCGTCGCCACCTATCGGGCGATCGAGGTGTCGCTGACCGGCCATCCCGTTGGCCATGCGGCGCATTCCCTGTGCTCGCGAGGTAAGGCGATGGCTCTCGAGGTTGACGCCTGGTCCAGGCGGACGGTGGCCGAGTACCTAGACCAACGCTTCGCCAGCCCTGCCATTACCGTTGCCTATGCCGACCGCATCGAAGCCCATACCCACGGCAATCCGCTGTTTGTGCGCGAAACCACGGACCATCTCGTGAGAAGCGGCCATCTGCATCAGGTTGATGGTTGCTGGCTGCATGATCAAACCAAGGAGCCGCAGAATCTCAGCCTGCCGGGCAGCCTGCGCCACACCGTCGATGCGTGGTTGATGCTGCAACCAGCCGCAATCATCAACGCCCTGGAGGCGGCCAGTCTGATCAATGCCGAGTTCACTGTGCAGGAGGTGGCGGCAGCGCTTGGACAAAGCGACGGCGAGGTCGACGAGACCCTCTCAGAGATCGAGCGGCGCAGCCGTCTCGTCGAGTTGGTTGGCACAGGGCGTTGGCCCGATTCGACAACGACGCAAGCCTATCGATTCTCGCACGCGCTGTACCAGCGCGCTGTGTCCGAACGCGTCGCACCCTTACGCCGCGGCGCCCTGCATCGTGGTATCGCGGCGCGTCTCGAGTCTGGCTTCCATGGCGAACATGGCAGGGTGGCGGCGCGTCTGGCAGCGCACTTCGAGGCCGGCGGTGACGAAGACAAGTGCATTACATATCTCACGATTTCCGCCAAGGTTGCCAAGAACCGCTACGCTCCTGGCGAAGCGGCAGCTCACATACGCAAGGTCATTGATATTTTGCGGAAGCGCCCCTTGTCGGCGGAGCATCAACGCCACGAGGCAAGCTGTTGGCTTGAACACGGCAACTTGCTTCACAACGCGAAGGGCCTAGGCAACTCCGACTCGCGGGCGGCCTTCGAACATGCCCTTAGTCTGGCCGACGGACTCGACGACAATGGGCTACGCTTTGGTGCCTTGATTGGGCTTTGCTTCAACCTCGGATTCAGTGGTGTGCTCGATCGCGCGTTGCAGATCAGCCTGCAAATGGTTGCGCTTGCCCAGTCATGGAACCGAAAGCTGCTGCCACTCTCCCTGCTCTACACCGCGATGAACGAAACCTCGCTCGGCCATTTTCAGCATGCCCGCGAGCGCGTCATCGCGGCGATGCCGATGGAGGGCGTATCTGGTCTGCCTGAGGGATGGAACCTCAACCTCGGCTGCCACGTGCAAGCGATTGTCTGTCAGGGTCTTTTGGGGCGTACGGCGAACCTCGGCGCGGAGATGGATCACGTCTTGAGCCGCGCCCAAGAGAGCAAGTTTCCAGCCGACCGCCTCATCGTTTGGACTTACTGCGCGGCGGTGTGTGCGATGCACCGCGATTGGTCGCGCACGCTTGCCTTGACCGCGCAGGTGATTCCTTTGGCCGACGAAATGGCGCAGCCGAGCTACCGAACTCTAACCCGCAGCTTGAGAGCACGCGCTCTGGCGGGAGACAAGCCTTCGGGCTTTATCGAGGAACTCGAGCGTCAAATGCGCGAGCGCGAGATGTTGTGCGAGCGCTGGTGGAATTCCTGGTTCTTTGGCTGGCTGGCCGAGGCGTATCTCAATGTAGGCGATCTCGATCGAGCATTGGCACAGACAGACCAGGCGTTAGCCCATCAGGAACTCGCGTTTCGCAGTGAAACTTGGCGTATTCGTGGCGCGGTTCTGGAGGCCATGGGACGACTCGGCGATGTGGAGAACAGCTTGCAAGAGGGCCTGAGAACGGCGCGGGCCCAGGGAGCGCAGGTTTTTGCGCTCCGTTCCGCAGTGGCGCTCAGTCGCTGGCTGAAGCGGCAATCCCGTAGCGCCGAGGCACGACAGCTTGTCAAACGGATCAGCCGCGAATGTGCCCAGGCGCATGGCTCGGCCGACTATGAGGAGGCGCGAAAAGAGGTGGCTTCCGCGTAGACGCCCGGACGCTGGGAAGACTTGCCAAACATGGGATGTCGTTACTGCTGCCCGGGGGTGCGAAAAATTCGTCGGGAGGCAAGCTTCCACCACTCAGGCGCTCACGCGCGCGGCTACACGGAGCTTGCGAAGACACAGTAGCCGCGGCCGTGAGGCCGTGGATCTCGGATGAAAGCCAACAATTATGACGCACGCCCGGTTAACGACAGTGCATTGACTTCAGGGAGGGGTGACGGTAGGAAGCTCGGCCAACGCAACGCACCTTTAACTTGGTCCTGAGAGGCCAGGAAGGGTTACAAATGAAGTTTCACGTACCACATAGAGGGAGTCTCTAAGGCCACTTCGCGAATCGCGGAGGCGGCCTTTTTTTTCGTATGGCAACGGAAGGACGAGTGGTCATGGATGCCGAGGCCATCGAGCGCGCGCTGACCCGCGTGACGCACGAGGTGCTCGAACGCAACCGCGGCACCGAGGCATTGGCCTTGGTCGGCATCCGTTCGCGCGGTGTGTTCCTGGCCACTCGCCTGCAGCAGAAGATCAAGGCCATCGAGGGCGTCGAGCTGCCGTGCGGCATCATCGACATCACCCTGTATCGCGACGATTTGAGCCGCAGCCGCCAGCAACCCGAAGTACGCGGAACCGATATTGGCTTTGCGATCGAGGGGAAACGCGTGGTCTTGGTCGACGATGTGTTGTTCACCGGACGCAGCATCCGTGCGGCTCTCGACGCCCTGATGGACTTCGGCCGCCCGCGCAACGTGCAGTTGTTTGTCTTGATTGATCGTGGGCACCGCGAGTTGCCGATTCGTGCCGATTACGTCGGCAAGAATCTGCCGACCGCCGTGCCGGAGTCCGTAAGAGTTCGCCTTCAGGAATGCGACGGTTGTGACGAGGTTGCCATTACCTCGGAGGAGGAGCGCTGACATGCCCTTTTCCCGACGCCATCTGCTCGGCCTACAGGACATCAGCCATGAGGAGCTGCTGTTCCTTCTCGACACAGCAGCCTCCTTCAAAGAGATCTCGCAGCGCGACATCAAAAAGGTGCCGACGCTACGCGGTAAGACGGTCGTCAGCCTGTTCTATGAGGCCAGCACGCGCACCCGCGCTTCTTTTGAGATTGCCGCCAAGCGCATGAGCGCCGACTTTATCAGCCTCGCCTCTAGCACCAGCAGTGTGACCAAGGGTGAGACCTTGCTCGATACGGCACGCAACCTTGCCGCCATGCGTCCCGACGCCATCATCCTGCGGCATCAGCACGCCGGGGCCGCGCAGTTCCTTTCCAATCGCCTGGAGTGCGCGATTATCAACGCCGGCGACGGAGCCCACGAGCATCCGACCCAGGCTTTGCTCGACTTGCTAACGATTCGGCAAAAGAAGGGGCGTATCGAAGGCCTTACTGTCGCGATCGTTGGCGATGTTCTGCACAGCCGTGTGGCGCGCTCCAACATCTTTGCGCTGCGCGCCCTCGGCGCCAAAGTGCGACTGATTGGTCCACCGACGTTCTTGCCCCCCGAACTCGCTGCCTGGGGAGAGTTGACCAACAATCTGCACGAAGGCCTGCGCGACGTCGATGTGATCATGATGCTGCGCATCCAACTGGAGCGGCAAGGCAAGCATTTCTTTCCGAGTGTCGACGAGTACTCGCATTACTTCTGCCTAAACCAGGCGGCCATTGCGTGCGCGAAGCCAGACGTGGTGATCCTGCATCCGGGGCCGATGAATCGAGGCGTGGAGATTGCCAGTGACGTTGCCGATGGCCCATCCTCGCTCATCATGGAGCAGGTGACCAACGGCATCGCCGTGCGCATGGCCGTGCTCTACTTGCTGGTGAACCGACCGCGCGAGGACTGGTCCGCGGAACCCCTAACAACCACCGAGGAAGCGGCGCCGGCACCGCGCCTACGCAGGAGGGCAGGGTGAGCGACGAGTTGTTGATTCGCGGCGGTACGGTCGTCGATCCGGCCAACGGTCTGGAGGCGAAGCGCGATGTGCTGATCCGCGCTGGCCGTATTGCCGCCGTGAGCGAGCCGAGCAAGAAGGCGAACGGCACAGCCGTGATTGACGCCACCGGCTGTCTGGTCACCCCGGGGCTCATCGATATGCACGTGCATCTGCGCGAGCCGGGATACGAGTACAAAGAAACGGTGCTCACGGGCACGCGCGCCGCCGTTGCTGGAGGTTTTACGGCGGTTGCCTGCATGGCCAATACCAACCCGGTAAACGATAACGCCGCCGTTACTGACTATATCCGCGAACGCGCTGCTGCCGCCAACTTGGCGCGCGTGTATCCCATCGGCGCCGTCTCGAAGGGGCTCAAGGGCATGGAGCTAGCCGAGATCGGCGAAATGTGTCGCGCCGGCATCGTGGCGGTTTCCGATGATGGAATGCCGATCATGAATGCCGGGCTCATGCGCCGTGCCCTGGAATACTCGGCAATGTTCGGACTTCCGGTGATTGCCCACGAACAAGATTCCGACATTTGCGGTGACGGCGTGATGAACGAAGGAATCGTGTCGCTGCGCCTGGGCTTGCGCGGTATGCCATCGGCGGCCGAGGACGCCATGATTGCCCGCGACATTGCCTTGTTGGAGCGGACCAACGGCCGCTTGCACGTTGCCCACCTGAGCACCGCGGGTGCTGTCGAGTTGGTACGCACGGCCAAGCGCCGTGGCTTTGCGGTTACCGCAGAGGTGTCGCCGCATCACTTCACTCTCACCGAGGAAGCCGTTGAAGGATACAACACCAACGCCAAGATGAATCCGCCCTTGCGAACGGCGGAGGATGTTGCGAACGGCGGAGGATGTTGCGGCGGTACGCGAAGGTCTGTGCGACGGGACGATCGAAGTCATT
>CAZGSN010000447.1:0-3357 GCA_964528465.1 uncultured Binatia bacterium (SeqCode)
TTAGAACCACGGATGCACGCGGATAGACGCGGACTGCTTGCGAAACGGATCAAGACCAAGAAGCACAGAGCTGTGGACGGCCGTAGCCCAAGCGTTTCTCCGTTTGCCCTTGTAGCTAATGTCTGTATCCGCGTTCATCCGTGTCCATCCGCGGTTCAATTGTTGTTCTCGGGATAAGTTCCTTCGCCTGTTGTCGCGATACCGGCCATTCGAGACCGCAGCCAATGCGACGTTTTGGGGAAGGGGCAGGGGGGAAGGTCACGGGCCGGCCCTTCGGCGCCGGCCCGCGAGGAGAAGATCTACAGTCGTTCGATGATGGTGGTGATGCCCATGCCGATGCCGATGCACATGGTGGCCATGCCGTAACGCTTGTTGGTGCGCTCGAGTTCGTCGAGCAAGGTTCCAATCAGCATGGCGCCGGTGGCGCCGAGCGGGTGACCGAGCGCGATGGCGCCGCCGTTGACGTTGACCTTGTCTGGGTCCATGCCCAGCTCGTGCATGGTGACCAGAGGCACAGGGGCAAAGGCTTCGTTGATTTCAATCAAATCGATGTCGTCGATCTTGAGTCCTGTACGCTTGAGGATCTTCTGCGTCGCAGGGATCGGGCCGGTGAGCATGATCACTGGTTCCGAGCCGACGATGACCTGATCGACGATACGCCCGCGCGGCTTGAGGTTGAGCTGCTTGACCTTGCTCTCCGAAGCCAACAGGACCGTCGCAGCGCCATCGACGATACCACTGGCGTTGCCGGCGGTGATGCGGCCGTCGGGCCGGAAGGATGGATTCAGCGCCATCAATCCCTCTAGGGTCGTCTGCGGCCGTGGGTGCTCGTCCTGGCTGAAGGTCTTCTTCTCGCCGTTGTGTGTGCACTCGACCGCGATCAGGCTCTTCTTGAAGCGGCCTTCCTGAATTGCCTGCCACGCCTTCTGCTGGCTCGACAGGGCGAAGCGATCGACCTGCTCGCGGCTGAGGTTCCATTTCTCGGCAATCATCTCCGCGGATAGACCCTGTGGTACGAGATCGTATTTCTCCATCAAGCTCATCGGCAGCGGGCCCATGTCCTTGCCCATCGGCACGCGCGTCATGCTCTCGACACCGCCGGCGACGACAAGATCCTGCGCCCCCGATTTCACCGCTTGTGCCGCAAAGTTTACTGCCTGTTGCCCGGAGCCGCAGAAGCGATTGAGGGTCACCCCCGGTACATCGACGGGCCAGCCCGCCGCGAGCACGGCGCCGCGGGCAATGTTGGTGCCTTGCTCGTCGGTCTCGGTAACACAGCCAACGACGACATCGTCGACTTCTTTGGGGTCGATGCCATTCCGATCGACTACGGCTTTGAGCGGTACAGTGAACAGGTCCATTGGATGGACCTCGGACAATGTCCCCTTCTTGCGGCCACGCGGCGTGCGACACGCGTCAATGATGTAAGCTTCAGCCATGATGATTGCCTCCTCGTTTGGTTTGCATCGTGGAATTCTGGATCCGGCGTCTTCAGCCCCGTACGGGGATCACCGCCAGCCCCGGCTGCGTACCAAGGCGACACGGGTCAGTCAACGCGGGTTGCCGTACCCAGATCTGGCGCGAACGCCGGATCAGAAGGTGCCCGGTGCGCTGGTTCGCCGGTGCGGGGTGCGGCGTTCTCGAAATCAGAAGCGCCAGCTCAGGGGTAACCGTGCGGGCTCCGGGATAATCCGTCCAGCGAAGGCACGGTCGGTGTTAGCGCCGGAATTGGGCCGCGCGGGCGAATGCGAGCCGCTCTGCTGAAGTAGCGCTGGAATGAGATCGGGGTCGGAATCGGAATCGGTATCGGAATCGGCCTGACCCGAGTTGGGAGACGCAGCGCAACATCGGATCGATACCGATTCCGATAGCGACCCCGACCCCGCAGGGGATCTGGCTGCACGGACTTGTGCAAAGGTTCCCTCCCCGACCGGAGTTGCGGCTAGGCAGAAATCAGATGCGCATTCAGCTCTTGCCGAGATACTCTTTCAGTGCAGCCAAGATGTGGTTGGCGTTGTCTCTCTCTGGAGTTCCCGCGGACAGTAGCGGTGCCGCCTTCTCGAGCTGAACCCATGCCTTCTCGTGCTCGCCGCGCAGGTAGTAGGCGATGCCGAGGTGGTAGAAGCCCTCGCTCTCAAGCCCGTTGCGCCCCAAGAGAATGCCGGCGTTGTAGTGCGCCTCTTCGAACTCCGGTGCGAGGTGCAAGGCGCGTCTGTATTCGTCGATTGCCGCGCTCGTTTCCCCGAGGGCCTGGAGAGTCCGAGCGAGTTCGAAATGGGTTGCGGCATCCCTTGCTCCAACAGCAGCAGCGGCGCGGAGGAGGCGGCGCGCCTCGGTGTAGTCGCCAAGCGCGAAGGCGATGCGCCCCAGCTCGCGGTCTGTCGTTGCAAAACCGGGCCGTCGCGCTTGCTGCAGGGTTTCTCGTGCTGCTTCCAAGGCGCCCGTCTCCAAGAAGGCGCATCCCATGAGGTAGCGCGACAGCATGTCCTCCGGTTGTGCTTCGAGTCGGCGGCGGTAGTGGGTCACTACTTCGTCCGCCGTTTGCGAGCGTGCCCTGGCAAGCAACTGCACCCGTTCCAAGGCCAAGCTCGGCGGATGGCTAGACGCGCTTGCACTCGGAGGAAGCTTGAGCACAGCTTCGAGATTCGTCAGTCGCTGCTGGGTGAGCGGATGCGACAGCAAGTAGGGAGGTGCCATGGCCGGCGCCAAATTCTGCTCCGCGAGCATCTTCTTGAAGAAGTCGAGCATGCCCCGCGTATCGTACCCGGCTTGCTGCATGTAACGAGCGCCGAGGTAGTCGGCTTCCTGCTCGAAATCGCGTCGATACTGCAACTGGGTTGCACTGTGAATGGCCGCGGCCCCGACGGCGGCCATCGGCTGAATAGCCGCGAGGAGCGTGCCGAGGAGTGCGGCGTAGCCGAGCCACTGTGTCGCCTCTTGTTGGCGTACGAGATGGTGCGCATGGACATGCGCGATCTCGTGCCCAAGCACGCCGGCAATCTCGTCGTCGCTGGTGGCGCGGATGAGAAGCCCCGCGTGCACGTAGACGTAGCCGCCGGGAACCGCGAAGGCGTTGAGGCGGGCGTCGCGGACTACAGCAAAGTGATAGTCGAAGGGTTGCCCGTCGAGCTTTGCAACGATCTTCTCGCCGATCGCAGCCACGTGCTGGCCAATCTCAACGTCGTTGATCAGCGGCATGCGTGCGCGGGCTTGCAGATCGAACTGGCGCCCAAGGTCGCGCTCTTCGCTGGCGCCGGCGTGGGCGATACTGGCAGTGGACAGAGCCAGCAGCAGGGCAATCCCACGTGCGAGCAGCGACCACGGGCTTTGCACGCTGAATCGCTTGGGCGGGCAATC
>CAZGSN010000448.1:0-16854 GCA_964528465.1 uncultured Binatia bacterium (SeqCode)
CCTGCACAATGCTTGTAGGCCCGCGCGTGTTGGTTGGCCGCGGCGAGGGGATCGGCGTACGCGTAGCCACGATCGAGAAGGGGTAATGGTAGCCACGGTCAATCGGACCGGTATCACGGACGCGCGAATCTTCGGTAGTCCTCGTGCGTAGCTCGGCTACGTAGAAATCCGGGGTGAACGGATCGCCGCTGTCGATGGCAGGGCTGATCGAGGTCGACACGCCGTTCGCCATGTGGAAGTCGCCCAACTCCGGAGCGATGAAAAGCGGGTCTTCCGCCACCGTGTTGCCATTGATATCGCGCGGCCCGGCCACCAGCCCCCGCAGACCATCATTGTTCAGGTTGTAGTTGCTATCGATCAGCGTCGAGAAATTGCTAACCGAGATGCCGGCGGTGCGATTACCCCGGAAGATGTTGTTGCGCAATGTGATCGTCGATGCCGGTTGCGAGGAAGACCCAATCGAAATCCCGGAACGGCCGTTGCCATACACCGTGTTGTTATAGATCTCGACGAAGTTGGTTCCGAGGATCTGCACGCCCGAGCCGGCGTGGCCGTTGATGATGTTATTGAAGAGGATGATGTCGTCGGTCTCTTCGATCACCACACCGTCGGAGCCGCTACCGCTGATGCGGTTATGGCGCAGCTCCGTACCAGGGCTATTCAAGATATTCACCGTGGCCGTGCGCCCACCGCGCAAATTGAATCCTTGGAAGGTCATGTCCGACTGGCCGATAAGCTGGATAGCAGGGGTGTTGTTGTCGCCTACGATGGTGATGTCGCCTTTGATGGCGTCTTGGACCAGCACGCCCTCTTCGTCGGCAATGATTGTCATTGGGCCAAAGTCTTCGCCTTCGAGAGACAGCGCGGCGTAAGTGCCCGCCACTACAATAATCGTGCTGTTACGAGGCGCGGTGCGAATCGCGTTCTCGAGGCCGTTGGGATCGGTTACCACGATTGGGACAGGGTTGGGCGTCGAGATTGGGGTCGCCACAGTGGGGACCGGCGTATCCACACCATCCTGACCAGAAGCCCGCGACGATCCACCACCGCACCCCTGCAATGAGAGGGCTCCCAGCCCTAGCGCCAGACTCAATGCGGTTGTGCGTTTCCACCAAAACAATTTCATTTTCTGCTGCTCCCGAACGGAATGTCTTGGGCGGCATTTAGACATTCTTTCCCGGAAATGTCCAACACATTTCCTTTCCTTTTGCCGGTAGGGCGGGGAAGGCACCGCCGCGCGCATCCAGATGCCTACCCGCTTACTCCGGGTTACGGTGCCGACCGGGAAACCCATATCTTGGCTAGCACGCGAGATTCGTTGTGGAACGAACGAGCTTCGACGCCATGACTGGTGCTTCTCGACGCTCCGCCGCAAGAAGAACTACCACTTCTTTTCGTGCTCGTGGTGAAGAGCGCTGGTGCCCGGAGCGCGGAGCGGCACACCATTGTTCCGGCTCCAGCGTGGTCCGACTGTTCGTTCGTCCTCCGGCTTTCGAAGGCCCTGCTTACCGACTGCCAGAGCTTTGTAAACGCTGGCGCTGGAGCTTCCCTGATTCGGTGCGGGGCAAACTGCTGGCAAAATGGATCTCGCGCGGGACCTTGTAGGCAGCGAGCCGCGCACGACACCACGCCTGGAGCGTCGCGACGTCGACTCCGGTTACCCCAGTGAGGACCACGCTTGCGGCAACGCGTTGTCCCCAGTGCTCATCGGTGATGCCGAAGACTCCAGCGTCTGCAACGGCCGGGTGCTGCTTCAGTACCTCCTCCACCTCTTCGGGATGCACGTTCTCGCCGCCGCTAACGACAAGGTCGCTGCGCCGTACTTCCACCCACAAGCGCCCTTCGGCATCGAGTCGCCCCAAGTCACCCGTATGCAGCCAGCCGCCGGAAAGGGTTCGTGCCGTAAGGTCGGGGGCCTGGTGGTAGGCGCCGAACACCTGCTCGCCACGCACCAGGATCTCGCCCAGTCCCGTGGCGTCGGGTGTGTCGATGCGCAACTCGATCCCGGGCAAGGGATGCCCCGCGCAACCGGGTTGCAGACTGGCATCCCCCGGGTAGCTGGTGGTGACCTGCGCTGCCGTTTCCGTCATGCCAAACGTCGCGACTAAGGGCAGGCCACGCTCTGCCCCGCGTCGAACGACAGCAGGAGGTAGACGACCGCCACCGAGCACCACCGCACGCAGCGTGGACGGAAACGGCGCGACATCGGAGTCTTCGAGCAACATCGAGAGCATTGTCGGCACCAGTGAGACGAAGCAGATGCCCTCTTCACGTAAGGCACTCCCCACAGCCTTGGCATCGAAACGTGGTTGCTGCACGACAGTCATGCCAAGCAGGCAGGCGCGCACCAGGATCGCGAGCCCGGCGACGTGACACATCGGCATCACCGTCAACCAGCGATCTCCGGGCTGACAACCCAAACGCTCACAGGAGGCCAGCGCGCCAGCTTCGAAATTGGCGTTGCTCAGCAATACACCTTTGGGCTCCGCCGTGGTGCCGGAGGTGTTCACCATAGTAAGCACATCGCTTGCCTCGGGAGATTCCACGAACTCGCACGCGGCAGCAGGCACGCTGGCTTCGAGCTGAGCTAACGTCTCCGTAGCGATCACTTCGCAGGCAACACCGCCGCCCCCGGGAAGCTGTCCCAGTTCCCCCTTTCTTCGCGTTTCGGTGACCACCAGCGTCGGGGCAGCATGCGTAAGGAGCCGAGCCAGCTCCGGTCCTTGCAGGCGTGGATGCAAGGGAACAAGCGTAACCCGTGCCTGCTGTGCGGCGTGAAAAAGTTCGACGAACAATCTTGATGCCGGAAGCACAGTCGCCACGCGCCCACCTCGTGGCACACCGAGATGTCGGAGCACGCCTGCCAACCGCCGGCTGCTCTCCCGCAAGCTGGCGAAGTCGATGCTGCCATCGGCATCCTCGTACGCCGGCGCCGTCGGCCAGCGCATAGCCGCGCGCTCGATCCATGAATGCCAAGCGAGGTTCATAGCGTGAGACTGGGCAAGCCTAGGCCAGGGCCATGCACGAGGACTCGTGCGGCCAAGTCACCCGGGTCTTCCAGGAGATCCCGCGCCAACAGCACTGCCCCGCCCAGTCCCACCGCAGCACGCGGCTCGGCAAGCGCCGCAGCAGCATGGAGCGTGGCGCGACGCCCGATTATCGTCTCGATCGAGTCGGTGAACACCACGCGTAAGCCATGATCGCGCGCCTGCCGTGCCAGCCGTATCGCCGCACTTGGTCCACCAACGCGTGCCAGCTTGAGGACGACGGCATCACAGGAATCGGCAAAGCACCGGAGATCACCTGCGGAGACGATGCTCTCGTCCATGGCTACTGCGACTCCAGTCTTCTCGCGCAGACGAGCCAGCGCTTCCGGCGTGGGCAAGCGCAGTGGTTCTTCCGCTAACTCGATCGGCGCATCGCCACAGGTGCCAAGCACAGCCTCCGCTTCGTGTTCGAGCCATGACCCATTGGCATCGAGGCGAAGCGTTCCTCGGTTGCCCACTGCCGCTTGGGCAGCCCGTATGCGGCGAATATCGTGGTCGATGTCGATGCCACCTACCTTGAGCTTGAGCACGCGATAGCCGCGTTCGCACAGGCTGGCAGCTTGGGCGTGCACGGCTTCGGCAGTGTCTCCACCAAGCAAGGCACTGACATCGAGGGTGACTCGATCGGAACCGCCAAGGACCTGCGCGACGCTCTTGCCTTGGAGCTGAGCATGCAGGTCGAGCCCGGCACTCTCGATCGCACAGCGAGCCGGAGGGGTCAGCTCTTGCCAGCCTTGCATATCCTCCATCGCAAAGGACGGCCGCGCCAGCTCATGCGCAGCCGGCGACGCGGCGAAACGCCGCAACTCAATGGCGAGGGCGTCCATGTCGGTACCATCGATCCAGTAGGCGGGAGCTGCTTCCCCACGCCCGACGAGGTTATTCCCGGAAGAATCCCCATGGCCACGCAGTTCCACCACCAACCCGGCGCGCATAGCCAGCCGTGCCGGACCCAAACGCGTCGCGGCAACAAGCGGCAGCTCGTAACGCCGTACCAAGAGGCTCAAAGCAAAAGCCCCACGGAGTACAGCAGGCCAAACAAAGCATGCAGCCGCGCCGTGCCGGCAAGCGACAGGTTGAGTTCCCTTCCTTGCCGCTCCCACAAGCGACGCACTTCGTAAACCGCGAGCGGCAGCAACAGCATAGGTAGCAAGCTGCCAGCCCCAGTTTCCGCCGCTAATGCCGGGAGCGGGAGAATCGCGCCGAGAACCAAGAGCGTGTACTGCACTCGCGTGCCGCGGTCGCCCAAACGCACGGCCATGGTGACCTTTCCGGACTCTCGATCCGTGGAAATGTCGCGCAGATTGTTGACGACCATGATTGCCGTTACCAGCGCCGCGATGGGTAGGGACACCAGCACAAGCTCGAACCGGAAGGGGGAACCTTGCAGCAGCGCGGACCCGAGGACGGCAAGGACGCCGAAGAAGAGAAAAGCAAGTCCTTCTCCGAATCCAAGGGACGCCAGCGGTGCGGGCCCGGCGCTGTAGGCGATAGCGCACAGTGCGGCCGTAAGGCCGATCCACAAGATGGGCCAGCCACCGTGGGCGACCAGAGCAATACCCAAGACAAGGGCCGTCGTGAGCGCCGTGTAGGCTCCACGTTTGACCGCATCTGCCGCCAGCAAGCCGCTAGCGCTGGCACGTGGCGGGCCCAGACGCTCGCCGCCATCGATACCGTTGCGAAAGTCGTAGTAGTCGTTTGCCAGGTTGGTGGTGACCTGCAGCGCCAGGGCCGCGCCCGCCGTCAGCAACAGCACGGAGACATCTACCGGTTGCGTACGACTGGCGTAGGCCGTACCCACCAACACCGGCACCACGCTCGCACCCAATGTGCGCGGGCGCACCGCGCTCCACCAAACGGCAATTCCGCTCATTGAGCTTGCCTCGGCATCGCAAAGGGGCTTGTTCGTGCCGCCTACGGCAAGCGCGCGAAGCGCTCGAAGTCGGGTGAGCGCTTCTCGTTAAAAGCGTTGCGCCCTTCCTGCGCCTCTTCACTCATGTAGAAGAGCAAAGTCGTGTTGCCGGCGAGTTCCTGAATTCCCGCCATGCCATCGGTTTCGGCATTGAAGGCAGACTTGAGGCAACGCATCGCCATGGGACTGTGGCGCAGCATGTCGCGACACCACCCCACCGTTGTTTCTTCGAGTTGATCGAGCGGCACGACTTCGTTCACCAACCCCATATTCAGAGCCTGCTGCGCGTTGTACTGCCGGCACAGGTACCAGATCTCGCGCGCCTTTTTCTGGCCGACACTGCGCGCCAAGAAGCTGGCTCCGAATCCGCCATCGAAGCTGCCCACCTTGGGACCGGTTTGCCCAAAGCGAGCATTGTCGGCGGCAATGGTGAGATCGCAGACCACGTGCAACACATGCCCTCCACCGATGGCCCAGCCGGCCACCATCGCAACTACCGGCTTTGGCAAGCTGCGAATCATCTTCTGCAGATCGAGGACATTCAGGCGTGGTACGCCATCACCTCCTACATACCCTTGCTCACCACGCACGCTTTGATCGCCACCGCTGCAGAAGGCGCGCCCACCTTCTCCTGTCAGAATGACCACGCCGACATCGCGTTGCTCCCGCACGTGCGCAAAGGCATCCATTAGCTCGACGATAGTCTGCGGGCGAAAGGCGTTGTGTACCTGTGGGCGGTTGATGGCGATGCGCGCGATGCCCTCCGCCTTCTTGTAGGTAATGTCCTCGTATTCCTTTACGGGCTGCCAAGAAATGCTCATTGTTGGGTACTCCTCTCCTTCGTCAATGTTCGGGGTAATGGGCCCCGGCCTCGGGCCTTGTCCTTTGCTGCTGGCAAAGGAATCGATGAATCTCGCCAGCGACCAGATGCGGCGCTTCCAGGTGGATGTTGTGCCCAGTCTCGGGCACGACACGCAATTCGGCATCGGGGATCTGACGCTGCACGTCCAGAGCGATCTGCTGAAATTTCTGATCGAGCCCCCCCGCCAAGAGCAGCACGGGCAGGCTCAGTTCCTGCAGCCGATTGCCTAGCCACGGTTGCGAACCGGTGCCCATCCCCATCAAGCTTGCCGCCAAGCCCGATGGCCGACACTTCAGGCGCTGCTGTCTCTGGGCTTGTCGTGCGTCGAAAGGCAGACGCTGTTCGGTGGCCAGCACAGGCACTGCCTCCCAGCGCTGCACGAAGGCTGCGATGCCTTTGTTGATCGCGAAGCGAGCAAGCTCGCCGTCGGCGTCCTGCCGGGCCACACGTTGTCCCTCGTCAGACAATCCCGGGCTGGCGCTCTCTAGGACCAAGCTAGCAAGTCGCTGTGGGTGCCTGAGCGCAAAATATAAAGCCAGGCGCCCGCCCATCGAGTAGCCGACGAGATGGCAGCGTGGCACTTGCAGTCGGTCGAGCATCGCCAGGAGAGCCTTACTCGCGGCGTCGAAGCCGCAAGCAGCGACTTCGTGATAGAAACGCGACGCTCCATGCCCAGGAAGATCCGGGGCCAAGATGTGTAGGGCAGGCAGATGTGCGGCAACCTCCGACCAGGTGCGCCCGTCACCGGTGAATCCGTGCAGCAGCACCAGCGGCAGCGCATCGGAACCAATGGCTCCCCTCATTGGTGGCCGTTCATGCACAACAAGAGTGCCACCCGCCGCGATGTCGTGGATTGTCCAAACCATTTCGTTTTCAAACCAACTTGGCTTGCAAGCCGTGCAGCACGCTCGCGGCTTGGGCGACAATGCGGCGATGCTCCACGACGTTGCGATCACGGTGCGTCGGCACCTCCAGAACTTGCAATCCGGATGGATTCGCGCAGTGCGCCGATACGGCTGTGGTCAGAGCCTCGAACTCGGAGACTCGCTCGTGCCGGCCGCCACACATGCGGACACTGGTCCCCAACTCGAGACCATGCGGCGTTCCAAAGAAGGGCTCAAACACCTCACCGAGCTGTGCCTGCGGCAAGAACGAAAAGATGCCCCCACCATCGTTGTTGGCCACAACGACGCAAAGCGCGATCGGATAGCGAGCCGCAATCTGTAAAGCGCCAATGTCGTGTAAGAAGCTCAGGTCGCCGAGCAGCAAGCAACAGGGGCCGCCATGTGTGGCCGCAATTCCCATGGCGGTGGCCAGCACACCGTCGATGCCGTTGGCGCCGCGATTGGCGACAATGCGAATGTCACGTGCGCTGCCGCCCGCAAAGGTATCGACATCGCGTACGGGCATGCTGTTCCCCACCATGAGCAAACCACCATCCGGCAGTGCTTGCGCGAGACACGCGGCGATACCGCCCTCAAACGAAATCGCACCAATCGCCAATGAGTCTGTGATGGCCTGGCGCACGCTGCGGTCGGCAGCGATCCACGCGCGCTGCCAGTGCGAATCCCCAGCCGTGCCCTTGGGCAGGCGCGACACCACTGCACGACAAAAGTGCGAGGCGTCGGCACCGATTACATCGCTGAGAACAAAGGACGAGTCGCCCCACCAAGCCGAGGTCGTGACCAAGGTTTGCGGTACACGCAAGCCGGCGAGGAAGCAATGCAATGGCTTCGAGGTCGGTGTAGCTCCAAAGTGTAGAACCTGAGTTGGCCGATGCTGCGTGACGAAATCCGCATCGCGCAGCATCACGTCATAGGCATCGAGGATGCTGTCGCGGTCGTGCCGGCCGTGCCGCAATCCCGATAGCGGATCGGCAAGGACCGGCCAGCTGATATGGCGGGCCAGCTCGACGATGGCGGCTCGGCTACCTGTGGGAATACGCGGGCCGCACACAATCAGTCCCTTTGCTCCCGGCAAACTGGAAACAAATCTGTCGACGGCGTCGGCAGCAGGGACGAGTTGTGGGGCATGGATGACCGCATAGGCACGACCGTCGCCGCGCACGGAAGCAGGCAGAGTACTCGTCCCCTCCGCCGTCAGGGGTTCGCGGTAAGGGACGTTGATGTGCACAGGACCGCATGCCGGCGCCATCGCCATCCCAACCGCACGGCACGTCAGAGCTCGGACATGGGCTTCGTAAGCGGAGCTGTCGTCGGGTGCCGCGGCTTCGACGCTCCACTTCACGTGCCCCGTAAACAGACCCGCCTGGCGGATCGTCTGTGCAGCACCGCAATCGCGTTGCTCTACAGGTCGGTCGGCAGTGAGCAGAATCAACGGAAGTTCCGACCAGAAGGCCTCGACCACGGCGGGAAGGAAGTTGGCGGCCGCGCTTCCCGAGGTACACACCACGGCTACGGGGCGATCGGTGGCAATCGCAATACCAAGCGCGAAGAAGGCGGAGTCGCGTTCATCCGGGATCACCCAAGCCCGCAAGTTCCGGTGCCGTGCAAGAGCAACAGCCAAGGGCGTCGAACGTCCGCCTGGCGACAGACACACCTCACGCACGCCGCAGCGGAAGAGTTCGTCCATCAATGCCGCCGCGGCAAGCTCATTATGCGCTCCCACGCGGCTCATACGGCGACATCCAAATCGGCAACTGACTCCACGTCTGCACCGCTTGCTGCGATTTCGAAGGCTCCCAGCACGGCGTCCATCTTGGCTTCTGTCTCGTCCAGTTCACTGGCCGCATCGGAGCCGCGCACGATCCCCGCCCCGGCAAACAAGAGGAGATCCTCTTGCGTGGCTAGAGCACTGCGCAAGGCCACGTCGATCTCGCCATCGCCATCGGCGTCCATCCAACCGATGCCACCGGTGAACCAACCACGACCCGCCTCGGCGTGCTGCAGATAGCGTGCAGCCGCAGCGCGCGGCGTGCCGCATACGGCCGCGGTCGGGTGCAAGGCAGCGGCGAGTTGCAGAACATTCAGGTCGCCGTGGATCTGTCCGGAAACGGGCGTGAGCAGGTGCAACGCCTCGGGCAGCGTGAGAACGTCTGCTTTGCCGGCTGGGTCGAGAACGAGTGCTAGCGGCTGGAGCGCGGCGCGGATGCCGTCGACGACCGCCGCGTGCTCCCGCTGAATCTTCGCGCTGGCCAGCAAGCCGAGGCCGCGCTCGCGGTCACTCGCCGCGGTGCGGCCACGGCGAGTCGTGCCAGCCAGAGCCGGAGCCGAGAAATGTGTTCCTGTCCGGCGTACCATGACCTCGGGAGTAGAGCCCAAAAAAACGGAAGTGGCTGGCTTGCAGGCAAAGGTCACACAACTTGGGCGTGTGTCGCGCAGGGCTCGCAACACGGCGATGAAAGATGCGGGTCGGTTGTGCAGCCGGCGCTGACGCGAGAGGACAAGCTTCTCGATCTCACCGCGTGCGATCATGTCGAGCACCAAGTCGACACGCCGACGCCAAGCCGATGCTCCTTCGAAGACATGCGGTGCATAGGGACGCGCGCCTACGTGCGGCAGAAGACCAGAGCCGGTGTCGATATCGACGCGGAAGCAGCGGCCTTGGCGACGCAGCCACAAGCGACGCGGCAAGAAGAACCAAGTGCTCGGGAACTCCTCCCAGATGCCACTGCCAGCGTTTTGCGGCGCAAACGCAAAGCCCCCTACTACCCGGGGTAGAACAGGCATATCGGCAGGTTCCCGAAGTCTTGCCAAGACCTCGCGAATGGCGCTGCCAACGGTTTCGAAGCGCTGTGCTCCACTTGCCACAAAGTCCTGCGCCGACCCTACCGCCAAGAGAGCTTCTCGCCGGTCCGGGTGCTCCCAGTAAAGTACGGGCGGCGTGATCGCGTGGGTGTCGAGCTGTCGCACATCATCGAGTTCGAGGAGATCTTGATCGACGTGTTCCGATACCACCACGCGCCAACGCGCCTGTGCTTGAGGCCCTACCTCTTCTTGCAGAATCATGATGCGGCTCGGTAGGCGTCTGATGCATGCGCCGGGAGCTGTGCCCGTCGCGCGGTCACCAATTGCGCAGCTCCTGCGAGCAGTAGGACCTGTTGCGAATCGACGAAGCCCGCCTCTTGCAGCATGGCCTGGAAGCTAGAGAAGCTGGGCAGGTAGGCGGTCGACGCCGCGAGGTACTGGTAGGCGTAGCCGCGCGACACCAGACGACCGATCTGCGGTACCACGCGCTTGAAATAGACATCGAAGAAGATTCGGCGCGCGCTGGAACTGGGGACGTGCACCTCCAAAATGGCCAGACGACCACCTGGCTTCAGCACTCTCGCTGTTTCTTCCAGCACGCTCGCCACCGCAGTGAAGTTACGCAGGGCAAATCCGGAGATGGCGGCGTCAAACACGCCACCGGCAAACGGCAAGGCTTGCGCATCGGCACGCACCAGGTCGGCGTCGGGTAGACGCAGGCGACCCTGCTCCAACATGCAAGCGGAGATGTCCACGCCCACCACGCCAGCCCCGACATCACGAACACCCGCCACCAAATCGCCGGTGCCGCAGCCGAGGTCCAATACGTGGTGGCCGTGACCAACCGCCAGACTACGAACGGCGCGTCGACGCCATTGGCGATCGATGCCGAACGTCATCAGGCGATTGACCAGGTCGTAGCGCGGCGCGATTTGGTCGAACATGTGCTCGACGAAGCGGCGCTTGTCTTCGGCTGCGGGGAGGCTCATTTCCAGCGTAAGCGAAAGCGCGAGCCCTTGGCTTCTTTCACGGCTGTTTCCAGTGCCTGCTTCTGCCCGCTCTTCTGCAATCGTTTGAGAGCCCGATGGATAAGTCGTCGTTGGAAGTGATGGGCAACCAGAGCCGTGGTTACCGGCAGTAGCTCGCGAAAGGCTTCTGCCACGGCCTCGGGATCCTCCTCCCCCGGGCTCGACTTGCGCACGTGCTCGTCGAACAAGTCGATGGCTTCGTCGACGATGCGGCGGACGCTGGCATCATGCTTCACCGCCAAGCCGATCAAACGCGTGATGGGGAAGCCGTAACGCAGCAAGCGAATGGCACCGCGCGCGACGTCCAGGTCGGCACTGGTGAATCTCTTTGACGGATCGTCACCCAGACTGTCATCCACCAGCCCCGACTTCTCGATCGAAGACAAGATGGCCCGCGGGATATCGAGTTCCTTGGCTAGATCTGCGGCAGAGTAGCGCGTTTCCACGGCGCTTTGCGCGATCGCCGAGAACAACGGCTTGTCCGACTTTGCGCGTCCCCCGGCCTCCAGCACCTCCCGAATCGCCTTGAGGGAAAAGCCGCGCTCGGCAAGACCCCGGATACGCTCCAGCCGGTCTATGTGCGTGTCGTCGTAGATGGCAGTACGGCCCGCATGTTGTGGAGCGTGCAACAGGCCAATCGTCTGGTAGTAGCGAATGGTGTCGATGCTGGTGCCGGTACGCTGCGCCGCTTCGCCAACCGAAAACTGCATGACTGTTGACTCTTAGAGTAAATGCTCGAACAGTCAAGTTTGAGACAGAGCCTAGTGCGTGCCTTGCTCGCCTTCGAACGGCGTCGAGCGCGCGAGCACGGCATCGTCGGCCGCGGTGGTGCGGTTACCGCAATTCAGCGCTGCGGGTCAGCGCTCAACGCCAACCCTCATTCCCATACCTTAGTTGCCGAGGGCGTGTTCGAAGCACACCCCGACGGTTTGTTGCGGCTGGGCGGCTCTCGGATCCCCGCCAGTGATGAGCACAACTCGGCTCGCGACTTGAAAATTGCGAACCTAATTGATTTCGATTTTCATTTTCGTTACACGGCTTGGGGCCTCAAGGAGGGTGCATGCGTTTCCAAGTCATCGCAGTTTGCTTCAGTCTCGTTCCGGTTCTTGGCAGGCCGGCAATCGCCCAGTGCATCGGCGACGGCAACAACGACCAGCGCGTCGCCATCGAAGAGCTGATCACAGCCGTCGCCAACGCGTTGACCGAATGCTCCGGATCAACCGACCGCGAGGCGCAAGTCATTCGTAACTACGCCGACGTCCTATTGCTCACTTATCGCGACGCGGAGGAGACAGCCGTCCAACTACAACGAGCCGTGGAGGAATTTACTGCTAACCCGAGCGCCGTACTCCTCGAGGCCGCGAAGGCCGCCTGGTTGCAGGCGCGCCCAGCCTATCTCCAGAGTGAAGCAGCTCGCTTCTACGACGGACCGATCGACAGTGCCGTAACCGGGCCGGAGGGCCGCTTGAACTCCTGGCCCTTGGACGAGAGTTACATTGACTACGTAGCCGGCAACGCAAACACGGGCATCATCAACGCGGTCGAACTGTTTCCCAGCATCGACAAGAGCCTACTCATGCAACTCAACGAACAGGGGGGGGAGGACAATATCGCGTCGGGATATCACGCCATCGAGTTCCTGCTGTGGGGGCAGGATCGCAATCCCGACGGCAACGGCTCGCGGCCCCATACGGACTACCGCACAGGCGCGTCTGCCACGGCGGTGAACCCGGAGCGCCGAGCCCGATACCTGCGTGCCGCCAGTGAGCTATTGGTCGACGATCTGCATTCCGTGCGCGTACAGTGGGAACCTGGCGCTTCCAACTATCGAGCTGAATTTCTCGCGCTGCCGAGCAAAGTCGCTCTTGGGCGAATCTTGACCGGAATGGGCACGTTGAGCGGCTTTGAGCTCTCCAACGAACGCATGGCCGTGGCGCTGCAAACACAAGATCAAGAGGACGAGCACTCCTGCTTCTCCGACAACACGCACAACGATCATCGCTTCGACGAGTTGGGAATTCAGAACATCTATCTCGGACGCTACGGGCATCATGACGGCGCCGGCATTGACGAGTTGGTGCGTGCGGCGTCGCCGCAACTGGATCAGCAGATTCAAGCGCAGATCGAAGCCACGATTGCTGCGATCCGAACCATTCCCGTTCCCTTCGATCGCGCCGTGCTGGGTGCCGACAGTACCCCCGGGCGACGTGCCATCATCGCCGCCTTACAAGCCTTGCGTTCGCAAACCGCCTTGATCGAAGCCGCGGCAGCGGAACTCGACATTGACATCACGACGACCAAATAGCTCATCCGGTCGATAGCACAATGACAACTGCTGCTACTCGGAGTCTCTGCGCCTTCGGGGTACTTCTGCTTACGGAATTGTGCGGCTGCGGCGATTCCAGCACTTCACCCAACGCAACAACGCCAAACGCGGCAAATACAGCCACGCGCACTCCATCGGCAGCCCACTCGGCGACACCATCTGCCAGCGCGACTGCATCGAGCACTCCGTCGACTACACCAAGTCCCACGGGTACCCCCACGCTGCCGAGGGACCCGCGTCGTTCAGGCGGAGAGACGACGGTATTCAACACCACGCGCAACGCATTCGCACTTCCGGCCGCCAATCTGGATGACGAGCGTGAGAGTACCTTCTTCGTCGGCAATGCACTCTTCAACCGCAGTTGGGTCACTGCGCCGGCCTCTACCGAGGGGAGCGACGGAGTCGGGCCGGTGTTCAATGCTCGCTCCTGCTCCGCGTGTCACTTCCATGATGGACGCGGACGGCCGCCCCAATCGCCAGACGACATGGACCCTTCACTCCTATTCCGGCTGTCGATGCCCGGACTGGCGGCTAACGGCGGCATCGTTCCCGATCCTGTTTACGGCGATCAGCTACAGCCGCAGGCAATCCTTGGGGTTCCGCCGGAGGGCCGTGCAACGATTCGTTACTTCGAAGAGCCGATAACCCATGCCGATGGCAGCTCCGAAACACTGCGCCGCCCAGAGTATGGAATCGTCGATTTAGCCTACGGCTCACTCTCCGACTCGATTCAAGTCTCTCCACGGGTGGCACCCTTCCTCATTGGCTTGGGGCTATTGGCAGCCGTGGACGACGCCTCGCTCCTCGCCCTTGCCGACCCCGCTGATCTCGACAACGACGGTATTTCCGGACGACCCAACCGCGTGTGGGATGTCCAAGAGCAAAAGACCGTCATCGGCCGCTTCGGGTGGAAGGCCAACCAGCCCACACTTGCACAACAGAATGCCGGCGCCTTCCTCGGTGACATCGGCATCACTTCCGAGCTGTTCCAAGAGCAAAACTGCACGCCCATCCAGGCCGCATGCCAGGCAGCACCGAACGGTGGCACTCCGGAGATTGATGCCGGCAAGCTCGCCTTCATCACCTTCTATACCCATACCCTTGCCGTCCCCGCGCGCCGCAACGTGGACGCTCCCGTGGTTCAGAAGGGGGAGGCATTATTCGCCGGCAGCGGATGCAGCCATTGCCATCTTCCTGAACTCACCACCGGAGAGCTAGCCGGCTTTCCCGAACTCAGCCGACAATTGATCCACCCGTATACGGACTTGCTCCTGCACGACATGGGAGTCGGATTGGCCGACGGCAGGCCGGACTTTGAGGCTGACGGTCAGGAGTGGCGCACGCCACCGCTTTGGGGCATCGGCTTGGTTCACACAGTCAACGGCCATTCGATGTTCTTGCATGACGGTAGGGCTCGCAACCTCGCCGAAGCTATCCTTTGGCACGGTGGGGAAGCAGCCCCTTCGCGCGACGCCTACCGTCAATTATCCAGCAGCGATCGCGATGCCTTGTTGCGCTTTCTGGAATCGCTTTAGGAGAGGACTCATGAAACATTACCCAAGAAGTGTGGCGATTCTACTCGCCGCCTGTATCGGTTCCACGGGTTGCGGCAGCAGCGGCACTTCCTCGACGCTCCCCGACACGCGCGCCGTAATCTTTGCCAGCCTAAGCGATGTCGTGATCCTTCCCACCTATCGCCGCTTCGTTCTCGACTGCCAGCGGCTTGTAGAGGCCTGCCAGGCCCTGCGCCCCGATCCAACGCCTAGTACTCTGGCGGCAGCTCAAGCGGCTTGGCGTCAGGCCCGTCTATCGTGGAAGGAAAGTGAAGCCTTTCGGTTCGGGCCGGTTCAAGACCTGGAGTTACGCTTGCAACCGAAGATCGATTGGACCCCGATCAATCCTGACCTCATCGAACAGGAGATCAGTTCCGCCGCTGACTTGAACGCCGACTACATTGACACCCTTGGTACCTCGCGCCGTGGCCTGCAAAGCATTGAGTATCTGCTCTTCGACGCGAGCCACGACGACGCGCAGTCCCTAGCTCGCCTGCGCACTCAAGATAGTCCCCGACGCCTTGCCTATCTGCTCGCCGTCGCCGAGGACGTACACCGCCAGGCAACGATTCTGACCTCCGAATGGGATCCAAGCGGAGGAAACTTTCGAGGTGAGCTTGTCGGCAGTACGCAAGGCACACCCACCTACGCCGAACCAGGTGCTGCCATTGATGCACTGGTGGGAGCTTTGGTGCAGCTCGCGGCCGACATGGAAGACAAAAAATTGGGCAAGCCCGCCGGAATTCCCCAAGGCACCCCGGATCCCGAACGCCTCGATTCCTGGCGCAGCGACAATTCCCTTGCCGAACTCGAAAGTAACATCGAGGGGATCGGCAACATGTATCACGGTCATTACCAGCAAGTCGAAGGTGAGGGGCTTCGCGTACTGGTTCAGGCGGTGGCACCAAGCATCGATCAATCCTTGACTCGTCAAATCCAAGTGACCGCCGATGCCGTCCACGAGATTCCACCGCCGCTGCGTACGTCGATTCAAACCCAGCGCAGCGCCGTGGAACGGGCCTACCAGGAAGTGCGCGAGCTACGCATCGCCCTCGCTGTCGATCTAGTTTCCGCTTTGGGAACCACCCCGCATTTCAACACGGATGGTGACTGAGGATGGGGCGCAACCGGGGGTGGATAGTCGCCGCCTGGCGCCCGGTCGACGCAAGTTCAATCGCCGCTTTTCGAGTCATCTTCGGCGCCATCGGCCTGCTCCTCGTCGTACGCTACTTCGCCCATGATTGGATTGGCAGCCTCTATCTACGTCCGACCTATTTTTTTTCCTATCCGGGCCTCGAATGGATTCGCCCGTGGCCTGGCCTCGGCATGTACGTACATTTCGCTGCCCTCGGCATCGCAGCCGCGGCCGTCATGCTCGGCTTCTACACGCGCTGTAGCGCCGCCATCTTTTGCTGCTTATTTACCTACGCCCACCTCATCGATCGCACCAACTATCTCAACCACTACTACTTAATCAGCCTCATTGCCTTCCTGTTGTCCTTTCTTCCCAGCGGCAGCACCGCATCGATCGATGCCTGGCGCGGCACTGGCAAAGCCTTCGTGCCAAACACGGTACCAGCGTGGAGTGTCTGGCTTCTGCGCTTCCAACTGGGAGTCGTGTATTTCTACGCCGGCTGGGCAAAGCTCGACCCGGATTGGCTATTCGCGGCCCAACCGCTACGCGTCTGGCTTGCCCAGCGACAGAACCTAGCGTGGATCGGGCCGCTCATCGGCAACCCCGTTAGCCCCTATGTCTTTAGCTGGGCAGGCGCGCTCTTCGACCTAACCATCCCACTGTTTCTCTTGCTTCCGCGAACCCGCCGGCTCGCTTACATCGCGGTTCTCTTGTTTCACACCATGACCGCCGCCCTCTTTCCCACGATCGGTTTGTTCCCGTGGTTAATGATCGGTTTGACCCCGATATTCTTTACCCACGCCTGGCCGCGTACTCTGCTGGAACTGATTCTTCCGCGATCGACCTGTCAGGCTTCGGCTTCGACGTATTCCGGCGGACAACTAGTGCAACCCGCTACCCTCCCAACTCAAGGGTGGCGGCGACACATGTTGGTCGGGGCTGTCCTCTACGCATCCATTCAGCTCGTCGTCCCCTTACGTTATCTCCTCGAACCCTCCGGCGTGCTGTGGCACGAACGCGGGTTCCGCTTCGCGTGGCGCGTCATGCTGATGGAGAAACACGGCGCTACCGAGTTCCTAGTTCGAGATGTTGCGACCAGTCGCGAATGGCGCGTTCACCCGCACGACTCGCTCACCCCCTTGCAGGTGTACATGATGTCCACGCAACCCGACATGATCGAGTCCTTCGCACGCCACCTTGCGGAGACCTATGAGCGGCTAGGATCGTCGCCGATCGAAGTGCGTGCCGATGCCCGCGTCTCCCTCAACGGCCGGCCGCACACCC
>CAZGSN010000449.1:0-9151 GCA_964528465.1 uncultured Binatia bacterium (SeqCode)
TGCCGGCGATGCTCCAGCCGCAACGGAGCCGTACGACCTGCCGGACGACACGAAGCTGCAACTGCAAGACGAGCAGGAGGAGCCGCAGGGGCCGACCACGCCGCTTTCCGCGGAAGCACTGCAGAAGCTCATCGAGGCCGGCGCTGACATTCGCATGAAGCAAGGGTACAGCGAGGACATCGAGGGGCTTGGCCTTTATGTCACCGACCTGCTCGGCAAGCTGCCTTCCGAACAGCTTCAGGAACTCAAGCGGCTTCTCTATCAAGGGCAGAAGGTCGATCGCGCCGCCCCGCGTCGGTGGTTAGAGAACCGAGGGGAAGGGGCTTCTTTTTACTACGACGAGTGGGACTACCACATTGGCGACTACCGGCAGCGCTGGTGTCGTTTGCGCGAAGTGCCAACCGAGAGTGATTCGGGGGAGTTCTTCAATGCCACACTTCTCGAGTACGCGGCGCTCATCCCGGAGGTGCGGCGGCAGTTCCAGAAGATCCGCCCCGAGATGTATCGCGTCATTCGAGGCCTCGAAGATGGAGAAGATTTCGACCTCAACGCTGTTGTCAACGCGCGCGTCGACCGACGAGCCAAGCGTGCTCCGTCTTCGAAGTTGTACACCGCACGGGTACGCGAGGAGCGTGATGTCGCAACGCTGTTCCTCATCGACATGAGTGCGTCGACCGACGAACCGCTGCAGAAGCCGGCGCCGGCCGGGCGCCTTGAAGTGGCGGATGACGTGTTACCGTCGGCACCGCAGGCAAGCGACAAGCAAAGGCGCATTATCGACGTGACCAAGGAAGCTTTGGTGATCATGGCCGAAGCGTTGGAAGAGATTGGTGACGCGTATGCGATCTACGGCTTCTCCGGACACGGCCGTCAGAACGTCGAGTTCTACCTGGTGAAGTCTTTCAACGAGTCGCTCTCGCCGACGGTGAAGGGTCGTATTGGTGCCCTAGAGCCGAAGCGCAGCACGCGCATGGGCACGGCCTTGCGTCACGCCACGGAAAAAATGGCGGGGCTCAGCTCGCGCGCACGCCACATCATCTTGCTGAGCGACGGCTTTCCGCAGGATTTCGACTACGGGCAGGACCGCCGCAGCAACGTGTACGGTTTGCGCGACACGACCATCGCGTTGCGCGAATGCGAAGCGGCCGGCATCACTCCCTTCTGCATCACCGTCGACAAGGCCGGGCACGATTACCTACGCGAGATGTGTGACGGAGCCCGTTACATGGTCATCGACGACATTGCCTCGCTACCGAGAGAGTTGCCGAAGATCTACCAACGCGTCGTCGGCGGGTAGTGCCCACCGAGGGAGGTGCCCGCCATTCCACTTCGTGCTCACCGCAACAAGGACGTTGCCGCAGCCCGAAAACAACACTTGAACCGCAGATGGACGCCGATGAACACGGATATAGGCAAGAGCCACAAGGGCAGAAGGAGAAAACGTTTTAGGTTTACCCGTCCATGGTCTTGTGTTTCTTGATATTGATCCGTTTCGCAAGCAATCAGCGTCTATCCGCGTCCATCCGCGGTTCCAACTGATTTTTTCCGGCTCAGAGGCGCTAGAGCCCGGAGCTGGCGGTGCCTTTCTTGGCGACGACTTTCTTCTTGCGCTTCGGTGCAGTCTTCTTGCTGCCCTTTTCGAGTTCAGTGCGGATTTCGTGGACGTATTTTTCCACGTGCCCGGCTACCTCGGCTGCCTGCTTGCGAAGGCTGCTGGCAGTGTCCTGCAAGCTCTTGGTCAGCTTCGACGCAGCGGCGCGTTTGCGTACGTCGCTACGCAGGCGCTTGGCTACCGCCTCGACATCCTTGATCAGCTCGGCAATGCGATCCCCTTTGTGTGTTGCGGCCATGATGAACTCCTTTCTCGTGGGGCGCTGATATGCAAATAGGCCGTGATCACGTACGCAGAGAGGCCAGTGCTGCCTCGTATGCAATGGTGGCTTTTCCGAGCTTGCGCACAGCAAGGACGACAAACTCGGGACCTAAGTTGAGAACGTGACCGGGTTGATAACGGTCCACTAGCTCCAGGTAGGCGGCATCGATTTGGGCACGACTGCTCCCTGGCGCCAATCCCAGCATCTTGAAGGCGGATTCGGTGCTTAGCCTGGGTTCGCGCGGGGGCGCGGGGGCGCTGCTACCGGTTGTCGGTGGAGGGGCAGTGGGCTCACGGCGCAACGGTTGGATGCTGTGCTCGATGTGGACACCTGGGTGTGCCGTCACTGCTTCGAGTAGCCGCACAAGCTGCTCGGGTTTAAACAGCAGACACTCTGCCACCCGCTCAAGAACCTGCACTTCAGCGGCCGAGATCCTACCATCACTTGCCGCTAGCTCCGTCAGCGTGGCCATGATCGTTTCCACTGCTTGCGCCGATGCTCCAGCAAGAGGAGCACAGGCAGCCGCCACATCGATCACCTCACGCCTGGCCCGTTGAATCTCACCTTCGGCACGGTCGGAGATCGGTCCCAAGCCCAGGCCGTCGAGACACTCGAGAGCATCGAGTTCATCGTTGGTGATACGACCATCTGCGACCAGAACAGCCACAGCGAGCCGTGCAATCATGCGGCGGGGATCGGAGTCAGTGTATGTCATTAAACCTCCACGGCTTGCGGATTGTCGCCATGCCTGCTGGCGACGGCACGCCCTGGGTGGAGCGAGAGCCATGCCAGAGAGTAACGACGATTGTGCCAGTGGGTCTTGGAGCCGCCGCATTGCACCGATGGAAAGAGACACGCGTGGTGTTCGTGGGGGTGGGAATACGGTGCCGCATCGACTGTCTCAAGACTAAGCTGCGGGGGGCTGGTGGCTCGGGGCTTGGGTTTGTTTGGATTTCACCAGTCCCGAGCCACCAGCCCAAGCGCCAGGCAGGGTTTGAGACAACTTCGACAGGGCGGAGCTACCTAAGGGGAAACCTCTGCACAAGTAGCCCCGCAAGTAGATCGGGGTCGGAATCGGCCGCCACACAGTTCCCTAGGCACTGACCGATCTGCGCCGACCTCGCGACCGCAAAAGAAAAGGCCACCGACGTTATCATCGATGGCCCTTGCTTGCAGTTGGAAGAAAGCTCTTACGTGAAGATATCGCTGAGTTCGGCGATGATCTTCTCCTCCGGGTGAGAGCGCGCGATGGATAGTTCTTTCACCAATAGGTTACGGGCGGTATCGAGCATCTTACGCTCACCGAACGACAGCTCCTTGTCGTTCTTCAAGACGCAGAGATCGCGCAACACCGTGGCTATCTCCAACACGGAGCCCGTCTTGATCTTCTCTGTGTATTCGCGATAGCGCCGGTTCCACGTCTGCTGGTCGATCTCGACCTTTTTTTCGCGCAGGATCTTGTAGACCTTAGTCACCATGTCCCGGCCGATGATCCGCCGCAAACCCACCGACGCTACGTTTTCCGTCGGAATCATGATGGTCATGTCATTATCCAGGATTCGAAGCATGTAAAACGTCTTCTCTGTCCCAGAGATCTTCCTGGCCTGAATGCTCTGAATGACGCCGACCCCGTGCGCCGGGTAGACGACCTTTTCTCCAACTTTGAACATCGTCGATCCTCCCTGGCTGCGAGTTGAACGAACTGTTGTCATTGAATCGAACCCACAGTTTAACATGCAAAACCCTAACGGCCAATTGCGAAGTGGAAAAAAGGCTGGGGAGATCGCGATTTATCCGACCGGGACACTCCTACACGCCGTGTCTCAGACCTGTCTCAGTCGCTCCTGTTGATCGTCGTTTTGTTGGTTCAAACAGCTCGCCCCTAGGGTATTCCCTGGGAGAGCCGATGAATTCGTGGCTCATTGCCCAAAGTGGTCCGCTTGACCTCGACTAGGGGATCAGTGGATGTATTCTGCGCAAAGGAGTCGCAGCATGGGCGAGGAAGCGCGCGAGCAGGTATTGCAGATCACCAATGAACTCTTCTCCATGGGCTTACTGACGGCCACGGGCGGTAACGTGAGCGCCATGGCGGCTGACGGGGAAACGATCTGGATCACGCCCAGCCAAATGTACAAGGGAGGGCTCGCGGTCGCGGATCTGGTGCGCATCCGGTCTGACGCCACGGTAGTGGAGGGGGAGCGGGTACCCTCAGTAGAGTGGCAAATGCACTGGGCCGCCTACGGGGCACGGCCGGGCACCACTGGGGCTGTACATACGCACGCTCCGATTGCGACAGCTTTTGGTATCACCAACCAAGTTTTCCCTCCGCTCAACACGGATGCTGTCTTTCTGCGCGACACGGTGACCGTACCCTGGTACATGCCGGGCTCCAAGGATCTCGCGGATGCCGTGGGCAGTGCTCTTCTCAAGAGTCGCGGCTGCATCCTGCAGAACCATGGCCTGATGACGGTGGACAAGAACCTACGCAAGGCGGCAACTCGCGCCATGCTGATCGAGGAAACCGCGAAAATCACTCTTTATGTGAAACAATTTGGGGGCACGGTATCGCTGCTCCCTGATGAATGGGTCGAGCAGCTTGCCCTAATGGCTGATTTCGTGTGAGCCAGCCAAATACGGGCGCCAGCCGAACGGGAGAGGCTACACCGTCAGAGCGGGTGCGGCTTATTTGGCCCGACACGATGAAGGGGATCGCCATCCTTTGGATCGTGTTTTTTCACGGATTCAAGGAGTTCAGCCCCTATCCCTGGCCTCTGCACCCCGGCTACTGGCAAAAGATGTGTGGTGCCGCGAGCCCAGGGTTCGCGCTACTGGGCTGTGCTGGGCGCGCCTCGCTCGTCGCCGTATCGTCGGTGGGATTCCACTGTGTCGCCGTGTTTCTCCTGCTGAGTGGGTTTACCCTCGGCCTGAGCGTGGCTCGACGGGGTGTGCCGACAACCTGGCTGTCTTGGTACCGGGGACGCCTGGCGCGCCTCTTTCCTCTCTACTGGACGGCGCATATCGTCTACTTGATCTCGCCTCCAATATTTCACCTGGAAGCCATCGACTACCGGTTTCTGTTGAGTTTCCTCGGCGACCGCATCTACCCCTTGGATGTCTTCCTCTATGCCAACGCTGCCTGGTGGTATTTCGGCCTATTGGTGCAGCTCTATCTTGTGTTCCCCGTGCTTTGGCGAGCCTTCCGTACCCTTGGCGGCTGGGGCTTTTTGAGCATAGCGGCTTTGGTCACGGTCTTTGTCCGCTACCTGCTGCTGTTCCCGCTAGCCTCGGAGTACAGTGAATCCTTGTTGCTGGGAGCCGTGTTCCCGTCGCGACTCTTTGAGTTTACAGTGGGGATCGTCCTTGCCGACGCGTATGTCCACTCGCCCGAGGTGTTTGCGCGGCGGTTGTTTCATCCGGTTACTCTCTGCGCGGGGGCACTCTTGTATGCAGCCGGGGTGTATTCCTATGGATACCCACTCGCCTATCTCGCCACCGACGGCCTGATTGCTTGCGGGTTGAGCATTGTTCTCGCCAACCTCGCGTGGGGTATCGAATCGCATGCGTTCCTCCGTCGGTCATTGGCTCGGGTTGGCGAATACTCCTACGGCCTCTACCTGATGCATCAGCCGTACATGATTTGGCTTGGTCGCACCTTGATAGGGATGCCCCTGGGGGTGTTCGTTATGGCGGGCCTGCTGTCGACTGGCACCCTGGCGGTTGTGTGCATAGCGATCGAGCGACGAGTCAACCGTGCCACGACCCGCTGGCTGGGATGAGAGATACCGGGGCTCGCCTTGTTTCTGCGTGTCGCCGTGATGCCGACACGGCTTTCCGAATGCGAAATTTTGTCGCCAACTTCGACCTGGTGCACGAGGCTTGGCGGACATCGACACCCTCCGATTTTTTTCTTGCAGCGGCTCGCAAACGCGTGCTATGAGGCCGCGCAGTTTCAAGGGCAAGGTTCCCGAGTGGTTGAGGAAACACTAGCGACAAGCGCGTACTCGGCGCGCCCATTCCCTGGTCAGTCCCACCTTCGTAAGCAGCTCCCTTAGGAACGAGTTCAAGGCAACCCGAAAGGGGGAAGGCAGCATGGAGCAAGGTACAGTCAAGTGGTTCAACGGCCAAAAGGGATACGGCTTTATCACCAAAGATGACGGCCAGGATGTGTTTGTGCACTACTCCGCCATTGGTGGCCAAGGGTTTCGCTCCTTGGATCAGGGCCAGCGTGTGGAGTTCGAGGTGACACAAGGCCCCAAGGGCCTACAGGCTGCCAACGTTTCGAAGATCTAGGAACCAATTCGTGATGCGCTATGAGGCCTCGGTCCTAGCTTTAGGGCCGGGGCCTTTTTATTTATGGGTCCCGTGATGCCGCCGTTTGGTCGTGCGCCGACAGGTTTAGGCGTGCGCGGAGCTTGCACGACAGTTCCCCCTTGTGCTCTTGATTGGCAGCACGCACCCAGACAGGTTCCCTTGCTGCGGGTTACAGGGCTACACATGTCTCTTCTCAAGCACGCCACAGGACAACGCCGACACACCCCGCGCGACAGAGCCGCCTCTTCTTTGCACAGTAGCCAACGAGTAGGCCTCGTGTGCCTACCCGCCATGGGACGAACAAGCCAATGAATGCACCGACCGTCGCGGCGTGGGGGGTCCACTTCTATACGGCGCTCGGAGCCGTGCTCGGCTTCCTTGCCCTCGAAGCTACAGCCCGTGGCAATTACCAATTTGCCTTCGCCTGGATGGCCCTGGCGACTTTCATTGACTCGACCGACGGCATGCTGGCGCGGCGGGTGCGGGTGAAGCAGGTTCTGCCGCAATTCGACGGAGCCCTGCTCGACAACATCGTGGATTACCTGACCTACGTTGTGGTCCCGATTGTCCTGGCCTACATCGCAGGGCTGGTGCCCAGCGGCGTCTGGGGCTTGTTCGTTTGCTCGCTGCCCTTGCTGGCCAGCGGCTACCAGTTCTGCCAGGTCGACGCCAAGACCGACGATGACTTCTTCAAGGGCTTCCCCTCGTATTGGAACATTGTGATTTTTTACTTGTACGTGCTGCAGACCTCGGTCGCGGTAAATGTCTTCCTGCTCGTGCTGTTCTCGATCCTGGTGTTCGTGCCGATCCGCTACCTCTACCCAAGCAAGAACCCGGTAGCGCGCAAGACCACATTCGTGCTGGGCGCGGTTTGGGCTTTGCTATCGCTGCTGCTGCTGGCGCAGTTCCCATCCCCGTCACCGGAGTTGGGATGGGTCTCCATGTTTTTCCCCGTTTACTACGTCGGCCTCTCGTTACTCCTGCATTTCCGGCGGCTATCGGCGGGGTAGCGGGACCCGCCCAACGCCTTTCCGGCACGGCTAGCGCGCGGGCAACGCTCTCACCGTCGCAGCCTGCGCGGCCTGATAATAGGGCATGGCCTCCGGGATCCATCCTTTAATGTTGTCCTGCCGCGTCCCATAACTCGGGTGCGTCGAAAGAAACTCGGGGGGACCGCCGCTGCTGGTTTGCTCGAAGCGACGCCATAGGTCGTAGGCAGCGTTTGGGTCGTAGCCAGCCTTAGCCATGAGGATGAGGCCAATGCGATCGGCCTCCGATTCCTGCTCTCTGCCGAAAGGTAGAAGCACACCCACCTGTGCCCCAAGCCCGAGGGCCTGCATGATGCTTTGCTGTGCTACCGGCGATTGCGAACTCAGCGCGATCGACGCGCCACTGAGAATGACCTGCGCGGCCATCCCTTGGCTCATGCGCTCCGCACCATGATGCGCCAACGCGTGTGCCACCTCATGCCCCATGACCGCGGCAAGCCCTGCCGTGTCGCGCGCTACCTTAAAGATCCCCGTGTACACGGCCACCTTACCGCCGGGGAGCGCAAAGGCGTTTATCTGCCGATCATCGTCGATGACGTTGAACTCCCAGCGGTAATCATTGCGACCTGAGACGGCCGCAATGCGCTCGCCCACGGAGCGCACAAGCCCAACCACTTCCGGGTCACGCACCAGCTTGGCCTTGGCCAGAGTTTGCCGGTAGGCATCGGCCCCCAACTGCATCTCCTGCGGCTCGGAGACCAGAATGAGCTGTGAGCGACCGGTGAACGGCGCCGTCGCACAAGCAACAGCAAGGGTGGTGAGAAGGGCAAAGAACAGGGTCGTCGGGATTCGCGTCATGCCCGTCATTCTATGGGAGCCGACACCTTCGCGGCAAGCTACAGGAGCGAAGGCCGCAGGGCCACGCCAGAGTCACTGACGAGGGCATTTCATCTGACGCGCCGCGAGGGATAGCTGCCTTCCGATCCGGCGCTTGCGCTGGTGGGAGCGTTGACCGAACTGGTGTCGGTGCTAAACCGGCGCCTTTCTTCGGTCACTAGAGCAAAGACCAATCACCCAAGGAGGATACAATGAAGCTAGAAGGTTCGGTGGCTGTCGTTACCGGCGGCGCGTCAGGTTTGGGCGAGGCAACGGTTCGCGCCTTTGTCAGCAAGGGTGCACGTGCCGTGATCATCGATCGCGCCAACTCGAATGGCGCGGCCTTTGTCGAGTCGCTGGGCGCCGACAAGGCAATCTTTACGCCGGCCGACGTCACCAGCGAAGCGGAGGTAACGGACGCGTTGCAGAAGGCCATGGCCAAGTTTGGTGCCGTCCACATTGCGGTGAATTGCGCCGGCGTGGGCACGGCCATGAAGACAACCGGCAAAGCGGGTCCGATGCCGCTGGAGATGTTCGAACTGTGCATCCGCGTCAATCTGATCGGTACTTTCAACGTGATCCGCCTTGCCGCCACGGAAATGCTCAAGAACACACCCAATGAAGAGGGCGAGCGTGGCGTGTTGATCAACACGGCTTCGGTCGCGGCGTTTGACGGGCAGATCGGCCAGGCCGCCTACTCGGCTTCGAAGGGTGGCGTTGTCGGCATGACCCTGCCCATTGCGCGCGACCTGTCGCGCGACGGAATTCGCTGCTTGACGATCGCCCCCGGCACCTTCGATACCCCGATGCTTGGGCTGCTTCCCGAACCGGCACGCCAGGCACTGGCTGCCAATATCCCGTTCCCCAATCGCCTTGGACGCCCCGCAGAGTTTGGTGCGCTAGCCGCACACATCGTCGAGAACGCCTACTTGAACGGCGAGACCATCCGCCTCGACGGCTCCATCCGCATGCCCCCCAAGTAAGCTCGTCTTTGCAGCCGCGGTCGATTCGGAGCGACCGCGGCGAACATCAAGTATCCGTCCTTGGAGACGGGCCGTCCTCAATGTCGTCAAGTCAAGGAGGATACCCCTCATTCTGGAC
>CAZGSN010000450.1:0-3277 GCA_964528465.1 uncultured Binatia bacterium (SeqCode)
TCTCACAACGGCACTTGAGATGGCCTTCGAGACGCGGCCTGAACAGATGGCCGCTCCTCAGGCCGAACGGAAAGTTTGTTTGCCGATCCCAATAACCGTTCGCGCTGAGGAGCCGCCTCCTGAGTAGCGAAGCGTATCGAAGGTTTTGGCGGCGTCTCGAAGCGCTAGGCCAGTCGCCGTGCACGCCAACTGAGGTTTTCGGGTTCATTCCGTCCTTCTCTCGGGTGCAGCAAGCGACGGCCGGTCGCTCCTAGCTGTTTACTCGTTGCCGCCAATAGCCGGGCCGACGACGTTGGTGCATCACCGCAACAGTGAAGATGAGATCGGTCTCGATGGAGTAGAGAAGCGCGAACGGACAGCCGGCGACGAGGCGCCTGCGTATGTCGTCATACACGCGTGTCCCGGCATTTGGCTGGTTGAGAATGCGTTGAGCCGCCTGTTCAACAGCATTCAGAAAGTCCAACCCGAGACCTTCCGAGCGATTCTCGTAGTAGCTCGCCGACTCCAGCATCTCGGCGAGTGCCTCCTCATGGAATACCGCTTTCATCGCCGCAGGGCGTGTCGTACCCTCGCAAATGCTTCCTCTGCCGGTATCCCCTGCGCTTTTCCTGTCCGTAATTCTTCGAGTCGCCGCGCCGCTTCAGCGAGCCAGAGGCCTTCGACATCCGGCTCTAGCTCCGGGTCCAGGCTCGCGATGAGTTCACGCGCAAGTGCCACCCTCTCTTGCTCCGGGAGTTTCATGGCGTCAGCAACGATATCCTCAAGGCGACCCTCCATCACTCTTGGCCCTCCGCTTCTCTTCTCGTGCTCCGCATTACCTCGATCTGTGCGTAGGCCCTACGATGAATCATCCCTTCGTGAACCGCAAGCTTCGGGAGCATCGTGATGGCAAACTCCTATGACCGCGGCCATCTCGTCACCTCCGCCGATACCAACGTGGGCGGTGACTGCCTGGTCCGGCGTTGGCGCCGCATCTGGAAGCCTTTTTGCCTGTGCACAAATCGCTACGGTTGTGATACGCAAGCGTTTCCTTACACATGGCGGAAGGTTGCCGCAGCGATGCTGCGCACGAGAGAGTGAGTCGATGAGCAAACGCGCACAACGGTTCGAGTTGCGATTCCTGGTACTGGTCGCTGTTGGTGTTTACGCGGTGGCACCTGCGTACGCGGGGCAGTTTGTTTCCAACTTCGATAGCCCCCCGGTCAGCGGCGTCACGCTCAGCGGCAATGCGAGCTACACGAGCGGCAGTGTACAGTTGACGCCTGCCGCCGGTGGCCAGACCGGCACCATGGTTATCAACGATCTGGACAGCGGGTTGGCCGTCGATAGCTTCGACTTGCATGCGCGGATCTTTATCGGCGGTGGCTCAGGGGCTGACGGCATGAGCATAAACTTCGGCAGTCCGGCATCGATGGGGGCCGCGGAAGAGGGGCTTGGCACCGGCCTCGCACTCAGCCTCGATACGTACGACGGCGGTGGCGGTGACGTCGTCAATAAGGTGGAGGTCAAGTACAACGGCACCAGCATCGCCCAAAGCGCCACGTTGACCCTCCGTACCGGGAGCTTCGTCGATTTCGACGTGAAGATGACCAACGGCACGTTGACCGTGCACCACAACCACACGCTTGCCATCAATGCCGTGAGCGTGTCCGGTTGGGGCGCCGTTTCCGGCCGACAATTCGTGGTTGGTGCGCGTACCGGTGGAGCCACCGATCAGCACTCCATCGATAACCTGGTGATCGGCACCTGGAACTCAGCGTCGTTCAGCAGCGACTTCAACAGCCCCCCAGTATCGGGGGTAACCTTGTACGGCAGCGCAACCTACAATTCGGGAGTGGTCAAGCTGACCACGACCACCAACGGCCAGACCGGATCAATGGTCATGAACGACCTCGACGCCGGCGCTGCGGTGCAGAGCTTTGCCGCACGCTTTCGCTTGCTGATCGGCAACGGCGGCGGCGCCGACGGTGCCAGCTTCGAATTCGGCGACGTGCCCAACGGCGCCTGGGGCGAAGACGGTCACGCCGGGCTCGGGCTCACCGTCTCGTTCGATACCTTCGACAATGGCGGCGGCGACAGCTTCAACACTGTCCAGGTACGCTGGAACAACAGCATCATCAGCACCTCAGCAACGCGCACGATTCATACGAGTAGCTTCGTCGACATCCTGGTTACGGTCACTGCGGCAGGCCGGCTCGCGGTCGTCCAGAACAACAGCACCAATGACTCCATCGCCTTGATCGATGTGTCGCTGCCGAGCTGGCCTGCTGTGGGCGGCTGGCGCTTCGGGTTCGGCGGTCGCACCGGTGGCATCAACAACGACCATTGGGTCGACGACGTAAGGATAGAAACCGTGTCCTGCGGCAATGGCAGTGTCGAGCCCGGCGAACAGTGCGATCTTGCAGGAGCCAACGGCAGCAGCACCTCGTGCTGTACCTCCGCCTGTCAGTTTCGTTCTGCGGGCCAAGTGTGTCGAGCTGCTAGCGGGGGCTGCGACGTAGCGGAGACCTGTACCGGCTCTGCCTCTGCTTGCCCCAGCGACGTCGACCCAGCCTGCACCGCCACGGTGACACCCACCAACACTCCGACCGTGACCAGTACGCCAACGCAAACCCCGACCAGGACGCCCACCTTCTCCCCCACGAGCACTCCCACATCCACGGCTACCAACACACCTACCTCCACCGCGACCAGCACGCCGACCGCAACGCCGACGCAGACCAACACAGCAACGGCAACGCCAACGCATTCCGATACCCCGACGGCGACTCCGACTATCACCAATACCGCAACGGAAACCCCGACGGAGACGCCTACGAGCACTCCAACCGAAACCCCGACGGTGACGGAGACTTCAACTGTGACGCCGACGGAGACGCCTACGATTACACCGACGGTGACACCGACGGTGACAGAGACTCCAACCGTGACGCCGACGGAGACGCCTACAAGTACAGCGACGGAGACGCCGACGGCGACAGAGACTACGACAGCGACGCCGACTGATACGCCTACGAGTACAGCGACGGAGACGCCGACGGTGACGGAGACGCCGACCATGACGCCGACGGATACGCCGACGAGTACAGCGACGGAGACACCGACGGTGACAGAGACTCCGACTGTGACGGTGACACCTACGGTAACGGATACGCCTACCGAAACGCCGACGCCTACGGTAACGGCGACGCCCACGGTGACACCGCTGGGAATCTGTCCGCTAGTTCCACTCGCGAGCTGCCGGACTCCGGTACCCGAGAAGGGTAAGTTGTCTGCA
>CAZGSN010000451.1:0-3295 GCA_964528465.1 uncultured Binatia bacterium (SeqCode)
TTGCGTGAGCATTGGAGACGGGCTGCCCCCAGCCCGCGTCGGATGGAGCCCCATCAGGTCTTCCGGAGGCGACTTTGACGTGGCCCTGATGGAAATGCGCGCTTCTCTTCCTTGCGGCCGGTGGAGTTGGTAGGCTCTCCGCCATGGGATTTCCCGAGTACCGTGGCCGTCGAATGCGGCGTACGGAAACACATCGCCGCATGGTGCGCGAAACGCGCCTCAGTCGCGACAACCTGATCATGCCTTTGTTTGTCGTGCCGGGAAACGATGTCAGCAATCCCGTTTCCAGCATGCCCGGCATCGCACAGCTCTCGGTCGATCGAGCTGTCGAGGAATGCCGAGAAATCAAGGATCTTGGTATCCCCGCGGTGATTCTCTTCGGGATACCGGAACACAAGGACAGCGCCGGCTCCGCGGCCTACAGCGACAACGGAATCGTGCAACAAGCGGTACGCGCCATCAAGAAGGCAACACCGGATTTGGTGGTCATCACCGATGTCTGCCTTTGCGAGTACACCGATCACGGCCATTGTGGAGTTGTGGTTGAGGGTGATGTCGACAACGACTCCACTCTCGATCTACTCGCCAAGGAGGCGCTGTCGCACGTCAAAGCTGGGGCAGACATTGTCGCCCCTTCCGACATGATGGACGGTCGCGTTGCTGCCATTCGCGAAACCTTGGACGAAGAAGGCTTCGAACGCATCGCCATCATGGCCTATGCCGCTAAGTTTGCTTCCGCCTTCTACGGTCCCTTTCGCGAAGCGGCCGAGTCGACACCGCAGTTTGGCGATCGTCGCTCTTACCAGATGGATGCAGCCAACGGCGACGAGGCCTTACGCGAGGTAGAACTCGACATTGAAGAGGGTGCCGACATCGTCATGGTCAAGCCGGCACTCGCGTACTTGGATCTCATTTGGCGAGTAAGGGAAACGTTTGCGTACCCGGTGGCCGCCTACAACGTCAGCGGCGAGTACGCCATGATCAAGGCTGCGGCTGCCAACGGTTGGGTGGACCATGACCGCGTCATGATGGAAACTCTGCTGTCGATCCGTCGCGCTGGAGCCAGCATGATCCTAACTTACTTCGCGAAGGACGCGGCTCGCCTGCTGCAATCGTGAAGCGGTCGCTTTGCGGAAACACCGCACAAGCGCCCACGAGCGATTAGAGTATCTGGAATCGGGAGGTTGCAGGATAGCAGGTCACCCGCGCCCCGGGGTCGGCGCAACCTGCGCACGCGCAGACCGGCATCAAGACTGAATAGATGAGAGCCCTAAGACTCGCCGCGCAATCGCAAAGACGACCCCGCCTACGGAACGGCAACTTCGATACTGATGCCCAAAACCTCAGTGACGAGGAAGTAAAGGCCGAGGATCGCGGCGAGCAGAATGACTACCGAGCTGATCGCCACGCCGCTGAGGATGAGCAGCGAGAGCATGGAGGCTAGCGCTGCAATGGTCGCGATGAGGGGATTGGCCAGCGTGGCAGGTTGCAACAGCGTTGCGAACCGTTGCACCAGCAAGGCGCCGGTCACGACATCGTCCACCACCTTCAAGAAGATTGGAAACATCACTGCCTCGTATCTGCGCCAATTGCGAGGATCAGCGCTCCGTCAGGTTGGCGCGGACCACCCAAGAGAAAGGTGCCGCGATCGCGCAGCGACAGCACCGTATCGATGATGGGCCGCGCTCCTTCGATGACCAAGACTTTCATGGACACACGATCGTTCTTGTGCTCGCGGGGAATGACGACGACGTAGCGTCCGCCTGGGACCTCGAACCCAGCTCGCGCCCCCCAAGCAACGCGCTGTCGTTCCTCTTTGACGAGTTGATAAGAGGAATAGGTAAAGAAACGATTGAACTGCCGGTGCAACGAGGCCAGTCGGTGGTCGAATTCGTTGCTGGAATTGCTGGCGAGCACCGCACCGATACGGACCTCGACAGTCTCACCGATCGGATGACTGCTCAAGATGGCAGGCTCGGCCTGGGCCGATGCGAGAAACGGCGCCAATAGCGCGACTAGCGCCAGAGCCCAGGAAGCCGTGGTGCGTACACTCACGGGGCTATGGCCTCCAAGGGGTAGTCATCACTGACCCACAGAATCGTCGTACGCGTCTCGGGGTCGCTCATCACCGCGACCGAGTCAGCTTCGGTTTCCAGGGAGTCGATGGTGGCTTCGTTATTCTCCACAATCGCCACCTGCGGTGTGCCAGGTGCAGTACCGGGCTGAGGGGCTTGGGTAAGAAAATAGAAAGCAAGGGCGGCAAGCATGGCTGCGGCTGCAAAGGCCGGCACGCGAATATCCCAACGTGGCGCCGCATCTTCCCACCAATTCTGTAGTCGCTGCCGGGGTGACAGCTTACGGGCGGGAAGCTTTGCTTCCAGAGTCGACCAAAAGCCGCTGAGATCTACCGCCTCGACCCGGCTTTGGATCGTGCGGCAGACTAGTCCCTGCACGGATTCAAGACTGCGCAGTTCTTGCTCGCAGGAAGGACAACGGGAACTGTGCATAGCCACGGCGCGCATCTGCCGGGAATCGAGTTCGGCATCAAAGAAACGGGGTAATAGGCCAGCGACCTCTCGGCAGGTCATCTGTCATCCCTCACGAGTAGGGGTGGGCTTGTAGGGATGAATGGGATCGACATCGTGGGGCCTCACCTTCAAATGCAGTCCTTGAGCCTGCTTTGCAGTTTCTTGCGCGCATAGTGCAAGCGACTCATCACCGTACCTTTGGAACATTGCATGACGCGGCTGATTTCGTCGTAGGAGAGGCCTTCAACTTCGCGCAGGAGTATTACGGCTTTGTGATCAGGGGTCAACTCGTTGATGGCCTCAGTAACCCGCTCGCCGATCTGTCGCGACTGTGCCTCGGCAAACGGCTCCGGCGAACGTTCTTCCTTGATCTGCGGTTCCAGGCCCTCGGCACTAGCCTCAGGACCGAGTAAATCATCGATCGCAACTGTCGGACGCCGGCGCTCACTGCGCCGGAAGTCGATGGCCCGGTTCACCGCGATGCGATACAGCCAAGTATAGAAGCTGGATTCGCCTTTGAACCGATCAAGGCTTTCGTAGGCCTTGATGAAGGTGTCCTGGGCAATCTCCATAGCGTCCTCTTGGTTATGCACCATACCCATGGCTACCGACACGATGCGACGCTGATAGCGTTCGACAAGCTCCCGAAAGGCTTCTTTGTCTCCCTGCCGGCACTCGTGTACCAATTCACGATCACTTCGCTCCACAGCACCAGCCTCTAGACGGGCTCAACATAGGCTTATTCACAAAAACTTTCCGCGCCCTCA
>CAZGSN010000452.1:0-3042 GCA_964528465.1 uncultured Binatia bacterium (SeqCode)
GATCGTCCTCGACGGCCTCGATGTCGTTGTCTAGCAGGAACATCGCCTCATGCATGCTGATGCCCCTGTCGTCGAGATTGCGGCCGACGCCGACGGTCGTCTTGCCCACGGCGTCCTTATAGGGCTTGAGTCGCAAGCCCTCGTGCAGGATCAGTTGATCCTTAAGGGCGACCCTGTTCATCGTCGTCGCGCATGATGTCGAGAAGCATGGAAGCGATTATCGCGGCGGCGCAGATGGCGACGATGCCGCCGACGATGAGGACGGCGACGTAGGTCACTTGAAAACGCTTTCCAGTAGGTGCTTGGCGCTGGCGCCGATGCCGCCAGCGGCGACCATCAGGCCGGCGACGAGACCCTTCCCGCCGGTGAAGGTTGCCTTGAGGTCGTCCAGGTCGCGCTTGATCTCCGCTTGCCCGGATGTGAGGGTTTCGACGGCCTGCACCAACTTCCCGAATTCGACGGGATCGATCTCGTTGCCCATTTTTATTCCTTCCCGGTCATGAGCTTCATTTCACGCGCCAGGGCTGCCCCCCAGGCGCGCAGGTTCTCGGGTTCGAAGAGGGCCGAGTGTCCCCAGAGCTTCGGCAGGCCGTCGGGCGGGACGGCGCAATCGACGTTCACCACGTTGGCGAGGCTTCCGTGGTAGCCGTCCCGGCCCATCATTCCCCAATGGTTGAAGGGCAGCGCGGCGGAGAGGCCGACCACGTCGTCGCCGGCGTTGTGCAGGCAGAGCACGCGCTCGACGTTGTGGAAGTCGGTGTCGGCATCGAGCGCGGGGTTGATGAGGATGATGGCGGAGAGTTCGCGGTGCTCGGCCTGGATCTCGTAGGCCACGGCCGCGCCGTTGCTGTGGCAGACGATGGCGTCGCCGTCGGCGATGGTCTCGGCCAGGCGCTTGGCGCGGCGCCCGTTCTGCCAGTTCACCAGCCCCGGCAGGATGGCCGGGCTGGCGAAGGCCCAGCCGTAGCGGCGGGCGAAGACATCGAAGCCCGCCTCGCGGAAGGCAGGCGCCAGCTTTCCGGTGTTTCCGACGCCGTTGGAGTGGATGCCGTGGATGAGGTGGATTCTCACCGCAGATCCTTCCGCGCCAAAACCGACAGCGCCATGGCAACCTTCTTCAGGAAGGCCCTGGCAGACGCCAGGTCGACCACGTTGTCCTGAACGTACTGCGCGCATTCCTCCGGCGTATGGGTGACTAGGTATTGGATGACCGGTTCGACCTTCGCGGCTTGGCGGGCGGTAACGTCGGCTTGCTGTGTCTGCGATTGCGCCACCTTGTCGGCTTCGTATTCCAAATCCCACGCGGCAATTTCTTCCTCTGACGGTTTCGCACGCCCGGCTTCCGCGTCGTCCCACGTCAGCGTCGCATAGCTGTCTCCGCACGACCAGCCACGCAAGCCCTTGTAATTCAGTATGTCTGCGATCATGCTTGAATCTCCTCAACATTGAGTGACGATGCTCCCCTAGGGAAATTGGTGCTGTCGGTGTCAGTTCCGGTGCGGTTTATATATCCCGTCCCGGATATAACAGACATCTGCATCTTGTAGGTCAAGGCGGACGTGCTATAGGGCTTGTCGATCACGCTGATGGTGGCAGAATGCGTGAAGCCGGCACCATTCGCGCAAACCGACATGGTTGTCCGAATGCGCGATCCAGCGGAGTCGGCTTGATTCAGTACCGTCGAGTCGCGCACTGCGTTGTAGTTCTGGTAGTTCGAGGCTGATCCGCCTCCGCATAAAGCCGCCGTGAAGCGCACAGCGTTTACGGCACTTGTCGGCGTAAGCGATAAACTCAACCCTGTGATGTCCGTCATTGATGTGCTGGCCGTCGAGAACGTATCAGTCTTGTGCGCCCACGCGGTTTGCACGACATCCCCTGGCTTCTTGACGCCAGGCCCCATGCCCTGAATCTTTGAAGGTGCCGTGGCCCATGTTCCGGCCGTCGCCTGCGTCGATTCGATGTAGCCGATCAGCCGGAAGGCCACGTTCGACCGTGCCGTGGTGGAGTACCACACCCCTGCACTGTCCGCCGCACCAGCACCGCCTTCAGCCGTGGTCGAGATCAAACCACCTTCATCCACCGCAGCAATTCCGTCACTGATCTGCGTGTTCATCACAGCAAGCTCGATGGTGCCAGCGTTGTTGATCGCCGCCACCCACAAACGATGTGGTGTGGCGGATACCGTGCCGAGTGTTGAGCCGGATGAGACAACCAAGTCGGCAGGGTCGCCGGTAACTGTCGTCACCGTGCCGCTGCCAGCGGTCGTTGAGCGGAAATCGAGCGAGAGCGAACCGGTTGAAATCGTCAGAGCGCTCGAACCAACCGAAGCGGATATTTCCTGTATTTGTTCACCACCGCCGCCACCACCTACAACCGGCGTCCCGTCGGCCTTGAAAATGACGGCCCTAAAAGTGCTGGTCGTGATCGCGTGAATGACGGCGATATCTCCGGCAGTTGCGGTGTAGTTCGCCGCACCCTGCACGCTGATATTCGCATTATTCGTGAATGTCGGCGTGCTGGCGCAGTGCAGAACACGGCATGACCCAGCCTGGGCAGCATCGGGGAAATCCGTGATGGTGGCAGATCCGGTGAAATCGATCTCGTTGCCTGCCGCCCCCCAGATGTCTGCTGTCGTGGCATGGCTGGCCACTGTCGCCCTAGCATCGTTCAGGTATCCGCTCAGGCTGCCCCCGGTCGAGGCCATCGCGCCCAGCGTAGCCCTTGCGGCGGCCGCATTGGCATCGTCCAGTAGCGTCAGGATAAAGGCTGAAACGGTAGCCAGATCGACATCGACCGCAGCAATCGACTCGATGCCGTCGCCGGCCGCATTGACAGCAATCAAGTTGCCGGCAACCAGGTTCGACAGGAGCAGGGAAATGCCCGACACATCGCCATCGGACAAGCGGAAAGACCTGTCGATGTAATCCTTCAGCCGCTGCATGATCATCGTTGCCCGGTCGAGGGCTTCCTCGTGCGTGGCGGCAGGGAAGCGGTCGTTCGCCGGATAGTCGGCCGGCTGCAGGATGTCAGGATCGCGGATGA
>CAZGSN010000453.1:0-3735 GCA_964528465.1 uncultured Binatia bacterium (SeqCode)
GGCGATGCAGAGTGGGCGCACGGTTCAGCAGAACCGGATGCTCGGTGATTACCTCATCCAGGATATCCCAAACTTCCGGCCTTTCCTTTTCCACCATCTTCTTGGCGCTCTTGATGGTGGTTACATGACCGCGCTCTTCCAGCTTGTTGTAAATAAACGGCTTGAACAGCTCGAGCGCCATCTTCTTGGGCAAACCGCACTGGTGCAAGCGCAGTTCGGGGCCAACGACGATCACGGAACGCCCGGAGTAGTCGACGCGCTTGCCGAGGAGGTTTTGGCGGAAGCGTCCCGTCTTACCCTTCAGCATATCCGACAAGGACTTCAGCGGACGCTTATTGGGGCCCGTGATCGCACGGCCGCGGCGGCCGTTGTCGAACAAGGCATCCACGGCTTCCTGCAGCATGCGCTTTTCGTTGCGCACGATGATGTCGGGAGCGTTGAGCTCCATCAGGCGCTTCAAGCGGTTGTTACGATTGATCACGCGACGATAGAGATCGTTCAGATCCGAGGTAGCGAAACGGCCGCCATCCAGAGGCACGAGGGGCCGCAGATCCGGTGGGATCACCGGAACCGCCTCAAGAATCATCCACTCGGGACGGTTGCCTGAGCGCTTGAAGGCGGTTGCCACCTTGAGTCGCTTGGCCATCTTCTTACGCTTGGCTTCGCTCGTCGCCTCGCGCATCTCGACGCGCAGTTCCTGGACGAGCTTGTCGACCTCGATCTCCTTTAGAAGAGCACGGATGGCCTCAGCTCCCATTTCGGCCTGAAAGCTGTCCCCGTACTCCTCACGCGCTTTGCGATAGCGGTTCTCGCTCAGCAACTCTTTTTGCTGCAGCGGCGTCTTGCCCGCATCGATGACGACGTAGGATTCGAAATAGAGAACCTTCTCGAGCTCCTTGAGAGTCATGTCGAGAAGGGTCCCAATGCGGCTGGGTAGGCTTTTGAGGAACCAGATATGGGCAACCGGAGTCGCCAGGTCGATGTGCCCCATGCGCTCGCGGCGCACCTTCGACTGAATTACCTCGACGCCGCATTTTTCGCAGACCACGCCACGGTGGCGCATGCGCTTGTACTTGCCGCAGTTGCACTCGTAGTCTTTGGTCGGCCCGAAAATCTTGGCGCAGAACAAACCGTCCCGCTCAGGCTTGAAGGTTCGATAGTTGATGGTCTCAGGCTTACGAACCTCCCCGTGCGACCACGATCGAATCTTGTCTGGCGACGCGATCGAGATGCGCAAGGCGTTGAACAGCAACGGGTTCTTGGGCTTCTCAAAGAGACTAAAGAGATCCTCCATGCTACCTCCTCACAGCCCCAGCTATTCGGCCGGGGTCTCTTCGAGCAATTCCATGTCCAAGGCGAGGCTCTGCAGTTCCTTCATCATAACGTTGAAGGATTCCGGCAGACCTGGTTCGAGCACGTTCTCGCCCTTGACGATTGCCTCGTACATACGGGTTCGACCGGCGACATCGTCGGACTTCACCGTCAACATTTCCTGCAGACTGTACGCAGCTCCGTAGGCCTCGAGCGCCCACACTTCCATCTCACCCAAACGCTGGCCGCCGAACTGGGCTTTGCCACCCAACGGTTGCTGGGTAACCAGCGAGTACGGGCCCGTAGAGCGGGCGTGGATCTTGTCATCCACCAGGTGGTGCAGCTTGAGCATGTACATGATGCCAACGGTGACCGGCTGCGCAAAGGCTTCCCCGGTACGACCATCGCGCAAGCGCGCTTGGCCACTGACGGGAAGCCCCGCCTTCTTGAGCCAGCCAAAGATCTCGGCTTCGCCACAGCCATCGAACACAGGCGAGGCAACGTGAATGCCCTTGGCCGCCTTACGGGCCAGCTTGGCAAGTTCCTCTTCCTTCAATGCGTCAACAAAGTCCGAGTGATCCTTGCCGTAGAGATCCTTGAGCCTGGTGCGCGTCTCGGAAGTGCTCAGGGCGCCCTTCAAGAAGCCGCCAATCTGCACGCCGAGGGATTGCGCCGCCCAGCCAAGATGCGTCTCCAAGATCTGGCCGACGTTCATACGCGACGGCACACCGAGTGGATTCAAAGCAATATCGACCGGAGCCCCGTCTTCGAGGTACGGCATGTCCTCTTCCGGAAGAATCCGCGACAGCACGCCCTTGTTACCGTGGCGTCCCGCCATCTTGTCGCCGACCTGGAGCTTGCGCTTGATGGCGACGAACACCTTCACCATCTTGATCACGCCCGGAGGCAGCTCATCGCCGCCTTTGAGTCGTTCGATCTTCTCTTGGAAGACCATACGAATGAGCGAAAGTTGCTCCTGCATGGCCTCGCAGACGCGCGTCAGCTCTTCTTCGATGCGGTCATCATCGACCTTGATCTCACCCCAGAGAGAAGTGGGCAGGTCTTCGAAATCGCTCGCTGCAATCGTGTGGCCCTTGGGGAGCAAGACCTTGCGGGCATCATCCGTCAGGCGGGACGAGGTTTCTTTCCCGACCAGGAGCCGGCGCACCTTCTTCAACGTCGTATCGCGAATGATGCGTTGCTCGTCCTGTTGATCCTGCTTGAGCTTGGCTACCTCGTCATCCTCGATCGCCTTCGAGCGCTCGTCCTTCGACACACCCTTACGAGAGAAGACACGAGCATTGATGACGGTGCCTTCCACCCCGGGAGGAACCTTCAGCGATGTGTCGCGAACCTCTCCGGCCTTCTCGCCAAAGATGGCGCGCAGCAGCTTTTCTTCGGGGGATAGTTGGGTCTCGCCCTTGGGAGTGATCTTGCCGACCAAGATGTCGCCCGGACGGACTTCGGCACCGATACGAATGATGCCGCTCTCGTCGAGATCTTTTAGGGCCTCTTCACCGACGTTGGGGATATCACGAGTGATTTCTTCAGGCCCGAGCTTGGTATCGCGGGCGACGCACTCAAACTCCTCAATGTGCACGGAGGTAAAGTAATCGTCTTTGACCACTCGCTCGCTGATTAGAATCGAGTCTTCGAAGTTGTACCCGCCCCAAGGCATGAACGCGACTAGGACATTACGCCCGAGCGCCAGTTCTCCCATGTCCGTGGAGGCGCCATCGGCGATGACATCTCCTGCTTCGACATGGTCGCCCTCTTGGACGATCGGTCGCTGGTTGATGCATGTGCTCTGGTTGGAACGTTGGTACTTCACCAGGTTGTAGATATCGATCCCGGAATCGCGTCCCGAATCCGTGGTCTTATCGGTGCGAATCACGACGCGGGTTGCGTCGACACCTTCGACGGTTCCGGCGCGCTTGGCGAGCACCGTCACACCAGAATCTCGCGCCACCACCTTCTCCATACCGGTACCGACGATCGGTGCCTCGGTACGCAGGAGTGGCACGGCTTGGCGCTGCATGTTCGAGCCCATCAAGGCACGGTTGGCGTCGTCGTGTTCGAGGAACGGGATTAGCGAGGCCGCCACACTGACGAGCTGGTTGGGCGACACGTCCATGAACTCAACCTGCTCCGGACGCACCATGGTGAATTCGCCGCCGACACGCGCCGACACCAGGTCCGCCGTGAAGGTACCACGAGCATCGATCGGTGCATTGGCCTGGGCGATGACGTGATCTTCTTCTTCAAGAGCGGAGAGGTAGCGAATACGCTCGGTCACGCGACCGTTCTCGACCTCGCGATATGGGGTCTCTACGAAGCCGAACTCGTTGACGCGGGCATAGGTGGACAGCGACGCGATAAGGCCGATGTTCGGACCTTCCGGCGTCTCGATCGGACACACGCGCC
>CAZGSN010000454.1:0-3345 GCA_964528465.1 uncultured Binatia bacterium (SeqCode)
CACGTAAATCGCAGCCGCGGCATTGAGCGTAGCAATGTGCGCGCGCGGTCCCTGGGCTCCGCCAAGGATGGCGTGAATCATCTCCGCCCCCTCCTCCTTCGTCGTGCACACAAGCTCTTCGAGCCTGCACGGACCCAATCCCATCTCCTGCGGGGTAATCTTGTATGTGCTCACCGTGCCGCCAACCAACTCGCTCACCTGCGTTGCTGCCGACAGCGAGATCTCATCAAGCCCATCGTCCCCGTGCACCACCAGCACATGCTCGGCACCAAGTCGCCCCAAAGCACCGGCAAGGGGCTCTGTCCACGCTGCCGAGAACACACCCACCACTTGTCGCCTTGCCCCAGCAGGATTCGAAAGCGGGCCGAGCAGATTGAACAAGGTGCGGAAGCCGAGTTCGCGTCGCGCTGGCGCCACATGGCGCATCGCCGGATGGAATACCGGGGCGAACAAGAAGCCGATGCCGACTTGGTCGATGCAGTCCTGCACCTGCTGCGGGCTCAATTCAATCTTTACTCCCAAAGCCTCGAGAACATCGGCGCCGCCAACCGAGCCCGACATGGCACGGTTGCCGTGTTTAGCGATCGTCAGGCCGGCTCCGGCAGCAATAAATGCCGCCGCCGTCGAGACGTTGAAGGTGTGGCGAAGGTCACCACCGGTTCCGCAGGTGTCGACAAGTATCTTCGCCCTGGGGTGGATGGCGGCCGCATGCGCACGCATCGCCCGCGCCGCCCCTACGATCTCGCCGACGCTCTCCCCTTTCATGCGCAGAGCCGTCAGCAAGGCACCGATTTGCGTCGCCGTGACCTCTCCCTGCATGATCTGGCCGATGATCCATTCCATCTCTTGCTCGGAAAGAGAGTGGCCATCCACCAACTGCGCCAACGCCTCGCGAACGTTCATATCCGTACCTGTTCTTGCTCGGCCTGCCTGCGCTCTCCCACCTGCAGGCGCAAGAAGTTGCGCAACAAGCTTTTCCCTTCGCTGGTGAGGATCGACTCGGGATGGAACTGCACGCCTTCGAGCGGCAACTCGCGGTGGCGCAAGCCCATAATCTCACCATCCTCCGTCCACGCCGACACCTCCAGGCAAGTAGGGAGATCCCCAGCATCGACTGCCAAGGAGTGATAGCGCATGGCTACGAACGGCTGCGCAAGCCGCTCATACAAGGTGCGGCCATCATGCAGAACCCGCGATGTCTTGCCGTGCATCAACCGTTTTGCGCGCCGGATCGTGCCACCCATGGCAACGGCGATCGCCTGATGCCCAAGGCACACACCCAGAATCGGCACCTTGCCCACGAACCTCTCGATGATCTCCACCGAGCGTCCCGCTTGCGTCGGCGTCCGGGGCCCCGGCGAAATTACAATTTGACTCGGCTGCATGGCTTCCACATCCGCACATGTCACTTCATCGTTACGGCACACCTCGACGGTCGCACCCAGCTCAGACAGGTATTGCGCCAGGTTGTAGGTAAACGAGTCGTAGTTATCGAGGAGAAGCAGCATGCGGCACTGGCTATGCCGGAATGCTGCGATCAAGCAAGAATGCGCGCTCGCAACCTTCGCATGGCCGTGGAATCCCACTCATTGAGGCGTGATGTAGGCCGCGTCCATTCCTTCCGAGCGCCGCAACCGATCTTCGAGTTCTTTAGCCTGCTCGCGGTTGCGCAAGCGGCCAACGCGAACCCGATACCATGTCTGCCCGCGCAACGGAGCTTGGACGAGATACGCATCGTAGCCGCGTCCGCGTAGCCGTGCCGCAAGCCCACGGGCTTCTTCCTGGTCGGTGGTGGCGCTCACCTGTACCGTCCAGCCCGCATCAGCCCACTCCTCTTCTGCCGCTCGCCGCGGAGGTGTCGGCAGGCGTGTCTGCGTCGGACGCGGCGATGCCTTGGTTGCGACTACTGCCGGAGTTTGCGGCGGCACTTGACGCACTGCCGCGGAGGCCGCGGGGCTTACGGTGGGAGTCGGCTGCGTCACCGGTGTTGCCACCAGGGTTTGCTGAATACGATGTTCCGCCTTCTGCTTGAGGTCCTCGTAGAAGGCGACGTCGGCCTCTTCCCTGGTTTCCGTCGGACGCGGTGGAATCACACCACGCACGGCGCGATCCTCCGCCGCCAGGCGACGCTCCACAAGGTCGCGGCCTACCCAGATTCCAAACAAGAAGATAAGACCGGAGGTGATGAGGAATCCCAGGATAATGACGAAGGTTTGTCCGTAGCCAAGTCCTGCCGAGCCAATGCGCCTCATCGTCGCATCCTACATCGTTTCCGGGGCGCTCACGCCAAGGAGATCGAGCCCCTTGCGCAGAATTACGCGCACCGCACCGCACAGATACAAGCGTGCCAGCGTGCGCTCGCGATCGTCCGTCACGACGCGATGGCGATTGTAAAAGCGATGGAACTCGCTGGCGAGCTCGATCAGGTAAAAGACAACCCGATGTGGCTCCAGCGTACGCGCCGCATCTTCCACCATGTCGGCATACTGTGCCAACAGCTTGATCACGGTAAGTTCCTCGGGGGCGGTCAGGGTGTGCAGCGAGGCGTCCGCCGCAGCAGCCGGAGAAATCCCAGCCGTTGCCGCCTGGCGGTACAAGCTGCAGATACGCGCGTGCGCGTACTGCACATAGAATACCGGGTTGTCGGCGGACTGCTTCTTGGCCAGGTCGAGATCGAACTCCAGGTGCGTGTCGGCCTTGCGGGTCAAGAAGAAGAAGCGCACCGCGTCGGTACCTACCTCATCGATCAACTCGTCGACGGTCACATACTCGGCACGTCGCGTCGACATCTTCACCTGCTCACCACCGCGGGTCAGGGTCACGAACTGATAGATCACGGCGCGGACCTTGCTCTCTTCTAAGCCGAGGCCCTTGAGTGCAGCACGAACTTCCTCATGCTCATCGATATGATCAGCTCCCAGTACATCAATGATTTGATCGAAGCCGCGGGCCAGCTTATCTTTGTGGTAGGCAATATCGGGCAGACGATAGGCTGGCTCGCCGCTCGACTTTACCAAGACACGGTCTTTCTTGAGCCCGACGGCCTCACCGCGCAACCACACGGCGCCTTCTGAATCGAAAGCCAAGTCGCGCGTGCGTAGATCCGCCAGCACCGCCTTGATCTCGCCGCGCTCGTAGAGCGAATCTTCGTTGAAGTAGACGTCGAAGCGCACCTGCATGCGTTCGAGGGTGCGCTTGATGTCGGCAAAGATCGCCGACTCCGCCGCTTGCTTGAAGGCCCCTGTTCCCGGCTCCTCGCGTAGGCTCGCGCCACGCTCCTTTTGCAAGCTTTCCGCAATGGCTGTGATGTAGGCACCCTGATAGCCACCTTCCGGAAGTTCGACC
>CAZGSN010000455.1:0-11446 GCA_964528465.1 uncultured Binatia bacterium (SeqCode)
CGGCGTAGAAGTTGTAGTTGAGGCCAATCCGGGCCGTGTGCATCTGGATGTCTTGGTTGAAGCTTTCTGTCCATGGCGTTGTTGAACCAGGAGCGGTTACGCCGTCGAGCTTGTAGGCCGCTTCGCCCAGGTCAACAAACAGGTATTCGCCTTTCAGCGACCAGCCGCCACCAATTGCCAATTCCGCGCCGCCGCCGACGGTAAAGCCGATGTGATTGGAATCGCCGGAAACAACCGCCCCTGGGGTGGCAAAGTCAGGGCCGTTGTGGTGGGTCTTTTCACTGGCGTCGGTGATCGCCCAGGCCAGACCGCCGGTTCCGTAAAAGAGGGTGCGGCCGACCACAAACCCGAGACGACCGCGGATGGTGCCCAGGGCTTCGATTTGGGTGTCGATATCCCATTGCGTGCAAGCATTGGGAGCGCAGGGTCCAGTGGTGATCGTGGTATGCCTGCCAGAAGCCTCCAGATCGGTCCAGGAGGCGTCCGCCTCGATGCCCACGACCCAGACACCCATCTGGTGGTTGGCGCCTACCTGGAAGCCTCCCAGCCAGCTTCCCTCGCTATCCAGCGAGCGCTGGTCGGGGGCAAACGGATCGGAATAGATAATGGCCCCCGTGGTGTGCGACAGATCAACATCAAAGTCGCCGCTGCCGTAGCCAGCGTGAGCGCCGAGATAGAGGCCGCTCCAGTCGTAGTGCTGGGCCATGGCGGGCCCCGATAAACAACTGATGGCCAACAGGCCTACAAGAAACTGACGCATTGGTTCTTCCCTTCCCTCACTGGTGAACTCGATAGGCTTAGAGTAGCATGGCAAACTCAGGCGTGTGTGGCTGATGCGCCACGTTCGCGGCGTCCTTTTTGGACCGATCCATTAACCTTGCTTTGCGCCAGACTTTGCGCTGTGGAAACGAACAGCTTGCGCTCCCCGGCAGACAGATTGGATAGCAGTTCCGCCTCGGCTTCCCGCACACAGGTGCGCGCCTTGAGCAAGGTTCTCGACCCCATCTCCGTCAAAACCACGGCATAGGCTCGGTTGTCCTCCCGCTGACGTCGTCTCACCAACAGCTTTTTGCGACAAAGGAGCGTAACGATGGTGGAGAGGGTGGAGCGGTCAATCCCCGTAACCTCGATGAGGATTTGCTGACTGCCCCCGGGATTTCTCTCCACCGCATCCATGACCACGAACTGGCTGGGGGTTACTTCCAGGCCTAGCGTTTCAGCGTAGGCGCGAAAGGTCGCGTCGACGCTTTGCATCAGGCGGCGGGTGAGATGGAAAATAGAGACGTTGGACATTGATTGACCCTCAAGCGTTTTGCGCCGCTTTCTTCGCGGCTCTACGTTCACGCCACTCGCTTTGGATATCCCCGGCCATGATGGAGCCAAAGGGGATCACCTCATCCACCACTTCGGCGAGACCGAACTTGTCGATCTGAGCCCTTACCGAGGCGGCGTTCTTATAGGCGCTCGGTAGCTCTGACAGGTCTGGCTTTCCGGCAAAGAAGCGCACGTCCAGGCCAGCTGTTTCCCGGGCGAGGACTTCCGACGGATCGTGTTCGCCCAGGGACTTGAAATGCCCGGTGCGCGATAGGTTGCGCCCTGCCCCATGAGGAGAGAAGCCGAGCGCGTCCGGGTTGTTCTTTCCCTTTACGATCAAAATAGGCTGCGCCATGTTGAGTGGGATGATCGTTAGGTCGGTGGCATCGTGGGCAAAGTCCCTCCACGCCGGAGTTGCCCCCTTGCCGTGGTAGAATAGCCCATCCGACTTCTGGAAGACGAAGTTGTGCTCGTTCCAAAAGCGTCCGCGTACCTTCACCCCAAGCTGCTTTGCGACCGCATCGTGGATGGTGAAGTGGTTCTCCTTTGTCCACTGGCGAATGAGCTGTAGGGCCTGCCAGTAGTTCTGGCCATCGATGGTGTCAGCCGGAATCCAGGCGTTCCCGGGCAGCGTTTCCGGAGACATCTTGCGGCGGTAGCGCTCGGCCGTTTCCATGCCTAGCTTGTAGAGCGTCGCCCCCGGCGCGCGGGAGCCGTGGTGGGTAACCAGCGCGACTTGGCCGGTGGATTTCAAATGGCCCACGTAGTAGAAGTGATTTCCATCGCCCTGCGTGCCGAAGTGGCCCTGCGCCGTTTTAAGCAAGGAGGACAGGAACGGGTTGGTGTCCATTTCCGTTGCTAGGCCTGCGCTGAGCACCATGTCCGGATGCGGCGGCCGGGCTCCCGCGCCAAAGTGCGACAAAGCCATACCTGCATCGAGCACCAGCTTGGCATCGACGTTGTCGAGAATGGAAATGGCCATGGAGCAGCAGATGTCCGCCGAGTGGAACCCTGGGTGAATATCCGTTGAGGAAACAACGCCGCCTACGGGGATAGTCCCCAGGGGGCCAGCCGGGCACGCATCCGGCATAATGGCTCCAGCCTTGAGATTAGGCGTTCGCATCAAAACATCGAAGGTCTCCTTGACCTTGGCGATGTTGGCGGCCTCCAGATCGTTGTCGGCGTCGATCAGCGCGGAGAACGGCAGGCCCTCTGGCCGGGCATCGATGCGCGGGCCATATTGCTCATCTTCGGCTGCTTTGCGAAACGCGCACCACTGCGGTTGCCCGCGCCCCTCCCCAATACGATCATCGGGGTTGAGGCCTGCGGCGACGCACAGCTCTCTTGCTCTCTGCTGGTAGGGATCGGAACGGGTCATTTTTTCCCCTCGTCTGGAACTTGTCGGCTGCGACAATGTTTATGCGCTGGCCAGCGCGTAAGCCCCCGCCCCCGCGCTTGCTGGATGTCTGCCGAGGTGGAGAGTGTGCGCCGCTTGCATCCCTCCACCTCGGCCCCCGCTTTCCGCTCACCGACTGACCCCCTCCCCCCGCAGTGTGCGCCAAAGGGGGAGGACCCACTTCTGGTCAGAAGGTAGACGGAAGCCCGCTAGTGGCGCTGAATTGGAATATGCCCGGATCGGGCGGCCAGAACAGCAAAGCAGGAAGCCTCATCCACACCTTTGAGGGGGCCGATGAGCATGTCTCGCGCGAGCAAATGCAGGAAGATGGCGCCGTTAGGGGTTTCAAGAATGTTGAAGCCCATGGAGTCCCAATAGATCAAACGCATGACTTTTACCCTACGCAGTCTGTGGACGGAGAGTTTAGGCCCTTGTGGTTAACGCCGCAATCCTAAAGTTGCGCCAACTTTTAGTTAAGCCCCATCCACATCTTCAAAGGTAAGCGCCGCCAGCAATTCAAGCGACGACCATGCGGCCAGGGCTGCGGGCGATTCTGCGCTGGCTTGATCCCCGTAGAGTCTGGTCAGCACTTCGTCCATGACGGCAAGGGCGTGTTCCCTCAACTCGGGCAAGGTTAGCTCGGGCTCGTCGCTCTCGGCTTCGGGCGCGGGTTGGTCACTCATTCTTGTTCACTCCTACAGCATAGCCAATGAAAAACATGATGGCATAGATCAACAGGTCGCCTAAGGTGATGGAGAGGATGCCGCCGATAAACCACCATGCAATGACGATAAACAGGAGGAGGATACCAAAGGCCACCAAGCTCTGGATGGCAGCCCCGATCTGGAAGTAATGCGCCGTGTTACGCTTCGCCATTTTCCCCTCCCAGGACAATCTCGTGGTAGCCGTCTTCTCTCAGGGTGGCCTTGGCTCCGGGTAGTTGCTCGGTGACTTGCCGAGAGAGAATCCAGGCCGGTAGGCTGGCCCTGATTTCTGGCTCCCACTTGGCCAAAAATCGGAGTGTTTTGATAATCTCCACCTCTTCCGGCCGCGGATGCTCCTTGGCCTCTAGGTGGGCGATCTGGTCTGCGAGGTTCATTAGACCACCACCGCGGACAGAATTGGGCGCAGGTCGGGCGGGGAGTAGTCGGGCCCCTTCATGACCTTCCCGTCATCGCGGACCACGGGCTTTCCATCCGGCCCGAGCTTGCTCATGTTAGAGCGGTGGACTTCCAGAAAGGCGGCGTCCTTCAGCCCCTGCATGCCAAACTCCAAATAGGTGCCGTCGAGCACCACCTGAAGATCGGTTAAGGCATCCAGGACCTCCACGAGGTCGAGGCCGTCAATGGCCTCGCGCAGCTCATCCAGTTCCTCCTGCAGCAGCTTGAGACGTAGGGCGCAGCGTGTGACGGAGGGGATCGCCGGGGTGCCCCGCGTCGGCACCTCAAACGCTTCGTGGAATTCGGCAACAAGGTTTATGGTTCTCATATGCGGACCTTCACTTCTCGGTGGGCCAAGATAATCTGGGTGTAGGCCTCTACGGTTTTGGTAGCACAGTCCCACAGCGCCGCAGCAAGCCCGCAAGGGTCATGTAGTCCGCGAGCAGCAAGGTACTCATACTCCCGGCGAGAGCCGTGCCGCTCCAAGTCCATGTGCGTGAAGTGCTCTAGGGGGATGCCCCATTTGTCTTGGGCTCGCATCCCGACGCCGCGATCTTTCCCAGCAGCTCCACTTTTAAGGTGGTGAACCTCTCCCGCGGGCTGCGTGAGCGTTATGGCACAAGGACAAAGCCGGATCAGCGCCAAGTGCTTTTCGCAGTTGCCCTCCCGGCGCTGCTGCTTAGACTTGCGGGCACGCTTCACGGCTTCCCGCTCGGACAGCGTTGGCTTGGGGTTTGGGAGGCCGTAGCCGGGGGGTCTGAGTTGCTGGGCCATTAATCCCTCGCCGTTGTGAACAGCTCGCGCGTGCGGTCGCGCTCCTCGGGGACGGATAGCCAGCCGCGCGCCGCCATCACCCCTTGCACGAAGCCGACCCAGCGGCCGATCTTATCGGGTGTCATGGTCGGGGCCAGATCGATAGCCCGACCGATGAAGGCGCGCAGGTAGGAGGCCGAGGTGCAAGACGGGTCGCTGTCGAGGTCCGGTAAGTCCTCCAGGTCATCGAGGAGGTCGCGCAGCGCGACGATGTGGGCTTCCTGGATGGTCATCAGTTCACCCGGGCCCGTCTATCGTCAGTCCCGTCGGCTCTACGCAGATTGTAAACCGTCGTCGCAGACAAGAAGGTCTTGCGCGACAACTCGGGGGCGGTCATGCCACGGATGGCACGCAGCACCCGGAAGATTTCCCGGTCACGCTCGGGGTAGCTGGGACGGCGGATTTTTCTCTTAGCCACGGACTCTATACCTCTGTTTCGGTGTCGGTGTCGGCTACGTCACGCTTGTAGTTCTCGCGCATGGTCTTCACGTCGACGCCGATGGTTGCTTCGATAATCTCGCTGACGGCGGTGATGACCTTCTTGAACTGGTCTTCCGAGCATTTATGATAGGCTACCGATTTGGGCCAGTAAACCCGGATGCCGTCCTTCAGCTCCTCGAAATGCACAGCCGCCTTCTCCCGCTTTCGATTGAGGAAGGCCATGGCCATGACGGTCGCGTACTTGCCGGAGGTGCCGGAGATTTTCAGGTCCTCGCTCTCCCGCCACCCAGCCTTGACCAAGAGCCAAGCTCTCAAATGGTCGGTGTCGTTGGGACGGAAGGGCTCAACCTCGGGATCGGGCCAGTAGTAGAACGCTGGCCGCAGCATCCCGAACAAGGCCTTATGGCGCTCATAGTTGCGTGGATGAGGAACGACCTGTTTGCACGTCGGGCATATCTCTTTCGGCCTCGGCTTTCTGACCGGAGCCGGTGTCGCATTGGCCAGGGCACGTTCGGAGATGCTGCTCATTTGTCACGTCGGTATGATTTGACGGTCTCTGCTGGGACGAAATTTATCAGCTCGCCGCGGATGACGGTAAAGTTAAAATCTGGATTCGGAGCGTGCTGGTTGAGGAAGGCCACAACTTCTTCCTCCGTCTCAAACACCGCATCCGTCGGCCCCTCGTATTTGGCCGTAGAGTAGGTGACATAGAACTTCACAGGCGCCCTCCACACTTCGGGCAGCGCGATTGCCCCATCCATCGAACCTGTAGAGAGCGACCCTCAATGGCGCTAGAGAACAGCCAGCCTCGCATACTCCAGACGATGATTTTAGATTCGGTCATTTTACGAACAGCTCGTCCTGGTACTTCTCGATGATCATGCGCCTATCTCCCGTTCGGCCAGCATGGGCATCGGCCAAGTCGTAGGCACGGGAAGCGCTCTGGCTGATAGACAGATTTCCATCGCTTGCTATACTGGTCAGCGCTTGCCCGGCAAACCAGTCACGCAACGACATGCCTCTGCGACCTGTGTCCCCGGCGCCTTCTGGAAGCGGGAAGGCTGGTCCTCCGTCTTTCATGTCTTCGCCTTTCGATGGTTAACTACCCAGGTCCCAAGCGGCAGCGTCAGGGCTTCCTCGACGGTCCATCCGCGGTTCTGAATGCGCTTGACGATGGGCCTGTATGTGAGCCCTTCGCGGCGGCAATATTCCTTAAGCGTCACCTTCTCGTCTCCGTGCATCACGTATATGCAGTTGCGCCGGTTGCTGTTCTGCTCTTTGCGGGTTGCCCAACTACAGTTGCTCGGGTCGTAGCCTTTGTCGTTGTTCTTTCTGTCAAGCAGGCCTCCGGGCGGCCTTGGTCCCATGTCGGCTAGGAAGTTGTCAAACCCCTGCTGGCCTAGCCACCGGTCACAGACCACGATGCCCCGACCGCCGTAGTCGGCGTATTGCCTGTTCCTTGGTTCGCGGCACCGCTCGCGCATCTGACACCAAATGTAGTACAGTCGCCTGTGCTCATGCTGCGCAGGCGTAAGACCGGATTTTTTCAATGGTCTCTTGAAGCTCCTGATTGAACTGATCCACTGCGTCGGACAGACGCTTTATGTAGACCTCGTCGCGGTGGGCCCTCTTAATGAACAGCGGAAGCTTTGGCCAGTACACGGCTATGTCGATCCATTCCCGCTCCGCGACCCACAGAGCGCCCTGACACTGCGCCTTGTGCTCGGCTGGGAATTCATCCTTGAGCAAGCATTCAATCATAAGATGGGGCAGCTTGGTCTTCACCTCCAGCATCCCGTTGGAGCCCAACAGAGAATCTGGACTACAGCCCTTCTGGCCATTAACGATAAACCCTACTTGCTTCGGCTCTGCATCGCGCAGGAAGCAATAGATGCCCCGAGCCTCGTCCTCCATGGCCTTCCCACGTTCCATGTGGGCGTTTGAGAAGCTTTCCATGGGCTCGCCGGTAAGGATTTCTCCAGCCAGCTTGAGGAGGTAGGTACGGCGCGTCTTGCTGGGCCCCTCGCCGCCCTTGCCGGAGGCCATGACGGTGGAGAATTGGGATGTCGTGGGGATGCCAGCGCGAGCGCGGAACCATTCCTCGGTCCCCTGAGTGCATTCAACGATCCTCATACCCCCATCTCCTTGGCTTCCTTCTGCATGTTCTTTTTGGTCTCCAGCATGTTGATCAGGTACGCATAGCCGGAGACGAGGATGTCACCCAGACCTTCCGTCTTGGCGACGTTCTTGAGGAAGGATTCTTCTGTGGTCTTGGTGTCTTTCAGCAACGTCTTGATCGCCACCACCTGTTCCTCGGAGATGGTCTCCGGGACGTGGGCGCCCTTGGCATCGTCGTCCTTGCCATCGGCGGGATCACGCGAGATGATGTTGAGCTTGGCAAAGGCAGTATAGCGTTTTCCGTAGGAGGTGGCTGAGCCCAGTGCCTGGGAGGGGTTTTTCTCCCCGGTCAGGTCAGGTGACATCTCAAAAGCGTCGGTTTCCTCGGCATAGCCATCCCGGTGCGAGAGCTTGCACCTCACCGAGACAACGCCGTCCTTGACCGAGGGGTTGAACGACAGGCCGAACCCGTGAACTTTCAGCACAGGTTGGATGAGTTCGACCACGTCCTCCCACTGGGCGTATTTCGGCTGCTTTTTACCAGCGCCATCGAACTTACCTTTGCGCTCGATGATCGGCAGGTTGGGTTGCATGTCAGAGAAGGCAGCGAAGTAGGCCTTGCGCGCCTTTTCCGCTTCGCTGCGCTCATAGAGCCCCATCATCCGGTCAATCGTCTCCGGGGTGGAGTTTGGATTGGCGAGGACGTTCTGCAGCAGGCTGAATACGGTAGCGCTCTCCTGTGGTGCAGCGGTAGGTTCATTGGTCTTCTTGGCGGCGGACATTTACAACTCCTGTTTCAAAAACCGGGCCTACACAACTTTATTTTGCGACCCAAAACCCGATTCACTCCAACCTATTCTTGCGGCCCATTCGTTAGGCCACCCGGCGCCAGCCGTCGCGCCGCAGCTCCATGATACCATGCCCCCAGTCGTCGCAGCGGTCTAGAAACGTCGGCGGGTTGGACCACTCCAGCGGCCCATCTTTGCGGAACTCCTTGTGCCACGTGGTGGAACCGCCGAAGCTAGATTCGCCGGGGTCCTGGTAGGGCGCCACGCGCTCAGCCTCGACAAACGCCTGCAGCTCCGCCTTGTTATCGCTGACCGCTACCGCCCGTTGTTCCTCGGTGCGTCCACGCATGGGGTTGAGCACCAGAACGTAGGCCGTGGAAACGTGCTCTGGTATGGACCGCAGAGGGTCATTCCAGCCATCGCTATGCCAAATCACTTATCTACCTCCGCGACGCCACCGCGCAGCCGCCTCTTGCATCTCAAATTCACGGATCAAAAACTCTAATCCGGTGACAACTCTTTCGTATGCTTCCTTACCTGACATAGCCCCCATCTGATGGTGGCCACGCATTAACGAGCGGGGTTCATTGAAGGTATCAAAAGTGATAGCGTAGCTGTTGTACGATGCCTGTTCCATTTTACTTCTCCAATGCCTGACGTTCAGCCAACAGCTTGGTTAGCTCGGCCTTGTCTTCCTGCATGGCCGCTTTGAACAGGAGCTTGGCGGCAAGCTCGGCAAGACCGCGTGAGGTGGCAAGAAGTGAGCGAACAAGCTCGATGGGTTTCTCTACGTCGTCCACGTAGCCCTTCTCGATACGGTTGTTGAGGTCCACGACGTCATAGAGCAAGTCGCTGCCCGTGCTATCCACAGCCCTCAACTCCTCGACGGTGACGTTTGGCAGCTTACCCATCTCACTTGATCCTCTTGGCCATAACCACCTTCACTTCATCCCCTGGACGGGCGTGCTCAGCTAAGGATAGGTTCCACTTACCCTCGCTCCACCATGCCGTCACCGCCAGTTCATCGGCGGTATGGTTGAACCAGCGCTTGCGGATCGACTTGCCTTTGGGGAGGGTAATCTCCTCGGTGACGTAGCCACCGTTGCTCCAGCGCCGCTGCGGGAAGACGGTATCCTCGTCCGCGACAAACTCATAGGTGGAGGCCACCTTACCCGCTGTACGTGACGTGCCGCCCTTGCAGCCGACGCCTTCGGGATTGTAGCGGGGGAAGCTCATGGAACCCTCTTAAGTTCATTTATCCGCCTGCGCAGCTTGACGGCATGCAGGATAGCCGCCGCCGCGATCACGCATGATGCCATGAGAACACCTAAACAATTCATGGAACCCTCCGGTAGATCAGATGAAGGTGCATGTCGGTGCGGGCGACATCGACAAACAGCTTGATGCGGGGAAGCTCCCACTCGTAGGCTTCACCCTTGGAAGCGCGCTCCTTGATGTCGCGTGCTTTGGCCAAGCCTTCCCAGGCCGAGCGGCGGTACTTGTTGGCGTAGTAGGTCTTAGCGTTGAAGGCCACGGCACGTCTCCCTGTCTCAGCCGCCACGTTAGCAAGCCGATCTAGGTCCGTCAAGCCCAGGATCAAGGTTGACCAAGAAGTGGCTGTGTTCTAACATCGTAGCCATGCAAAAACCCATCGCACACAAGCGAGACCGCAAACCCGTCGCCTTCGATCTGGCCTGTGATCTTATTGCTGACCTGGACGCATGGATCGGGGCGCAAGAGTTACCCCCAACAAAACGTGCGGTCATCGAGACAGCTTTGCGCGAGTTCCTGGCCAAGCGGTGGAACGTCCCGAAGAAGCGAGGCGCCAAGTGAGGGTCCTCGTCACCGGAGGTCGTGACTACTCAGACAGCGACATGGTCTTTGGTGTGTTGGATGGGCTGGAGGCTGCCCATGGACCCCGACTAACCATCATCCAAGGCGGCTGCCCAACAGGCGCTGATGCCCTGGCCAGGAAGTGGTGCTGTTCCAAGGGGGTGCCGTATGAGAACTTCCCGGCTGACTGGAGAAAGTACGGACGCAAAGCTGGCCCCCTGCGCAATACCCGGATGATCGAAGAGGGCGCCCCTGATCTATGTGTATCACTGCCGGGCGGAAATGGAACGGCGGATTGCACTCGCAAAGCCCGCGCTGCAGGGATTAGAATAGTGGAAATCGCAGAGGCTGAAAAGTGAGTATCCTCAACAACGCCACAACAAAGGCCGCCCAAGAGGACGTAGGTGACGGCGTCGCTCTCTACTGCGTCCCTCACCCCACCCTCCCCTGGTATCACCGCCTATGGTGGTGGATCACGGGACGTTATAGGCTTGACCCCAATAGCCTGGAAGAGGTCGAGGTTGATCTGTGGCAGTGGCAGTGGATCGGCTCAGCCCCCAAGGACGGCACTTGCTTTCTCAGCAAGGACACGGACGGCAATATCTCGGTCGGCTGGTGGCAATTCAAGTACGACAAGGACAACGATGTGGCGGTGAGAGACCTGATCTGGGACCGCTATCGCCAAGGGGAGGTCAGCGCTTGGACCACGCGCGAAGAGTGGGATAGGCTGGTTGTTGAACACACCCCGCAGGTCGATCTTACGGCTGGCTTTTGGACCAGCGAACACCATTGCTTTGATGGCGTGCAGGAGAGAGCCGTGCTGATCGGCTGGTGCCCGCTGCCCGATTATTGAGTTGAACCAGTTTCGCGGGGCTACGGCCGAGCCGATGCGCAGATCGGCAGAGCTTTATGGCGTGGAGGGTCTTGCTGCGATGCAGGCCGCAACTCGATTCCGCCCCGCGATCCAACTTTCCGATTTTATCGGAAATGTGAGGCACAACCAATGAGCACCATCCCTGCTGATACGCAACGCCACCCTCCAGGCTGCCCCGATGCTGATTGGTGCAGTGGCAATAGGGTCTGCTACTGGGGCTGCAATGAACCCCACACCGAGCCGGTCGAATGCGGCTGCGATCACGGTCGTATACTAACCTATTCTTGCGAAGGAATCTGCGCGTGGGGGCACTGTCCTGATGTGGGTGAGTGCCCGAAGTGCAAAGGCACGGGATGGATCGAGGTATGAATAAATGGGTCGCATTCTTCCTGGGCTGCGCAATAGGGTATGGTTCCAGCGGCTACGCCAAGGGGCCATACTGGAACCAGAAGGTTCAGATATACGGCGGCGTCATGACGTCCTCCCCGGTTGCCGACGTTTGGGGATACGATAACGATTGGGAGGGCTGCGAAATCCTCGCCGGGGGAGCTAACCTTATCAACAGCAAAGAACTGGAGATGCCGTCCGACGAGTGGAAGCAATTCGTTGCCAACTGGGCCCGCAAGGGTTCGACCAGTTGTCGCCCCAACTAGAGTTGCCTCTACCTAACCATTGACCCACTTGATTTTTTTGCGCCCCTGGGTAGTCT
>CAZGSN010000456.1:0-15028 GCA_964528465.1 uncultured Binatia bacterium (SeqCode)
GCGCGTCTGGTTGCCAACTCCATCGTACGCCGATGCCGTGGTCTCACCGTTCAGGGTCTCGCCGGTCACCCGCGACAGCGAGTCGTAGGATCGCTCGACTTCGGAATCGTCGTCCTCGGCACGCACGAGTCGCGACAGCCCATCGTACGCATACGTTTCAAAAGTCGTATCGTCCGCCACCCCGGCACCGGGCGTTACGGCCCGCGATGTTGGGCGGTTGAGTAGATCGTACTGGCTCGCGGTGACGCTGCCGTTGGCGTCGGCGAACACAACGGGATTATCGTGCACGTCGTAGCTGCTGATTTGCGCCGTGCCGTCGGCGAATCTGGTTTCCACCCGGCGATTCAAGCTGTCGAATACATAGGAAGTGGTGTTGCCGTTGTCGTCGGTCTGTGAGACCAGGCGCGAATTATCGTCCCAGCCCTGCCGAGTGGTGATCTGGCCCACCGGATTGCCGGCGCCGGTTCCGTCATCGGTCAGGACGCGAACGGTAGCCAGCGGCCGATTGAGGCCATCGTAGGTCGTGCGAACGACATTGCCGGGGTCGCGACTATTGTCGGGGCGCAACGCGTCGACGCTGCGGGTGATGTTGTTGCGCGAGTCGTAGCCCAGCTCGACGGTATCGCCGGCGTTGTTCACTCGCCGCACCAAGCGATCGAGGTTGTCGAAGGCTTGTGTAGTCACGAACGTTTCGTCGGGGGCTCCGAGATCGGATTTCTCGACCTGGGTTATGCTGACCACATTGGAGCTTGCATCGTAGACGCTGGTGGCCGTGTTGCCTTTAGGATCGGTGACCACAGCTACGCGGTTGGCCGTATCGTAGCGCGTCAGCACTTGCTGTTGATTGTCGTCCACCTGGCGAATGACTTGCGAATTGTCGCTGTAAAAAGTGCGGGTCGTCGCCAAGCCGTCTCCTAGGGGAGCCTGGGTTGCGGTGTCGAAGAAGGCGGCATCACTTTGAATCGGGCGATCCATCGGATCGTAGGTGAAAGTCGTCTCGGCGAGGCGGATGTTGGCACTATTCCCTGCGACGTCCACCGCCTCGCCACTGACGCGAACATGTACGCGGTTGTGGTTGGCATCGTACTGGACTGCGGTCTCATTCCCCATCGCATCCAGGCTGCGGACGGCGCGGTCGTGGCCATCGTAGACGGTCGTGCTGAGACGCGGTGTATTCTCCAGGCCTTGTTTCTGGGCGACGAGATTCTTGTTGGCGTCGTAGTCGAGTTGGGTGGTCGATTGAGCCGCGTCGCCGGCGGCTCGGATGCTGCGATAGGGCAAGTCGCGTTCATCGTAGACCATGTGCAATGTATTGCTCGGCTGGTTGCCATTGGTGGCTTCGCCCGAGCGGGTCAGGATGCGGTTGCGATTGCGGTCGTAGCCGTACTCGGTAACGATCGAGTGAGCTTCGTCGACCTCGTGTGTCTCAAGGGTAGGATAGTCGAGGATCTCGTACTCGATGGTCTCGCGGATGTCGGCGTTGGCCTGCAGTTGGCCCTGCTCATCTATGTTGCGGGTGTCACGGCGGACTACGTTGTTGTTGGCATCGTAGAAGAAGTCGCGCTGGTAGCGGATGCCGGAGCCGCTGGTGACTTCGCGAGAGATGCTGCGCACGACCTGATCGAGCGTATTGACGATGAACTGTGTGTCATGCCCGCGCGGATCGACGGCGCGGACCACATTGCCGACGCGGTCGTACTCGTACTTGCTTGTGAGGGCCAAGTGACTGGCGTCGAGGATCGTCTTTTCTTGGTAACCGCGTTGTAGGCCGGTGGCGTAATACGTCATCTCATCGCGGCGACGGTGGTTACTGCCATTGTCCGGCCAGATGTGTGCTGTGAGCTGGCCGAACTCGTTGTACTCGAAGTCGTCGACGATGGAAGCGATACGCTGGCGGGTGTGGATGCGATTGCCATGTGCATCGTACTGATGGACCGTGTCGTTGCCGCGGCCATCGACAGAGCGGCTAACAAGGTTGAAGACAGGATCGTACTCGAAGGACTCTTGGATCGACGTCTGATCGCCGCTGGGTGTGTGGCTCCCTGGCAGGCGCCGTACTCGCCGCAGATTACCGCGTGAGCGTGCCGGCGCAGCGGGGTTCAGGCTGCTCTCGTAGGTGTATTCCGTGATGTTGCCGTTGGGATGCACGACGCGGGTCATGAGGGAGTCGTCGTTCCATTCGTAGCGAGTTTCGAAGTAGCGCGGATCGTTGGCGCGCAGCTTGCCGACCGGTCGATTACTCAGCTCGGTGGTCGGGAGCGTGGCGTCGGCGCGACCACTGTACTCGCGCAGCATCACTCCACGGTTACGGTCGTCCCAAAAGAATTCTTTGACGTTACCGGCACGATCGTTGACGATCGTCTTCATCACGGCCCCGGCATTCGAGCTGCTGGGTGTCTGCGGTATGTAGGCGAGATCAACGATGTCGCCTCCCCAAATCTGCCGCACCACGCGATCGAAGTTGCCATCGTCGGGATCGCTGGTCGGAGCGTAGACGTTGATGAGATAAGGGCCTTGCGTGTGGGTCGGATCGGAGTCGTCGTTGCGTCTCCCGTCGGTAATCGTCAGCAGGTTGTGATTCAGCCGGTTGTCGGAGAAGCCCGTCGAATAGGTGTAGGACACGGTCTTGCCGTCCGGGAAGTCGTTGCCGTTCGGCGTATCGGTGACCGCTGGTGACGTCGCTGACTTCAAGTCGCCAAAGCTGCCCCCTGGCATCGTTCCATCGTAGTAGGAATACCGGACGACGCGTCCGCTGAAGTCGGTGACTGTGGAGAGGAAGCCATTGGCGTCGTACCCGACGATGATGTCACGATCCAACGTGTCGGTGATCTTCGCCATCCGCCCAGCAGCGTCGTAGGCAAAGCGCAGGGCGTTGCCATTGCGATCGGCGATGCGCGAAATCTTGCCGGCGGCAGAGCTGAGGTCGAGCCGGTTGAACTGCCAGGTGCTGCTGTCCTCGAACGCGAGGCGGAAGGTGCCATCGGCCTCGCGTACCAGACGGCGAAAGAATTCCGGCTTCGTCCAACTTCCATCGGTCTGGAAAGCATAGGTGTCGACGCGGCTGTTGCCGTCGCACAAATCGAGATCCTGCCCGTTGGCCTCGATAAAAATGTTGTAGGAAAAATCCCAACTATTGCCTTGTGCGGAGGGGCGGCCCAGGCGCGAGCGGTACTTACGGCCCCAGATGAAGTCCAAGCCCCGTCCTTTGATGCGCAGGTCGACGGCTTCTTCGTGCACTTCGCCCGAGAACAGATACACCGGGTCGATGATCTTGCCGACCAATGCGTCGAGTTCTGTCCGGTAGGCTTTGACCCACTGCGTCGCAACAGCGAGCGCCTTTTCGAGATTCCCGGGTTCGAAGAAGGTCTTTGCCTGTGAAACGAGGGTGTCACGAAGCAATCGACCGAACTCGAGGACCGCGCCGGCCAGCACCCCATTCCAGCCCGGGGCACGGATGCCGAACCCTGGGTCGCTACACACCAGCTTGCCATCGTCACTCACGGTCATCGGGCCGGCGATTTCCCAGCGACCGGTGTCGTGGTTGAAGCTGAAGAGTGCGCTCTTTTCTCCGGGCGCCAGGTGATCCAGGTTTGGAAAGCAGACGGGCACCGGGACGTCGAAGTTGGTGCCGCCCAACGACTGCACGGTGATCACGAGCTTGAGGTCGAGCCCAGGTGGTAAGGCTGCCGGCAAGCGGTCAGGCTGCACGGGTGCAATGCCGACCATGCCGCCGTATTCGCCGGTCAATTCATTGTAAAGGGAGCCCGACGGGACGACGACGCGCACACCTTCGAACTGCGGGAATTGCGCCAGGACCTCAGCGGGTACCGTGATTGTAGTGTCGGCAGTGTTGCTGACCTCGTGCAGGGTATTGGGCGCGATGAGCGGCAGGTAGATCTCGCCGATATTTACTTCTTCTCCGATGACCGACTCCCATTGTTTGCCGACAACAGGGTAGTAGGCTCCGTTTGGCACTGAGTTGGTGGCGAAGCGGCCATCGATGTGGACAAAGAACTCTCCGGCCGGAACGTTTTCGAGCCGGAAGTTGCCGTTGTCGTCGGAGAAGGTGAACAGCGTGTCCTCCATGCCGTCCACCCAGATCCATACATGGCGTAGTGGTTCATTGAGGAACTGCCCCGCTTCGGCCTGTGCAGGCTTGGATGCGAAGACGCGGCCGCAGACACTGGAGCCCGGAAACGACGCGAGATTGAGCGTGTCGAAATCAATGTGTGCCAAGCCGCCCGGCATGCCATCGCCATCGGCATCGACTGCAATACCGCGGGTGTCGCGCAGCCGGTTGCCGTCGATCGTCAAGCGGATACGCGCCGTTCCTGGCAACGGCCGATCGTAGAACTGTGTGATGCGCTGACCATCGGGCGAAGAATGCAGAAGCCCGTTCAATCGCTGGCCTGCGTATTCTGCGTACACCGCTTTCTCATCGACGCTCGACGGATCAATTGGGCCGTTGAAGTGCAGAATGGTCTCACGGGTAACGGCAACGCTGCCCTCGCCGTTAGCGGGTGACGACGAGTCGAGCCGCGTCACTGCGTTCACTGTTCCGGTGGCAGTGGGTGTTGGAGGTGCAGAGCCGGTCGGGCTGGGTATTACGGAGCAGCCGCGGCGGCTGTTGTTGACGGCTGCGACGATGTGGGTGGTGTCGATCTCAGTACCGTTAGGAAGACCAGCCGTGCAATCCGAACCTTGCGCATTGTCCAGGGCCAGGTTGACCAGGAGGACCAGCTCGTTCGTCGCAACGCTGCCATTACCGTTGCAGTCCCCCACACACATCTGTGCAGGTGTTTGGTTGGAGATGAGTAAGATTGCCAATAAAATTGCAATGATTTCCCCCCAGCGCATGGTTTGGCCGCAATCCCACTTTGGAGGACCGCTGTCAAGCGCAACTGCAAACTCTTCTGCCAGCTACTGGCCAACACTTGACCGGGCGGCGCTTGTGTCGCGAGAAGATACCAGGACATCCACCCCAACGATCAGATCGGGCGGAGACGATAGGCAGATGGGTATCCTGCGAGGTCATGGGCAGGTGGGTGTCCTGCGAGGTCCCACTTCCGATCAGCGGCCGATGCTTTGAGCGACAGGCCGTAGGCGCTCCCACCCCGCGTGGGGAAGTGCTTCGCCCCGGGGGCACCACCTCCACAGCCACACCAACGCCCCAACAAGACCAGCCTCCACCAAGGGAGAGACTCCCCTCGAAGATGGCGGTATTCTCCAAAAATGAGCTGCACCAACGTCAAGCCGAAGAGCGGACAGAATCACTGACCAGTTAGACCCGGACGGAATCACTGACCATCGACAGGGATCGGTATTCTTCTTGACTAATGAAGCGTTGCCGAGTTAGCGTGCGCCGTTCCTAACGATTGTTTGGTTCCCCGGTGGTTGGAGGGGGAAGGCGAGGTCATCATCCATGCGTCGATTTCTGTTCGTAATGCTTTTGCTTGGGGGAGTGGTTGCGGCGAAGGCCCCGGCTAGGGCGCTTCCGTTTGCCGATGCCACCTGCCGCAAGAACCTCAGCACCGCGGTGTTCAAGCTAAAGGGTGCCGTGCTCAAGCAAGAACAGGTGTGCCACAAGCTGCGCATGGTCGGACAGGATACGCTGAACTTTCCTGCCTCGCTCGACTGCAACGACAACAGTGCTCTGGGAGCTGCGGCCCAGGCCAGGATCAATAAGGCTCTCGACAAGCTTAATGCTGCGGTCAACAAACGCTGCGAGGGTGTTGCCCATTCCCCGGCAACGCTAGGGTTCGTGACCTGTGCTGCCCCTTGCGACAGTATCAACATTACCAGCAGCTACACGAGTGTCGCTAGTTGCCTTGCTTGCCAAGCAAAGAACGGCGGCAACAGTTTGAATCAGTGGATCTACGGCACACTGCCAGATCCTGCCGTGCAAGGTACCTCCAATTCCGTGGTCAAGTGCCAGGGGTCGCTGGGTAAGCTCGCTACCAAGCTAAGCCTGGGGATCATGAAGCTGCAGACGAGCTGCCAATACCTAAAGGATATAAACGTTTTGGCGGTGTCGGACTGCTCCGCCTACGATCCTACCGGAAAGATTGCCTCTCTACGCAGCGGCATCGCTGCCAAGGTGGCCAGTGCGTGTAGCCCCACCGATGTTGCCGCGCTTGCTAGTTGCGGCACGTCGCTGAACGACTTGAGCACCTGTATCGACGATCACGCCACCGATTGCGCCAATCTCCTGTTTACCAATGTTTTCGATCCACCTGGCTTGCCCACCGCTACTCCGACTTCGTCGGCAACACCCTCCGAATCTCCTACCCCGACATCGACAGATACGGCGACGGTTACCGCTACGCCTACGAACACGGGTACGTCTTCTCCCACGGCAACTCCGACTAGCACACCTTCGATCACCGCAACCTCAAGCCCAACCAGCACGATTTCAGCAACCGAAACGCCAACCTCTACGCCCACGCAGACCGCCACGGCGACGCCAGACACGTTTGGTCCGGACGTGGTGCTCAATGCGCTGCCGGCCAATATCCTTAACGGTCAGACGTTGATGGCAACCGGAACTAGTGATCCGTCAGGAATCTCTTCCGTGTCGTATCACTACTGTGCTGGTGCCTCCTGCACTCCCTCGACCTTGATTGGCTCCAGCGCGACGGGTCCAGATTATTCGGTGACCTGGAGCGGGCAGCCTGCTGACGGCACCTATCAAGTCGCAGCTACGGCGGTGGACACGCTTAGCAACTCGAGTACGTCGACCAAGCAGACAGTGGTTATCGACAACACCCATCCAAGTGCCACCCTGGCGAGCCCTGCGTCGCAGAGCATTCAGTCGAGCACCGGCACTGTGTACGGGGCGACGGCGAATCATCCGGGAGAGACTGCGTGGTCGGGTTCGATCTCCGGCACGGCCAATGATGCCACGTCGGGCGTGCAGATCGTCAAGGTCAGCATCCGTCAAGCCAGCAGCGGCAACTACTGGAATGGTTCCAGCTTCGCGAGCGCATCCGAAGTGCTGCACACGGCCACGGGTACCACATCGTGGTCCCTGTCCTTCGCGGCATCGAATTTCCCGGCAGGCGGGGGATACGAGGTTCAAACGCAGACGACCGACAATGCTGGCAATACCGGTAGCTCGAGTGCCACGACCTTTTACGTAGACTACGACCCGGCGCGTACTCTGTTCGTCGATGCCACCGCCGGCAATGATTCGAACGGTGGCCTGACTGCGTCCACACCGTTGGCGACGATTGGCGCTGCCTTGGCGGCAGCGGACAACGACCGTCCGCTCGTGACTATCGTTGGCGGCACCTACAACGCTACGCTGAGCATCAATAGCGTGGCGGCAGTCCCGTTCATTTTGCGCGGAGGATACACCAGCACCTTCCAACCTACGTCGGATGGAAGCCAGGTGGTGACCATCAACGGCACCGGCGGTGCTCATACGACAGGTGTGCTTGTCTCCGGAAGTACGGTGCTGTTGCAACGACTGACGATCAACAGCGGCACGGCCAGTGGGGCAGGGACGAGTGCCTATGGCGTACGTGCCATCAATGGTGCGTCGGTCACTGCGGAAGCGTGCACCATTGCTGCTTCCGCTGGTGTGGCGGGAACCAGCAGCACGGCGACAACGAGCGGTGCTGCCAATGGTTGCAACGGGGGCAACGGCGGTAACGCCAGCGGGCCAAGCGGCCCAGGGGGCGGTGCTAGCTCCTGCGGCGGCTCGGGCAATGCGACCAGTGGGGCAGGGGGAACCGGCGGCAATTACTCAGGCGCAGGCCAAGCTGGATCTGCCGGTGGCGGTGGTGCAGCCGGCGGCAGCGGTGGCTGCGGCAGCCTGTTCGGCTGTGGTACGGATGCCGGTGGCGGCAGCGGTGGTGCTGGGGGTACGGCCGGATCCGCAGGCACAGGTGGTACGAACTCAACATCCTTCGCTAGCCTAACCTGGGCTGGACTGAATGGTGGTGCCGGCGGCAACGGCAGCTCCGGTGGTGGCGGCGGCGGTGGCGGCGGTGGTAAGTCGGCCAGCGCTTCCGGTGGCGGTGGCGGTGCGGGTGGCGGCGGCGGTGTCGGCGGAACCGGTGCCACAGGGGTTGGCAGCTACGGAGGTGGATCTTTCGCCTTCTATGCGCACACTTCCTCGCTTACCTTGAGCAATGTGACGGCAACAGCCGCTGCTGGTGGCGTCGGTGGCAACGGTGCTAACGGTGGTGCGGCGGGATCGGCCGGTACAGGTGGTAACGGCGGCTCGCAGTCTTGTTGCTCCGCAGGCCCTGGCGGCGGCGGTGGCGGTGGCGGTGGCGGCGGCGGCGGTGGTGGCGGCGGTGGTGCCGGCGGCCCCTCGATTACCGTGTTCCATACCGGCAGCGGCAGCGTGAGCGTTAGCAGTAGCACATTGAACCGTGCCGCGTCGGCAGCCGCAGGTGGCAGCGGCGGCAGCGGCGGCACTGCGGGTGCGGGCAACACAGGTGGTTCTGGCGCTAGCGGTGGCGGTACCGGAAACGGGGGCGCGGCTGGAAGCTCGGGAGTGAGCGGTTCCTCCGGTTTGCTCTTGCGAGTCTGGGACAACGGCTCGACGACGCCGTAGCGACGTTCCTGTGGTGCAGCCGGGCGCATTCGTGAGGCGTAAAGGGAGCGGTTGTCCCGGGATGCCACGTTGGACTGGGGGGGAACCCTGGCGGCTAGCGATTCTGTGTTGCTGGATGGTCGGTCTGCACGGGCAAGCCGCCATTGCTGCGACCTGTGCTGTGCCGGTGGATGTCGGCTGTGCGACGATTCAGGCCGCGCTCAATCAAGCTGGACCGGGCGACACGATTGCCGTCAATGCGGGAACCTACAACGAGAAGGTAACGTTTCCCAACGGCGGCAGCGCCGGCGGTGGATACATCACCCTGCAAGGGGCTCCGGCGCACGCGTCGATTCTTGATGGTACCGGTGTCAACGGCAGCAACATGATCCTCATCGACTCGAAGAGCTACATTCGAGTCGTTGGCTTCGAGATCCGCAACGATACTGGTGTTAGTGACGGCTCCGGCGTGCGCTTCATCGGCTCCGGATCGCATGTGGAGATTCGCGACAACAAGATCCACGACATTCGCGGTAGCGACGCCATGGGCATCACGGTTTACGGCACGCAGCCGACCTCGATCTCTCAGCTCATCATCGACGGCAACGAGATCTACGATTGTGAGCCGGCGCGAAGCGAGGCACTGACCCTGAACGGCAACATCGAACAGTTCGAGGTCACCAACAACATCGTCCGCGACGTAAACAACATCGGCATCGATTTCATTGGTGGCGAAACAGACATTCAGCCCGATTCCAGCAAGGTCGTCCGCAACGGTGTGTGTCGGGGGAATCAGGTCTACCGCGCCCGTTCAATCTACGAAGGTGGCTATGCCGGTGCGATCTATGTCGACGGCGGACGCGATATCGTCATCGAGCGCAACATCACCTCGGAGAGCGATCTCGGCCTCGAGATCGGTGCCGAGAACAGCGGCATTACGACGCGAAACATCGTCGTGCGTGACAATCTCATCTACCGCAATGACAAAGTCGGGATCGTCTTCGGTGGCTTCGATGCGTCGGTGGGCCGCGTCGAAGACAGCTCTTTCCTGAACAATACCCTCTATGACAACGACACTTTTGGTACCGGTGTCGGTGAGCTGTGGATTCAGTTCGCTAGCAACAACGTCATCCGCAACAACATCTTCTTCGGCGGCCAGGAAACCTTGCTGTATTCGGAGAACGGCAATGTCGGCAATCAACTCGATTACAATCTCTGGTTTACTTCGGCTGCCGCAGCAACCTTCGTGTGGAACGGCAATGGCCTCAATGGCCTGGCGGCGTTTCGCACGGCGAGTGGACAGGAGGCCGCAGGGCTGTATAGCGATCCCTTGTTGGTGAACCCGGCAACGGGGGATTTTCATCTATCCGCGTTGTCTCCGGCGGTGAATGCTGGTGATCCTGGATTCGTGGAAGGAGCTGGCGAGACCGATCTCGACGGCTCGACTCGCGTGAGCGGTGGGCGCGTCGACATTGGCGCCGACGAACTCACCTGTGGCGACGGCAATTTGGATGCCGGCGAGGACTGCGATGACCATAACCTTACGGATTGCGATGGCTGCGACAGCAACTGCACCCTGAGCACCACCTGTGGCAACCGTGTGCTCTGTGGCGCCGAGCAATGTGATGATGGCAATACCGTAAATGGCGACTGCTGCTCGGCCGCGTGCGCATTCGAAGCCAACGGCAACCCGTGTGACGACGGCAACCTGTGCAGTAACGCGGATGCGTGTGATGGTTTCGGTGCTTGCCTCGGCGTTGCCGAGGCGGCGGTGCTATGCAAGACGGCTCCGGCTGGTAAGTCGACGCTCCAGCTTGGCGACTCTCCCGACAACAGCCGTGATGCCTTGAAATGGAAGTGGACTCGAGGCGATGCGACGCTGTCGGCTGACCTCGGAATGCCTACAGCAGGCACGCGCTATGCTCTCTGCGTTTACGACGCGTCGGCAAGCCCACAGCCGCGGCTTGCGGCAAATATTCCGGCGGGCTCCACGCGTTGGGTGCAGACCAGCAAGGGCTATCGGTACAAGGATAGGGACGGTACCGCCGACGGTGTGCGCGCCATCACCTTGAAAGAGGGCGAGGTCGGCAAAGCCTCCGTTTCCGTACAGGCGAAGGGAGCAGGACTCCCCATGCCCACCCTACCTCTGACCCCACCTTTTACCGTGCAACTCCGCAATCAGGAGCAAGCGTGCTGGGGCGCCACATTCAACACGCAGATCTCCATTAACGACCCAGCGAAGCTAAGAGCTAAGAACGACTGAGGGAAGTTTGCCTTAGGCCGTTTCGCTGGCTGCGATAGGGGACCAATGAGACGTAGGCGACCAATGGGACCACTGGCAGAGCGGCAGGGGGCAGGTCTCTTTCGGGCAATTGCGTCTTCCGACCTAAGGTTGACCGTGTTGGCCCGGCACCGAGTCCTGTTGACTGACACGCTGCGACCGGAGACAAGGGGTGCATGAGCAAAGAAATTCTGCGCATTGCCAATTGCAGCGGGTTTTACGGAGACCGCCTTAGCGCCGCGCGCGAAATGGTGGCGGGTGGGCCAATCGATGTCTTGACGGGCGATTATCTCGCTGAGCTCACCATGATGATTCTTTTTAAGGACCGCATGAAGAATCCGGAGTCGGGCTTTGCCCGGACTTTCTTGCGGCAGATGGAGGAAGTGCTGGCGAGCTGCGTGCAGCGCGGCATCAAGGTTGTCGTCAACGCCGGCGGGCTCAATCCCGCGGGGCTAGCGCAGGAGATGCGCAAGCTGGCGAGCAATCTGGGTGTGAGCGCCAAGATCGCGCATGTCGAAGGCGACGATCTACTTGCTCAACTCGCAAGCCTACAAGAGTCGGGAATTGAGCTGCGTCACTTGGACAAGGACATTCCTTTGTCGGCGCTCAACGCCCAGGTGGTGACGGCGAACGCCTACCTCGGTGGCTGGGGGATTGCGGAGGCCCTGAGGTGTGGTGCCGATGTCGTCATTTGCCCGCGCGTAACCGATGCGGCGTTGGTGGTAGGCCCGAGCGCCTGGCACTTCGGTTGGACGCGTGCCGATTGGGATCAACTGGCGGGGGCCATCGTGGCTGGGCACATCATTGAATGTGGCGCGCAATGCACGGGTGGCAACTATTCCTTCTTCCACGAAGTGCCGGATATCCATCGTATTGGCTTCCCGATTGCCGAGATGCATGCCGACGGCAGTTTCGTGGTGACCAAGCACGCCGGAACCGGCGGCTTGGTTTCCGTCGGTACGATTACGGCGCAGTTGCTGTACGAGATTCAAGGTCCGCGCTACCTAAACCCCGACGCCACGGCATGCTTCGATACGATTCGGTTGCAACAGCAGGGCGACAATCGCGTCTTGGTGAGTGGCATTCGCGGTGAGCCGCCACCGCCGACCACCAAGGTCTGCATCAACTATTTGGGCGGCTACAAGAATTCGATGACCTTTGTGCTTGCCGGACTCGACATCGAGGCTAAGGCAAAGCTTGCCGAGGAGACGTTTTGGAAGTTGGTTGGCGGCAAGCAGCAGTTTGCCGAGACGTCGGTGCGTTTGATTCGTTCCGACCGCCCCGATCCGGGCACCAATGAAGATGCCTTTGCGCACTTGCAGATCACGGTCAAAGACAGCGATGCCAACAAGGTCGGGCGGGCTTTCAGTAGCAAGGTGATTGAAATGGCCTTGGCCAGTTATCCGGGGTTCTTTGTGACCACGCCGCCCACCGATGCCGCACCGTTCGGGGTGTACTGGCCGGCGACGGTGCCTTCGCAGCGCGTGCAGCAGGTGGTGGTGATGGACGACCAGCGTATTGCCATCGAACCTGTACTCCCCCCGACGGCGGCGAGGCCGGCACCGTCTGCCTCGGCGCCGCAGCCGTCTGTTCCTGGCGGCGACTGCGAGCACCTACCTCTCGGCACCCTGTGCGGAGCGCGTTCCGGAGACAAGGGCGGCAATGCCAATGTCGGTTTGTGGGTCCGCAGCGACGAGGAGTATGCCTGGCTCGACGGCTATCTGACCACGGAAAAATTTCGCGAGTTGATTCCGGAAGCGCGAGCCTTGCGCATCGAGCGCTTTGCCTTGCCCAATTTGTGGAGCGTCAACTTTATCGTCGTCGGCTTGCTCGGAGATGGCGTTGCCGCTTCGACGCGTAGCGACCCGCAAGCGAAGAGCTTTGGCGAGTATGTCCGCGCCAAGTGTGTGGATATTCCGCGTTCGTTGCTAACAGCTCGCTTGTGAGAAGGAAGAAGAAGGAGGTGCGGTATGGTTCGATTCTTTTGTGATCGCTGCGAAGTGGAAGTGGAAGGCCAACAGGACCTGACTCCGTTCACCGCCGAGGTGACCGACGTAACCGTGTCGGCTTGGCACACGCGGCGCGAACTCTGTGCCAAGTGTTTGGAAGAGACCAAGGAGATGGTGACGAAGTTCTTTGCCAAGGTGCAGGCGAAGCCGCGGCGGACGATCTAGGGAACCTCTGCGCGAGTCCTGGATGCTTTGGAGGTCTGCTTCCAGAGATCGAAACTCTGTTCAAACGTCACCTCGGCGAAAGCCGGGGGACGGCGGCCGATGGAGCGTGGCAATGCTGGTGTTCCAGCCCTGGGTCCCGGGTTTCGCCGGGACTCGAGGTGCCCGGTTCGCGGGTGCAACTGGAGTCCGCTCTTCGCTTCCTTGGCATCGCCGCGCTTGCTAGGTTTGCGCCATGAATATCGGCCAAACCACACCTCCGGAAGCTCAGGAGTTCCTCCAACAAGGGTACCGTTACATTGATGTGCGCACCGAGATGGAGTTCGCCAACGGCCACCCGCACGGAGCTGTCAACATTCCGGTAGCCATCGTCAACCCGCAGACCCAACAGATGATGCTCAACCCCGACTTTGTGCGCGTGGTGGAGGCGCACTTCCCTAAGGATCAGGCTCTAATTCTGGGTTGTCAGGCAGGTAGCCGTTCGCAGCGTGCCGCGGACATGCTTGCGGCCTCAGGTTATTCCACGGTTCTCAACATGCAAGGCGGATGGGGCGGTGGCATGAACCCGATGACAGGCGCCGGCGTCGCCGGTTGGGCGGCCTGCGGCTTGCCGGTTTGCTCCCAGTGCGGCCCTAACGATTCCTATGCGGCATTAAGTGCCGTGGCTGCCTAGCCGCGATGGCGATCCGCATCACACGGGTCTACACGCGCACCGGCGACGATGGCGAGACCGCACTGGTTGGCGGTAAGCGGGTTGCCAAGGACGCCACGCGCATCGAGGCCTACGGGACCGTGGACGAACTCAGCTCGATCCTCGGCCTAGCGCGGGTATTCAATAGTGAGGGTTCCGCCAGCGGCGCGCAAACACGCATCGACGACATCTTGAAACGCCTCCAGAATGAACTGTTCGATTTGGGTAGCGAGTTGGCGACGCCTCTGGATGCTGTCTACCAGGGCATGTTTCGAGTCGGCGAGTCTGACGTGAGAGCTCTCGAGGAAATGATGGATGCGTGTCAGCTCGATCTGGCTCCGTTGAACTCCTTCATTCTTCCCGGTGGGGGGCGAGTGGGAGCGTTTCTGCACCAAGCGCGAACCGTGTGCCGTCGCGCGGAGCGCATCGTCCTGCAACTTGCGCGCGAGGAAGCGATCGGGCCGTGGCCGCTACGCTATCTCAATCGACTCAGTGATCTGCTCTTCGTTCTGTCGCGCTGGGTAGCCAAGCAAAGCGGAGAGGCCGAGTTTCTGTGGGAACGCGGGTTGCGTTCGCATCAGCGCAACAAGCCGGCGAAGGAAGGGGGGGGCGCGTGATGGCGGCGCTTTACTTGAAGCAACTCGAACTCGGGCCGATGCAGAATTTCGTCTACGTCATCGCCGATGCGGAGACCCGTGCTGCGGTTGTGATCGATCCAGCCTGGGACATCGACCGACTGGTACAGGTGCTCGAAGTGGACGACCTCAAACTGCAGGCAGCACTCATCACGCACTTCCATCCGGATCATCTGGGCGGTGATTTCATGGGGCGCCACATTCAGGGTGCCGCCGAACTCTTGCAGCGCAACTTTCCAATCAAGGTCTACATTCACAAGAGTGAAGCCGACTATGCCAGCCGCATCGCCCATCTTTCCGCGAGCGACATGGTCCGCACGGACGCAAGCGATGAGCTACAGCTCGGGTCCCTCAGCATTCGCTTCCTGCACACACCGGGGCACACACCTGGATCGCAGTGCTTTCTGGTCGATGGCAACCTAATCTCCGGCGATACCCTGTTCATTGGCGGTTGTGGGCGGGTCGATCTGCCCGGCAGCGACCCTATGCAAATGTACGACAGCTTGGTCAACAAGCTGAAGCGTCTGCCCGACGATACCGTTCTCTATCCGGGGCACAATTATGCCCACGCTGCTACCTCGACGATCGGCCACGAGAAGCGCCGCAACTTGTACATGCGCTTTGATCGGGTCGAGGATTTTCTTGGCATGATGGGTGTTTGAATCGACGACGCCCGCGTCTGATTACGGAATTCACCACCAAGGC
>CAZGSN010000457.1:0-3142 GCA_964528465.1 uncultured Binatia bacterium (SeqCode)
AGCTCACGTTCCACAAAACGCGGCAGCCCATCGCCGCCGCTGCGCAGACGCGTCTCGGCGAGGAAACTCTCAAGATGCCGGCGGACCACCTCGTGCAAGACGGTGTCTTCGGGGTGGCGGCGAACGTATGTCTCGCCGCCATCGACAACGATTCCGATGCGACAAAGTCGAAGCCTTCTCCTCCTGCCAGCCTAGTTGATGGCGTCTTCGGAATTCATCAACATTTCCCGGCACAGCTAGCGCGCATCCTCGCCTTCGCTGGCCGGTGGCGCAAAGTCGGTGCTTGGGATCTCGGCGAAGCTGCTTACGCCTGGCAGCACCTGCAACGCACGCCCGGCGATCGTGTCATCTTCGACCAGGCCGACGATTGCCTCGGCTACCTCTTCGGCGCGCAGCATTTTGATTGCATCGAGCCAGGCGGGACGTTCGCCTTGCGTCGACTGTTGCAAGAGGGGCGTGTCGACCAAACCCGGGCACACGCAATTCACCCGAATCCCTTGCGACTTTAGATAGGCCAGCGAGTGCGTGAAGAAGACGACGGCAGCTTTGCTTGCGGCATAAACAGGGTCGGGGCCAAAGCCAACGAACGCGGCCATCGACGCGGTCTGCACGATGGCACCGCCGCCGTGCCGTTGTAAACGCGGTAGAGCCAGTTGCGTCGCCAGGATGACAGCGTTGAGGTTCACGTCGATCACCCGCTTCCAGGCCGGGACCGTGCCCGCCGGGAAGCCTCCCGCGGTTACGATCCCGGCATTGTTGCAAAGGATGTCGAGTCCGCCGAACGACTGCTCGGCATGCCCCAACATCCTTTCGACTTCCTCCGCCTGCGTAAGGTCGATGCGCAGGGCGCTGGCTTTACCGCCGGTAACACGAATCTCCCTTGCGGTCTCTTGCGCTCCAGGTTCGACAATATCGGCAACAACGACCGCAGCTCCACGCTGCGCCAGGGCCAGGGCCGTCGCGCGACCGATTCCCGACCCTGCCCCCGTAACCACTGCCACCTTGCCGCGGACGTTCATCCTACACCTCCTCCGTCTCGGGAAAGCTCACTTCTTCCTCGGCCCGGTTCTCGAAGCGAGTGTATTCCGACATGAACGTAAGGTTGACCGTACCCACAGGCCCGTTGCGCTGCTTCGCAATGATGACTTCCGCAGCCCGCTCTTCCGCCGTCTTGTCGTAGACGACCGGCCGGTACAGAAAGGCGATCACGTCGGCATCTTGCTCGATGGCGCCTGATTCACGCAGGTCGGCCATTCCCGGGCGTTTATCGGTGCGGGTTTCGACCTGTCGATTGAGCTGCGACAGGGCGATGACCGGAACGCTGAGTTCTTTGGCAAGCGCCTTGAGTGATCGTGAGATCGTGGAGATCTCTTGTTCACGGCTATCGATGCGTTCGTGGGCGCGCATGAGCTGCAGGTAGTCAATGATGATGAGACCGAGCTTCGCGTCGCGATCGCGTTTGAGGCGGCGAGCCTTGGCGCGGAGCTCGAGAACACTCAGCGCCGCGGTGTCGTCAATGAAGATCGGCGCATCCGACAAGCGACTAGCGGCCATGGCAATTTTCGGGAAATCGCGCTCGGCGGCATGGCCGGTACGCACCTTCGACTGATCGACCCGCGCTTCCGAGCACAATAAGCGCAGCACCAACTGCTCTTTCGACATTTCCAGCGAGAACACCGCCACACCGATGCGGGCGCTGACCGCGGCATACTGCGCGATGTTCAAGGCAAAGGCTGTTTTCCCCATGCTTGGCCGACCGGCAATGATGATGAGATCGGAAGGTTGCAGGCCGGCAGTCATGCGGTCGAGGTCGATGAAGCCACTCGGCACGCCCGTGACCAGCTCCCAGCGCTCGTACATCTGCTCGATTGCCTTGAGCGAGTCGACCATGATGTCGCGAATGCGGAAGAATGTCGGCCGCACCTTGCGCTCCGAGATCGCAAAGATCTTGTGCTCGGCTTCATCGAGGAAGGTGTCGATGTCGGCAGAGGGTTCGTACCCCCGCGAAGCAATCTCGGTGGTGGTTTGGATCAACGCCCGCAGGATCGCCTTCTCGCGAACGATGCGAGCGTAATAGGCAACGTTGGCAGCCGTCGGCACCTTTTCCGCAAGCTCGGCGAGATACATGCCGCCGCCAATATCCTGCAGCTCCCCACGGGCGCGCAGGGCTTCGGAAAGCGTTACCAGGTCAATCGGCTCGCCGCGTTGATTGAGGTCGATCATGGCGCGCACGATCTTGCGGTGCGACTCACGGTAGAAGTCGTCGGGGACCAGAACCTCCAGGGCGCGGTCCATGGCCGTGTTGTCGAGCAACACCCCGCCAATCACCGACTCTTCCGCCTCCAAGCTCTGCGGTGGCAGCTTTCTCAGGTTCGCTTCAATGGCATCCATGCAGCGCCACCCCCTACCATAGGAACACAGCTCTTGTCCTGAGCCGGCCGCAAGAATTACCGCTGCACGCCAAGAAAGCACGGCGCGGCCTCGTGGCCGCAACCAAAATGTGGAGGGCGGGTGCGGGCCGCGCCGGCTCAGGGTTCCTGATCTTACGATGAGCAAGTGACTTGAGACAGAGAGGCAAACCAGGAAGGAGACAAAGCTCATGAAGAGGAATCGCCCGATGGCGGTTCTCTTTTCTGACTTCATGGCCTTCATGTACTTCATGGTCCATGAGCCTTGGGCTCATGGCAGGCTCGACGGCGGTGTCATCTGCGCCATCTGTGGACTCTTGGGGTCAAGACAGAATCCTCGACGGCGTTCGTCATCTACCTCGGCCCTGTTGCGGAGGTCAGGAGATCTTAGGCCAAGCAATCAAAGATCCATGCACGTTTGGAGCATTTTTACGTGCCGAACAGTTTTCTCTTGGAATATCAGTGCCGGAAGGCTCTATTGAATCATCCGTCTATGCAAATCGGGGCAACAGAAACCAGGAGCGAGCGCTTGGACCGAGCTGTCGCTTGGCTGCGTTTGGGGATGATTCTTATCTCCGGGCTGAGCATTCTCTCCTTAGAAATCCACAGAGAAGCTCTGGTCCAGTTGTGGTTCGCGGCAACCGCCTATTCCGCGCTCGTCTTACTCTGTGGCCGGCCGCAATCGCTTTCGCCGACCCGGTGGTGGCTGGTGACCGGTACCATCGATTGGGCGT
>CAZGSN010000458.1:0-4329 GCA_964528465.1 uncultured Binatia bacterium (SeqCode)
GCTTAGCCTTACCCACAAATCGGCCGGCTGGACACCGACAGCAGAATGGAAAGGCAGCAAGGATCGGTGTCCTCTCCCGTGCATCTCCTCAGCGCGGGAGAGGACACCGTATGGCTGGCAATGGTGCTTCTTTCGACCGCAAAGCCTTTCGGGGTACCGATGTCCAGCACCCCGATTTGTGGGTAACGTGAAGGGCGGACACAAAAGACGCCTTGGCCATATTTTGCCGCAGATACCGTTGGACTGGCGCGTGCTGACGTGAAAAGGAACAACGACAAACCCAAGCCAGCGAAGGAAATCCCTCTCCATGCGTTACCTGCATCGTTCCATTGTCTTGCAAGCAAGCTTCTGCCTTTGGCTCGGCGCGACTCCCCTGCGCAGTCTTGCCATCACTCCATTCGTTGGTTCCGCAGAGCGCAACGCGGGTGCTGGGCCGGCGAGCGTTGCTGTGCAGCTCGATGCGAACGCCGCGCGGGCGCTGGCGGCAACCGACGCACCTGTTGTCGTCGAATCGGTTCCCTTGGCCGACGGTAGCCGTGTCGATTTCGAAGTCTCACCGCTGTCCATCTTCACCAAGGATGCTCAGGTGTTCGAGTTCGACGGCACGACGCGCCGGGCGTTGGCGCTCCCCGACGTCAAGGTGTTTGAGGGCACCGCCGTAAACGATCCAACCCGCAGCCTGGTTCTAACCGTCGTCAACTCCGAGACGGTCTGGGCTCTGGTGCGTAGCGCCCAGCAGGTAACGACCCTGATTGGCCCCAGCCGCACGGCAACGACAACTACCGACTACGAGCAGATCGATGCCGGCTCTGCTGTTGCCAACTTACAGGATCGCAAGCTTTGCGGTGGAGCGGTGGCGGCTGCTGGGCAAGCGCCAAGCACCACTGCGCTGTCAGGCGTAGCACGCGCCGTCAGCGACGACCTGCTGCAAGTGGATCTGTTGGTAGACGTCGGCAATCATCTCTACAGCACCGAATTTGCCGGAAACTCGAGCGCCGCAGCGACGTACACCACCCAGCTCATGGGCGCGGTGGCGGCGGTGTATCGGCGCGACCTGCGCGTGGTCCCGAAGCTCGACACCTTGGTGATCTGGACTACCCCTGAGCCATTTTCCTCTTCGGACTCCGGCGACCAGTTGTCTCAGTACCGGCAATACAGCGAAACAAACCGCGCCGGACAGCCTCGCGACCTTTCCCATTACATCGATTCGCTTGCTTCCGGAGGGGTTGCCTACCTGCCCGGCGTCTGTGGCGCCTATGGCTACGGTGTCAGCAACATCGACGCGGACGCGACCTTTCCGATTGTGGGGTACGAGTGGGACGTCAATGTCATTGCCCACGAGCTTGGGCACAACCTCGGGTCGAATCATACGCATTGTTACGATCCGCCGATTGATCGCTGCTGGAACCATGAGGACGGTTGCTACAGCGGCGTTGCGGTTCCCCAAGTGGGCGAGACGATGAGCTACTGCCACCTCGTTTCCTCTATCCAGATCGGCTTCCAGGGTTTCATCGGCAATGTGATCCGCAGCACCGTGGAGTCTGCCTCCTGCGTGGCGACGAAGACGGCGGTGTGCGGCGACGCAATCCTTGATGCCGGCGAAGCCTGCGACGACGGGAATCTGATCGACGGCGACTGCTGCTCGTCGTCGTGCGTGCTTACCGGCAGCGAGAACCCAAGTTGCGAGGATGGCCAGTACTGCACCATTGATTACGCCTGCCCCAACGCCACCTGCTTGTCGCAGCCGCGCAACTGTAATGACTCGAACCTGTGCACCACAGATTATTGCAACGAAGAAACCAACCAGTGCGTCTATGCCTCACGCGAAGGCGCCGAATGTGACGATGGTCTCTTCTGCACGACAAACGACACCTGCCAAGCCAGCGCCTGCAGCGGTTCTCCTACATGCGGCGATAACAATGCCTGCACGACAGACATTTGCGATGAAGGTTTACAGACGTGCTCCAACACCACCGCCACACCATCGGGCACTTGCAGGCAAGCCGGCGGATCCACTCTGCGTATCAAGAACAGCTTGGATGACAGCAAGGACTCGCTGCAGTGGAAGTGGCTCAAAGGTGCCGCGACCAGTCACAACGACTTCCTCGATCCCGATCAGGACACGGACTACTCGCTGTGTGTCTACGATGAGAATTCCCAGCTACTCTTGCAGGCCGATGCGCCGGCAGCGGGCATCTGTGGCACTCGTGCGTGCTGGCGCGAGTCGGCAGGGCGCGGCTTCAAGTACAAGGATCGCAGCGGTGCCGCCAACGGAACTACCGCTCTCAGCCTGAGCCCGGGCGTAGAGGGCTCCTCGAAGGTTACGCTGAAGGCAAAGGGAATTGATCTTTCCGGGCTCAACATGCCGCTGCTGCCCGGAAGCAGCCTGCAGGCTCAGCTTCGCAACGACGAGAACAGCACCTGCTTTGAATCGACCTTCACGCTGCCGTTCGTGCGCAACGCCGCCGACCAGATTTCCGCCAAAGAATAGCTCGGAAAGCAGTGGTCCGTGATCGGTGGTCAGTGGTCGGTCGTTATATGGCGCGACTTCAGCGGTCGGTTGTTGATATCCGCGATCTGCGGTCACCACACGCTCTCTGACGACTCACCACCGACCACTGGCCCGCGGCGAACCAACATCCATCGCGCGTTGGAACGTTGCAGGGATTCTGCTAGCTGACCGCGACCCGTGGATTCCTCGACTCTCCAACAAGCGATGCAGGTCCTGCTCATGGTCGCGCCAATTCTCATCGCGGTGATCTTGCATGAGATTGCGCATGGTCTGGTCGCAAGCTGGCGCGGGGATCCGACGGCGCGCGAGGCCGGCCGCCTTACCCTGAATCCGCTTCCGCACATCGACCCCATAGGCACCATCGTCCTTCCGGCCTTGCTGTACTTTTCGCATGCGCCGTTTTTGTTTGGTTGGGCGCGTCCGGTTCCGGTGAACATCGGACGCCTACGCAATCCAAAGTTCGACATGGTCCTGGTGGCTCTGGCCGGTCCGCTCACCAACGTCGCCTTGGCTATTTTGAGCGCCGCAGCGTTGCGCTGGATCACTCTGCCGCACGATCCCATGTACTACCTGGCATCGGAACTTCCCGTGCCGCCCGGCTTCGAGGTGTTGTTCACGAGTATTCTTCTCAACGTAGGTTTGGCGGTGTTCAACATGCTGCCGATCCTCCCGCTCGACGGTGGGCGCGTGCTCACCGGCCTTTTGCCAATGCCCATGGCGCGTGTGTTTGCGCAGAGCGAACGCTTTGGGATGCTGCTTGTGATGGTGCTGGCGTCGACGAACATGCTGAGTCGCGTCACCTGGCCGTTGCGCCGCATGCTGCTTAGCGCGCTGCTCTAGAACCCTTGAGAAACGGTCCGCTCATGGCACAGCACAACCTTAGTCCGGCCAACCCGGTGGCATCAGTCCTGGTACCGGCTCTCCGGCACCCCCGTCTCCGACCTGCACCTATTCCTGAAGCGCGGTGAAGCGAATGAAGAAGATTGTTGTCAGCGGCATGCGCCCGACCGGGCGCCTCCACTTGGGCCACCTGCACGGGGCACTCAAGAATTGGGTCAAGCTTCAACAGCAAGCCGACTGCTTCTTTTTCATCGCCGATTGGCATGCACTGACCACCGATCCCGAGCACACCGCCAAGATTGCCGGCAGTGCGCACGACATGGTGCTGGACTGGCTGGCCGCCGGTCTCGATCCGGAACGCACGGTGTTGTTCACGCAGTCCGCCGTGAAAGAGCATGCGGAGTTACATCTGTTGTTTTCGATGATCACACCAACGCCTTGGCTGGTGCGCAATCCCACCGTGAAGGAGCAGGCTCGCGATCTCGGCCTGCTGACTTCGGATGACGAGACCGAAGTCATGAAGCTCAACTACGGCTTGCTCGGATACCCCGTGCTGCAGTCTGCCGACATCCTACTGTACAAGGCTACCGGTGTGCCGGTAGGCAAGGATCAGGAGCCGCACATCGAACTCACCCGCGAGATCGCCCGCCGCTTCAACCACTTCTACGGTGCTGTCTTTCCCGAACCCGGCACGATTCTCACCGAGGTTCCCAAGATTCCCGGCACCGACGGCCGCAAGATGAGCAAGAGCTACAACAATGCGGTCTTTCTCAGCGACTCCGCCAAGGATATCGACGCCAAGCTGTCGCGTATGGTCACCGACCCGCGCCGCGCTCGCCGCACGGATGCTGGCGATCCCAAGGACTGTCCGGCTTTTCATTTCCACCGTGCCTACTGCACGCCGGAGGAGATCGAGTACGTTAGCCAAGGCTGCCGCAGCGCCAGCATTGGCTGCCTCGACTGCAAGAAGGTGATGA
>CAZGSN010000459.1:0-3718 GCA_964528465.1 uncultured Binatia bacterium (SeqCode)
CGTCGGCACTCAAGAGGACTTCCTTGAGGCCCTTGATTTCGATGGTCTTCATCTGCGTGGCTAGAGCGCGGGCGAATTCCATCACCTCTTTGCGCTCGGCCGGGTCCAAATGACTTAAGATGGTTTCGATGCTGGCCGACCGCTCAATCAGGACAAGGTCATTGCAGTCCGAGTGCAACTTCTGCAGCGCCATGTGGGCGCTGACAAGCTGGGCTGGCTTCATTGACGTACCCTCCGCATCTCCGCCGCGAGCATACGCTCGGTCTTTTCCGTTTCTTCTACAGCCGCCGCGCGGTCTGCTCGAAACGCCGACACTTCAGTCCCTAAGTCGGCGGCCAAAAGACGCAAGACGCGCGAGAGGCTATCGCCCACACCCTCAACATTACCCACTTTCATGCGCGCAATTTCCCAAGCCAGCGTGGCTGCATATGCGCCAAGCTCACGCGCTTTCTGCACATAGAGAGGGTGCGCGTCACCCAGAGGCCCCACAAACCGGCTCCTGGACTGCATCAGTTCAGTCGCCAGAACGGTCACGTGCATAGCTTCCTTAATTAACTCGCGCGGCTCAGACATCAATTCACCGCGGCTTTTGGGTCCATGGCGTGGACGTTACCTGATTCTTCGGTGCGGTCGTCCGCGTAGCGTTGCAGTTGCGCCGTGATGAGCGCCATTTCCTGCCGCGACCGCAGCCAACTGGAAAGGGCGCTGATATCCGCCTCCAAGAGGCCGATGCGCCCCGGCTCGATGCCCGTGGAGCGAATGGCGGCGTCTCTGGCCTCGATCAAGGCCTTGAGTTTGGTTTGCAATTCGGTGTTGGTGACTTCCTGCATTAGGCGTTCTCCGCTTCACAGATTAGCAACGGTTCCCACTTTAGCGCAGGTATAGCCCCGGGAGATGGTCCAGTTGGGGTTTTCCATAACCCACTTTGCTAATACCTGTTGACCGTGCATCATGCACTGGAACGAGGACACTTCTGGAAGCAGGGGGATGTGGATGTCCTGGCACTTCTGGCCAGCGAGCAGGGTACAAGCTAAGAAGCTCAATTCCAGCATGACGTAGCTCCTCTCGATGAGTTACGCCCTACCGTCAAACGCTCCGTCCCTAAAAATCTTCCCGGTTCATCCCGGCTTCACTTGGCTGCCCCAATGGTGACAAACTGTTACGAGATATTACAACCGTTCCCGAGGCGACACCTCACTGAGCCCTCGGTTCCTGCGTACTCAGGTCCTTGGGAACTATCTGTAGCGTTCCACGTTGTTCCGTAGCGTACTTGTAGCGTTGGTATGAGTTGTAGCGTACCCCGTAGCGTACCTGAGTTCGAAATAGCCAGACGATACACTCCCCCCGTATCGGTCTGTTGATCCCGGAAGGCCCCGTCGATTCCGCTCGGCGGGGTTTTCTGTGTTCAAACCCTAAGTGTGATTGTGATTCGGGTCTCTGACTAGGGGAATTGGGCACCACTAGGTACGCTTCAAATCCTTGATGGCTGCCAGGATGTCCTGGGTGCTCTCGGCCATCTCCATGCGTAGCGCCTTTCCTAGCCGCTGCTCGCTGGCGAGCACGATGGTGCGAACCTCGCTAAGAATCTCACGGGGAAGCGCCTCAACCTGCCCCTTGAGGTCGTCCAGCTTGTGGCCAATGACCTGAAAGTCGTATTCCAGGGCCTCGACGCGCTCTTTTAGGTCTGCCATTTTACTTGATCCTATAGGTTTCAAACCCGCAGCCGCAGCTTGCCTTGACGCGAGCATAGCCACCCACCGACGCCCACTCCGTTAGGTGGTCCAGCATCTCTTTGCCACACTTGGGACAGGCTATGCCATTTGGTCGGGGACGCTCCAGATCGTCAAAGCGGCGCTTCTGCTCAGCCTCGGATGCCGCTAGACTAATGAGGGGCTTATCGGCCATGGCTGCGCCTCTTGTCCGACTTGGTCAGATGCTCACGAAGCCTGAGCACCGCTATCCTCACCGCCTCAGACTTGGAGGGTACAGGCTTCATTAGGGCCCGGATATCGTCTACCGCCTCCGCGAACTCAGGATCAGTCCTGATGGTCATAACGGAGTTGTATTTCACAGGGGAGGTGTTGGCCATGACGCGCATCTTATCAGGCACTACGCGGAAATCAAGTACAGACGGCTTCCTGTGGATAATTCGGAGCCCATGGCGTAATTACCGCTTGACGAGGTAATACGGCTCGGGCATAGTCCAAATCACAGACACACGGGAGCGACTCGCCAATGCCGCCGACGCCATCCGCACCGCCAGCCACGACGCAGAGCGCTGCGCGGTCGGCTATCGCCAGGGCGAAGGCTGGCTCCCCTATAACCCGACGCAGGGCTGCCCTGCCGATACGGTTCCCGAGTTCCTGTGCTTCCCCGGGCGCCTTCCCCTGCCTCTATCCGAGACGGCCATCGAGGTGCTTTTCTCGGTGCTCCGGTCGGCCAGCCAAGGAGACCTCAAATGAAGATCGAACTCTCCGACATCCAGATCAACAACATCTGCAACGCCCTCAATACCCACGCCAAGCATTTCGACGTCCTGGTTCAAACCTGCCGCGACTCTGAGGAGACCAAGGAGTTTTGGCGCGAGCATGCCCGGGAGCTGCGGGAGACCACCAACCTGATCCTCTGGCAGCGCAACCATGCGCGCCAGTCCGCCAAGGAGCCCGTGTGATGACACTCCCCGTCAAATACGCCAACCACATGAAGGCTGACGCCGCATGGCGGAAGGCCGTCCAGTACACCAAGCAGATTATCCAGGCCGCTGCCGATTGCGACACAGCCGACCGTGACGCCCTCTACGGCGAGATGCCCGAGGCCTTCATGAACCAGCTCACGGACGACCTGCATAAGCTCTACTGCATGGCCTACGACATGCAGCGCGCCAAGGAGGAGGTGTCTTGACCCAGACCCTTACCCAAGACCCGATTTCCGATTTCGTTACCGTCGAGCAGCTCCCGCGCTTGGAGATTGTCTCTGTGAAGACCATCAAGCGCAACTGCTACATCGAGGTTTTGTACCGTGTGCGTAGTCTTTCCCGACTGAACCAGGACGACTTCGACTACCTGCTATCCAAAGGCTTCTTCATGCACGGGCAAGGTTTTGACCTGCTCTCACCCCATGACGGGACCGAAAAAGCTACCGGTCGCTGGACCATCGATCAGTCGTCCTGGATCAGCTTCTACGAGTACCAAGTGCGTTGCGTCTGTGACAGTGGAGACTGAGTGATGAACCCGGAGTCTGTCTTGCGTGAGTTAGCCAGTGCCATCATCCAGTATCGTCTGCGTGGGAGTAGGGATTTCTCTGCAGTTAACGAAGCTCTGTTAAAGGCAGATGATATCCTGTTTCCAGTGAAGTCTAGTCCATTATCACGCCCACCGATTGCGTTGTGAAGCGTTGGAGAAAGTCACCCGACCGTTTTGCCCACGGCACCCCGGTTGGGTGACTTTCTCCGTTATCCCGACGTCAGCGTGAAACAAATCATAGGTCAAGGAGACCACCGGATATGCCGAAGATCATCATCATCAACGACCCCGTAGACTTCGAACCCGAAGAGGACCTGGGAGACTGGCGACAGGTGGCTGACTGCCTCCCTGCCGACCTGCGTGAGCTGCTTCTAGGCCGGAAGATAGAGGACTGACATGACCGCCAAGTCGGCTACCCACAAGATACTCGATGAGCTTGCGCCTCGCCTGGAAGAAGCCCGTGACGAGATGCAGGC
>CAZGSN010000460.1:0-1777 GCA_964528465.1 uncultured Binatia bacterium (SeqCode)
CGCGAGGGCGTCATCGACGAATCCATCGATCCGCGGGTCGCGAATCTTGATGAAGCTGCGCGTGTAGCTCTGGTAGTCCGCGACGAGGCGCGCGCGGAGGTCAAATACGTCCACGACACCCCTCCCCGCAATTTGGCGCGCAGAACCGAACTTGTTGTGCTCCCAGCTCACGCATGTTCGACTACCCACCCCGGCGCTAACGTGGCACTGCCAATCTTTTCTAGAACACTCGGATCCGCTAAGGCCAGTTGATACTCGGCCGAATTCAAGGTGTGTGCCGGAGAACAGTCAGCACCCCAGTGGCGTAACGCGTATCCCGCCACCGCGGCACGACACTTTACTCGAAGCGCCCCAGATCGCATTCCGTAGTCTGCTTCAACTGCCGTCTTGTGCTTGAGCCTTGGGTGGGGAACCAGCCTGAGTTCCACGATGCGGTTCCACTGCTCATCCGCACTCGGCTTCTCATGGGTGGCAACGCTGTCGCCGTCCAAAATCGCAGCCTTCGACATGCGTGTGATGACGAAGTCGGAGAATCGGCTGTTGGCACGGTCGTAGGCGCGCACGTGCCAGCGCTGGCCGTTGTCCACCAGCGCGTGCGGCACGATCTGTCGATTTGTCTTTCCGCTGCTCAACGACACGTACGACACCTCCAGCACCTGCTTGCGGTAAATCGCGCGCGTTACGATCGCCAGTTCGCCCAGTCGTGGCAAGCTCAGGCTATCGACCGCCGTAGTCGCCAATCCCTGCGGATGCGGCAACCCGTCCCCCAAGCCCGACCGCAACCAGTACATCACCCGCTCGGGCGTGCGGCTGAAGATCAGCCGAAACTTCTCCCCCGGAAGGTACGTCTTGGCCTGAAAGTCGTAAACGAGGTTCCCCGGGGCAAGCTCCTTGTAAAGCGCCAAATCTCGGCTGGCCTGGATCGAGGCCCGTGAAAACCGCTTGGCAACGTCCGCCCTCCTCAGTTCGCCAAGAAAATAGAGTCTGGCCTCGATAAACGAGAGCCTCTCGACCTGAGACGGGGGCACGTCTTTCAACTTCGCCGGCATCGGGTTCAACCTAGACATCTGCACAGAGCATCCGCTCTCGGGGCACAAGATCCTCCAACCGTATCTTCATGATAACAACTCTGCTACGATTAAGCTATCCGGGGCTCCCGCCTGTGCGGCCTCCGATCTGGGAGGATTGGGTGCACCGAATCCCGATGAACAAAGTGTCGCCAGACTTCGCCGAGTGTTGGCAGGCCGCGGGACGCCACCTCCAGCTACAGGGTCAGGGCGCGATCAACTGGCTGAGGGCGCATCTTCACCCCCCGATGCTGGAGCACCTCTCGTTCAGGCTGGGCAACCAACTTTTCTTTGTCTGCCTCGACGCAGAAGGCGTCGCCCCGTTTTCCGCCGGCACCGCGAGGGCGCTCCGTGCAGTTGCCGACGGATGCCGGGGCCACGCGTGCGTGATGTCCATGAGAAAGACGCCAAGCGGCTGGCAAGCGGCGGCGCCAGGATGGGGACTGCTCGACATCGCCACAAAACAGCCCGTCACCCCTCCTGCGCTCATTACGGACGAGAAGATCGAAATGTCTGCCTGGGAGTTGCAGGATTTCGCGGTTCAGGCGGTGCGGGATCTGCTCGAAAAGGAAGGCCGCAAGCTGATGTCCTGGCAGGGCAACCCGGAGGTCGATCCGTCGCTGTGGTTCGTCGGGGATCACGGCCCCGAATGGGTGGTCGTTCGCGCCGTACGCTATCCGAATAAAGATGCGAGCCCACCCCGGAACTGG
>CAZGSN010000461.1:0-3551 GCA_964528465.1 uncultured Binatia bacterium (SeqCode)
CGTCGTGGTGCACACTGGACGCGTCGGTAGTCTACGCCGCTTCAAAGAGGACTCCCGTGAAGTGGCGTCGGGGTACGAGTGTGGTATTGGCCTCGAGAACTATTCCGATATCAAGAACGGTGACATCATCGAGGTGTTCGAACTCGAGCAAGTGGCACGCCGCCTGGGAGCACCGACACGTCAGGCCGGCAACGAACGCCGGGCCTCCTGATCTGCATCGTGTTCCGAGAGTAGGCACTTTCATGATGAGGACCTCGGCTTCTATCGCAGGCCACAGAATTGGCCTGCGGGGGCGCTTGCCGAGGCCTGGAGGCGGCACCTACCAGCCGGCGTAGTAGCGGCGGGGTTATCTGCAGCATGGTGGTGGGAGTTCTCAAGCTCACGCTGTTCTTGCCCGAGAATCATTCCCTCAAGGGGAAGCGCGGCGTCATCAACAGGATCAAGTCGCGCGTGTCCAACGCCTTCAACGTGTCCATAGCCGAGTGCAGTGAGCAGGATATGTGGCAGCGTGCGGAACTGGGTGTGTGCCAGGTGGGCGGCGATGCCGGCTATGTGGAAGGTGGGTTGCGGCAAGTCGTGCGCTTTATTGAAGAGATGCAAATCGCCGAGATCGGTGGCGAAGAAATCGAGATTCTACATTGCTAGCCCAAGCTGGTTCGATGTGGGCAGGCTAGAGCCGAGACATGCAGGGAAAACGTTCGGAACGGGTGGGGGAGTCGATGCGCGAGGTGATCGCGGAGTTGCTGCTGCGCGAGGTCAAGGACCCGCGCGTGCAGCAGGTTTCCATCACCGAGGTCCAACTGTCGAACGACCTACGCCATGGCCGCGTCTTCTTCAGTTGCTTGGGGGATGAGGCGGCCCACCAGCGCGCCGCCGCTGGCCTCACTAGCGCTGCCGGCTTCGTGCGCCGAGAAGTGTCACGCCGCCTACAGCTTCGGTATACGCCGGATATCACCTTCGTTTTCGACCCACGCCTGGAAACGGCGGAGCGCCTGGCGGACCTATTGAAGGAATCCGAGCCGAGGGAAGAATGACGCGGGACGGGCTGTTGATTGTCGATAAGCCGAGCGGGGCTACATCGGCAGACGTTGTGCGTGTGGTCAAGCGGGTGTTGCGCTGCAAGACCGGGCACCTGGGCACGCTCGATCCGTTCGCGACGGGTGTCTTGCCCCTGTGCCTGGGCGAGGGAACCAAGCTGGCTCCCTTCCTGAACGAAGACGACAAGGAATACGAGGGCGTGATTCGTTTGGGTCGTAGCACCGATACGGGCGACGTGACCGGGTCGACAAGCGAAACCGCTGCCGTGCCTGCCATCGATGCGGATACGCTGGCTGCGGTGGCTCGGCGCTTCCATGGCGACCAACTGCAAACGCCACCGATGTATTCTGCTCTCAAACGCGAGGGAGTGCCGCTGTACAAGCTGGCACGTCGTGGCATCGAGGTGGAACGCCAAGCGCGCTCGATCGTCATTTCGGAAATCACCCTGGCTCTCGTCGATGCCAGCGGCCTGCGCTTCCACGTAGCCTGTTCCAAGGGAACCTATGTGCGTGTACTGGCCGGAGATATTGCCCGTGCCTTGGGAACCGTGGGGCACGTCGAGTCGCTACGCCGCACGCGCTTCGGCTGCTTTGGGATTGCCCAGGCCGTAGCCTTGGATCAGGTTGGTAACGGTCCGGAACAGATTATTGGACTGCGTGATTCCCTCCCCGGGATGCGCGAGGTGGTTCTCGACTCTGCGGCAGCGCAACGTGCCCGAGGCGGCTATGAGCCGGTGTTGCGCTCGCTGGCTTCGGGTCGACAAGGGGAGCACGCCAAGCTTGTCGATCCGGACGGCGATCTGGTTGCTGTCGTGGTGAGCGAAACAGCCGGTAGTTGGCGGTTTGCTCGTGTGTTTGTTGCCGCAAGCGATTCTTCGATTACTGTGCACTAACGCGCTTGCGGATGGGTTGATTGGCTGGCAAAAGAACCGCGCTTTCATCGAGCTTATTCGCCATGCAGCCTTACACAAAAAAGCTTTTGCCCGTAGTTCTGTTTGCAATCCTTGGGCTTGGCGTGAGCTTGTGGATTGGTGTCTTGCATGGCCGACTCAGCGCCGACCCAAGCTACACCAGCTTTTGTAACGTCAGCGATCAGGTGAACTGTGACCGCGTGCTTGCCAGTCGCTACGCCGAACTCGGTGGCATCTCCATCTCCTCCTGGGCAGTGATCTACTATCTATTGGTATTCGGTGCTGCGGCCGGAGTGGCCAAGGCCAATCGCGCCACCATGCGCGAGAACCTAGGTACCGCGCTCTGGGTGCTGGGCGGATTTGGCTTCGCATTCTCCGCGTATATGGCGTTCATCGCCTTTGCGATCCTCAACACCATTTGCCTCATGTGCAGCGCCTTATATGTGGTCAGCATTTGCTTGTTGGTGGCCACCTGGCGCCTGCATAATTCCCTGCGAACTCTGGGACGGCGCCAGCCCGCCGCTCCTGACCGATCGATCGTGATAGCGGGTGCCGTTGCTGGTCTCGGCTTGGTTCTAGTGATCGTGTACGAGCTGTTGGCGCCAAGCGCCCGCGCAGCGACCTCCGACGAGATTCGGCGTCTGCGTCCGGAGTTCTATAAGTGGTTCTTTGCACAGCCCGTCGTTCCCAATATGGCGGCTGCCGGGGCTTCGACCGGTGCCGCCAATGCTCCTGTCACCTTGGTGGAGTTCTCCGATTTTCAGTGTGGTCACTGTGCCAAGCTTCACGAAGTGCTGGAGGAGGTGTTGGCGAGCGAACGTGGCCGTGTGCGCATCGTATTTCGGCACTTCCCGCTCGATTCCTCCTGCAACCCAGCTCTCAAACGTGGCGTGCATGCAGAGGCCTGCTTGGCTGCGGTAGCTGCGGAATGCGCCCACGAGCAAGGCCGCTTCTGGGAGTATCATCGCCTCTTGTTCAAGAACCAATCTCGGCTCAGTCGCGACTTCTTGCTGCGCTATGCAAGTGATCTTGGCCTCGATAAAGATCGGTTCGTTACCTGCTTGGCCAGTGATGCAGCCATGCAGCGCGTGCGCCAAGACGTTGCCGATGGCCAGCGCGCTGAAATCGACTCGACGCCGACCATCTTCGTGAACGATCGCCGCATCAAGGGCGCTTTGGAAACAGATCGTTTGCTGGATGCGTTTGTCCTCGCCACCAATCCAGTTGCTCCAAAGTAACCAGTAGTGTGCACGCGCTACGCTGCATCTCTGGAAAGCCGCGTGGCTCTAGGCGAAATTGAAGTCGGGTCGCGTCGGCTTCTTCTCCGGGCACGCGTTTCTTCTGTTACCTCGCGCACATAGGTTTCCTTTGTCGGTAGAGAGAAAAAGCTCAAGATCGCGAAGCGATATATGGGGCGCGTCGGATCGTTTGAGAAATCGCGAACAAACGAAGAGGGCGCCGAGTTGCTTGACACGATTTGCTCACCTCACTAAGACGGCGCCTCCCAAGTTCGTTAGCAAACTGTTTCAATATTTCTGATGGTTCGAAGCTTGCCGGTTGCCGCGTACCTCTCTTGAAGCAAGGAGACGGTGGTGGGTGACGG
>CAZGSN010000462.1:0-17156 GCA_964528465.1 uncultured Binatia bacterium (SeqCode)
GTGTTCACGGCAACCACGTTGAGCCCGGTATGCTCGGCAATCGCGGCGTGGGCGAGGCTCTTACCCACCAAGGCGGCCGGCACGGCCAGCTCGTGAAGCTCGATACCCTCGCCAAGGACCAAGAGTTCGTACCCGTGCAGAGTGGCGAACACCGACTCTACGCCGAGGGACGTGTGGCTGAGGGCCACGTCGGCCCCGGCACGGCGAATCGATTCTACGTTGCGCTCGTGGGTTACCCGGCTGACGATGCGCGTATTGGGAGCCAAGCGGCGACAATACAGCGCGAGGTAGATGTTCATCGCGTCGTCGCTGGTGGTGAGCATGACGCCGGGGGTCTCGTGCAGCCCTGCTGCCATCAGCACCGCAGAGTCAGCCGCGTCCCCGCGAAAGAAGCGATCCGGCGGGTTGTCGGCCCACTCACTGCCGAGCTCCGCGCGATCAATCACATGTACCGGCACGCCGCGGCGTTGCAGCAACTGCGCCGCGGCGCAGCCAACCTTGCCACCGCCGATGATCAGCACAGGGCTATAGTTGGCATCGTAGATCACCAGGAACTCGTCGAGCGCATCGATCTGCTGTTGCGACCCCACCACGACTGGAACGCTGTGCTCGCTAAGACGCGTGTCGGGTCCCACAGCCTGAAAGCGGGTTTGGTCGAAGATCCCAATCACATTGAGCCCGAGGGTCTCGCGCAGACGCAGCTCGCGTAGCGTGTGGCCCACGAATGGCGTGTTGTGGGCGGGGAACTCGGCGACGACGAGGCCGCGGAACGAACCGATGATATGTGCCTGGGCGTGCCCAGCGTTCATGCGATTGGCGAGGTGCTCGCCGAGGATCTGCTTGAGCACGAATACTTGCGTGGCCCCTGCAGCACGCAAGACCGGTTCCGCACGCACGTCTTCAATCAGAGCCACCACCGGTACCGCTGGTGCAACCTCGCGTACGGTGAGGGTGATGTTGGCGTTGGCCATGTCGTTGTCGTTGGCCAACACCAGGGCAGCGTCCGCCGCGTGCAACTGCTCGTAGGCATGGCTCGAGTCGTTGGTCACCGCCACAACCTGCAAGCCTTTGGCTCGCATCGCTGCCGCCATACTTTCGTCGGGCTCCAAGAGAAAGCTGGCGATTCCATGCAGCTCGAGCTTCTCGGCAAGTTCGGTGGCAATGTCGCCGCCGCAAGTGATCAGCACGTGCCCGTGCAAACGGGCCGGCACCCGGGTGACTTCCATCCAAGGCGCGTACAGCAACTGAATGAAGAGAAACGGGAGAACCAAGAAGAACATCAAGACACCGCTGAGAATGACGGCGATGGTGAACAACCGCCCGAGATCGGAGTGGAAGGTAATATCGCCCAGGCCCAGCGTGCTCATCGTGCTCATCACCCAGTACAAGCCGCTGATCCACGAATGCGACTGGCCATCGACGCGCCGCATCAACAACTGAAACAAGCTGGTGTGTACGGCGACCACCGTTGCGACCAGGGCGAGATAACGCAGCAGCACGCGCGCGTTACGACGCAACAAACGGCTCTTGAGAGCCCGGCGCAGCGAGTCGTTGAGAGGCAGCACGTGCGGACAGAACCACGCACGGCGAAAGCGGTCAACTCATTCCCGGATCCGGCGCTAGCGCCGGATCCGGAGGTGCCCGGTGCGCCGGTTTACCGGTGCGGGGGGCGTCGTTCCCAAGCGCCGACGCGTAAGTGCAGGAGTAGACCGTGCGGGTTTCCGGATACGCCGTCCAGCGAAGGCGAAATTGGCGTTAGCGCCAGATTAGGGTCATTCCTGGATTCAGTACCGGCGCCCGATCTGGATCTATAGCTGGTGCTTGGCGAGCCACGCGGCGCGACATCCGCGGTTGCGGCAGAACCAGTTTTCTCCGTCGGCGAATGCGGTCACGTAGCGTTCCTCGCCACCGGCTAGACGAATGATCGGGTGCTTCTCGCCGCAGTGTACACAGGTGACGACGCGCGTGGCTGAGGCCTGCGCGCTTGCTGGCCTATCGCTGCGCCGAGCTTTGAGACTAAGGACTTCACCCATGACTTTGCCTATGGCCGGACTCGCGCGCCATCACTGGGCAACTCGCCGTGCGCGCATCGCCATTAGCTTCGGGGTGATCTTGGCGAATGCGCGGGGGAACCAACGCTTGATGCCCCACAAGATGCGACCATCGCGGTGCGGCTGAATATACAAGTCCCCGCGCGCGGCACGGTCGAGGGCGATGCGCGCTACATCGTCCGCCTGGATCTTACTCGCAGCCATCATTCGTTCGACAATGTTGGTCATGCGCGGCTCCGCATGCATGCGTGCCGAGGCGGCGATATTGGTCTGAAAAAACGTCGGGCACAGGACGCTGACACCAACGCCATCTCCAACCAATTCGCCGTAGAGAGTTTCCGATAGGGCCACGACCGCAGACTTGGTAACATTGTAGGGACCAAGATTCGGCGAGGCGATGAGGCCGGCCGTGGATGCGACATTGAGAATGTGACCTTGACGCTGTTTGCGCAACAGCGGCGCGAATACATGGCAGCCATAGATGACACCCCACAAGTTGATGCCGACGATCCACTCCCAGCTCTCGATGGGCACGTCGCCGATCTTGCCACCCACGGCGACCCCAGCGTTGTTGATGACGAGATCCACACCGCCAAGTAGCCTGTTCGCCTCATCGGCGAGACGCTGCACGTCCTCGAGCTTGGTCACGTCGCACGCCACGGCATGGGCTTGGGCAGCACCGAGATCCGCTACCGTCTGCTGGACGGCATCGAGTCGAATATCACCGGCCACGAGGCTGGCTCCGCGTCTTGCTAGTTCGCGACAAAAGGCACGGCCAAGCCCGCTGCCGGCACCGGTGACCACCACTCTGGGCTTACTCGGAATCGCCATGGCACGCGTCTACGCGGCACGCCACCTCCAGTCAATCTCTGCGAGGGGGTGGGGCAGCTACAGTTACGTTGCACCGGGGCCGTCTAAAACGGTGCTGAAACATCCTCGTCCCTTCGCCGCATGCAACCTGCTCATTCGAGGGAAGCACCTGCTCCGACGAAGCGATCGGCTTGAGGAAGGCATAGATTTCGGCGCTGTTGCGAAGCACGACAGGTTCCTCCGGCCCTGGTCCCGAATCAACTCGACATAGACGCGCGGGCCGATGAGTGTGGGACGAGCCGGTTGCCGTGGCGGACTTTGAAACGGGAACCCGAGTTGCAGTCCCTTGCCGGCATCCATCATCACTGAGTAGATTCTTTGGTTGACGAAAGAGGCAAGCTCATGCTTGTTAGTGCCCAAGGCGTAACCACCTCATGGGGCAACCTAGCCGCTGCCCTGGGTGTTGGATCGAAGTAATGCCAGTAAAGGTTCTTGCGCCGAGCAGAGATGGGCGCGATTTCGCCCGCTTGAGATGATTCGGAAGAGAGAGGGATGAATATGAAAGCAGGTTGGCGAGGGATGGTGGCGGTGGCGATGACCTTGGCAGTGATCGCGGGTGCAGCACGGGCGGAGCAAGGCTTGATCGTAGGAGCGGATATTGGTGCCGCGGTTCCCGTATCAAGCTTCAAGAGTCGCGCCGACAACGGTGGCATGGGCGGGCTGTTCGCCGGATATATGTTCAACGACTACATTGGCCTGGTTGGGGCCGCAGAGTACACCGGCTTCTACGGCGTCGACCGCAAGAACCCGCCGCGCGTGGATGACGGGCCGCAGGTCCTCGGCTTCCAGGCCGGCCCACGGTTGGCACTACCATTCGATCTGGGCGGCTTGCCGATGGAGCTATACGCTACCTGGCGCGGTGGCGTGGACACTGGTTTGGTCGGGAACACACCGATCAGCCATACTTCATGGGCCCACGCGACGGGCCTCGGGCTCAACTTTCGGATCAACCATGCGCTCTTGGTGGGTCTCTTTGGCCGTTACAACTGGGTCGACCAACGCGTCGAGCCCGGCAACGGCATCGAGTACGTCACAACCGGCCTCAGCTTGACCTACAACTCGTCGGCACCACCACCGCCGCCACCAGCCCCGGAAGAGGTGGCCGCGGAGCCGGAACCAACTCCGGTGGTCAAGAAAAAAATTGTCCTGCGTGGCGTGCAGTTCGACTTTGATAAGTCGGAAATTCGCCCCAGCGCGCGCCCTGTCCTCGACCAAGCCATCAAGACATTGAAAGAAGAAGGTGGCATTGCCGTGATTGCCGAGGGGCATACGGACAGCCGTGGCAGCGACGACTACAACCAGGCCCTGTCGGAGCGCCGCGCCAGTGCCGTACGGGCCTACCTGATCGCCGGGGGCATTGCCCCGAGCCGCATCATCCATGAAGGCTTCGGCGAAGGGCGACCTGTGGCAACCAACGACACCGAGGCAGGCCGCGCCCAGAACCGGCGCGTGGAGCTGAAGATTCGCAAGTCAGAATAAGTGAACGGCTTGGCCGGGTGTGCGACAAATTTGTTGGGGAGGCAAGCTTCCACCATCCACGCGCTCACGCGCGCGGCTACACGGAGCCGGCGAAGACACAGTAGCCGCGGCCGTGAGGCCGTGGGTCTCGGATGAAGGCCAACAAATATGACGCACGCCCGGCTTGGCCTAGAGGCTGGTATTTCCTTGACACAGCAGCACAGGACACCGTAGATTCGCGACTCTGTCGCGGGAAGACGAGTTTCGCTTCGGAATACAAGGTAACGTAGTGCAGCCCAAGTGGAACCTACCGCATTCGTTGGAAGCGGTCAGCGGCGTAGCCGAGGCCACGCGGCAGCTACGTCTAAGTCCGCAACCGGCCCCTAGTGTAAGAGAAGAGGGCTCTGAGTCACCTGCATTTTCTAGTTCGCACACGCAAACGGCTCGGCAACTGGCGCGCTTGGTCGCGGCAAGCCTACCGACCGTTAATCCGGATTCCCTAGCCAACACCTTGGCGATGTGTGCCCACTCGACGGCAAGCTACGAGGCTTCGGTACGAGCGCTACCGGGGCAATCTCCGGTCGCTGGACGCATGATGATCGAACAGGCAACGCCGAGCGTATTGTCGGCGATTGCCAGCGCGTTGGGAGTCGCCCTGCCACCGGCAGCCGCGCGCTGGATAGAGTTGGCCCACGCACAAGGAGTTTCGATCATCGCGGGCTGGGATCTGCGGGGCGGAGGCGAGGAACGTTGCGTCAAGCTCTACTTCAACGCTTCCGACGCCTGGCGCGCGGCGGGGGAGCGCCTGTATGCCGCCATCGCTCCCGGTGTCCCCGGCGGGAATCAGCAGCCGGCAGTGGTCGGGATGAACGTTCGTGCCGACGGCATCGTTGAAACAAAGCTGTATATACAATCGGCGGATGCTGTGGCTCTCGCCAAGGGCCTAGGCCCTCACGCACTGGCGCTGGCTAGCGAGGCGCGCCGCGAGCGTGCCGACGCCGGCGGCGTACTGTCGTTTGATACGGGCATCACCGGCCTGCAGCCACGGGCCTTCTTCGTTGCGTTACGGGAGCCACCCACTACCGAAGGATGGAGCTGCGTGCGCGCCCTCCCCGGTTGCGATCGCGACACCATCGAGCCGTTGCTGCCGTTCGCACCCGCACCGCCACGATCAGTTGGCATCTCTTTGCCAAACCGAGGTTGGACCTTGTACTTCAAGCCACGCGACAGCGGGCGGGCACCATCGGCGCTCGAGCCAGTCGCGATCTTTGAAGGTGGAAACTGTGAGGTTGGGATCTTCCTCGAACCAACCCACGACGCCAAGCGCGCCTTCAGTCGCACCGAGCATCACGCGGTCACCGTGCGCTTCCGGCGCGGCGTGCCGCCGCCGTTACTGATCGAATCGTTGATGGAATGGTTCACCGCCAAATTGCGCTTGGCCGAGCGCCGTGGCGCGCATGGGGGTCCGTATCTGACGAATCCACCGCGTCCCTGGCGGTTGCTGCGCGAACGCGATTGGCAAAGCGGGGTTGAGGTGCGGCCGTGATGCAGGCCGCGCCGAGGCTCCTTTCCCCAAGACCGCTTGCCTACGCCACCGACGACGATCGCTTCTTCGATTATTGCCTCCAGCCTTATGATCCCTTACGCGATCCGCGCGGCAAGCTGCGTAGTGAGTCCCTGATCTGGAATAGCCTCGACACAGCCGAGGCAAGTTCCGAACTGGATGACGTGCTGCACACCATCCAGCAGACGGCTGGCCGCGACATGACCGTGGTTGGCATTAAGCACCAAGCGGGACGCCTGTGGTGGGAACTGTACTTTTACGATCGCCTCAAAGAAGACCCTGCTGTGCGCGCCACCTCGATCAAGCAAGCAACGGCGCCTTGGTTTTCCCTAGTCCCCGATCTCCGTGAGACGATCCCATACTTCATGTTTTCGTTCGATCTCTACCCTGACACGCCTACCGTGGGCCGCGTCGATATCGTCAATCTGTACCTTCCTTACTACGAAGTGCAGGGCGGGCGTTCTTACAAGTTGTTGGCGGATCGCCTAGAGATGGACAACGTCTATCGCTTCCTGCACCCGAAGACCGAGATCCGCGAGATTCTGCACGAGATCCGCCAGAGCGTATTCGTCGACTATTCCCGGGTGCCTTTGTCGCGAGTCTTGTTGCCGGAGCTCATCGACTGCCAGCGCATTTGCATCGCCAAAAAGCGCTGTGCCGACGCCGTGTATTATTCGGGCATCGATGTCGGCCAGTTGTTGTTCTTTCTGCGTACCTTCGCGTATCCCGAAGCCATCGTTCGCTTTGTCGAGGAGCACCGCTCGCACCTGGATCATTTGCGTTTCGACGTCGGCATCGACTACGTGATGCGCGCCGACGCGACCGTGGCGATGACCAAGTCGAGCTACTACGCAACCCTATGACCAAATCGGCTCTCCGCGATCAGGTGCACCCGACACGCTTCCGCGATCTTGCGGTAACGGTCGATTTTCACTGCAACAGCGCCTGCACCTTTTGCATCGTGCAGGAAGGGATGAACAACTATCGGGGTGTGCCGTTCGATCGCTTCGTCGCCCTGAGCGAAGAAAACCTGCGCAGCCAAAAGTACGACCGCGTCATCTTTACCGGCGGCGAGGTGACGCTCGAGAAGTCGCTGCTGCAGTTCGTGGAACATGCTCGTTCCTCGGGGGCCTTTCAGCATGTCCGCCTGCAAACCAACGGGCGCAAGCTGGCCGACCCGGGCTTCACCCGCGAACTTGTAGAGGCGGGCATCGACGAGTTTTTCGTTTCCTTGCACGGCGATAGCGCCAGCTTGCACGATCGCATCACGCAACGCCCTGGCAGCTTCGAGGAACTCATCGCTGGGCTTGCCAATCTTGCCGAGCATCGCGTCCGCCGTATCACCAACACGGTTCTCCATTCCACCAACATGGGAGCACTGGAGGGTATCGTCACCGTGGCCCACCGCTACGGGGTCGGCGAGATGGAGTTCTGGAATTATTTGCCCATGGAGGACCATAACGACGAGCGCAACTTGATTGCACCAGTCGCACAGGCCATGCCGTCCCTACGCCGCGCGCTCGACCGCTGTGCTCAGCTCAAGCTCCGAGCCGTAACCAAATACGTTCCGCGCTGTTTGCTTGGGATACACGGCTCGACCCTCGACAACAGTCAGCCCGACACCATCATCGTGGAAAGCTTTTGGAACGAGTTCCCACGTTTTGCCTGTTTGTATGAAGCGGAATGCGAGCATAGCGAGGAGTGCCTCGGGTTGTCGCACGATTACGTGCGCAAGCTTGGTTGGGAAGAAGAGTTGCTGGTACCCAAGCCGCGGACGCGTCCATGGACACCGCGCGCGCGCCCGGTCGAGGGTCGGCCCGACGAGGCACCAAGCGAAAACGACCGCCGAAAACGCACACATCCCGCTTGGGAGGCCCTGCTGGAAGGGCTGCCGGCTGAGCTTGGACGCCTGACGCGTGTGCAGCTCAATCGCAATCAGGCCCGCTTCACGCTGACAGCCCCGGCAGGCAATGCCAGCGTCGACCTGGTGTTGGCTGCCCGCGACGAAGCAACCCCGGCGCTGGCTCACTCGCAGTCGTTCAATCTCTTCTACACGCAGCTCAGCGGCTCCTACGACCGCGATCTCATGCAACGTCTGTTGAGCGACGCCTGCGCACGCATCAAAGCCAATGACGATGGCTCCCTATCCCTCGACAGCCGCAAAGGCCTGGTGCAGCTCCCCCGCAAACGCAGCAACGAACGCCCCCAGGTAGCGTAGTCCGTCCGTGCAAGTCGCCTCCCTGCGGGGTCGGGGTCGCTATCGGAATCGGTATCGACCTCGTTTCATGCGAGATCTCCCCACCTGTGTCGCGGCCGGTAGAGTTGCTGTCAGAGGGATAGCCACAAGCGTAGGAGGTGACGGCGGCGTTCGGGTTCAGGATGATCCTCGTACTCGGTACGGGAGTGCAGAAGAAAGTGATTGGAGATGAGTTGGATATCGCCTTCTTGGAACTGCATATCCAAGCGCAGGGCCGATGTATCGGCGATCGCCTCGTATAGGTCGAGTAGCTCCTGCTCCTCGGCTGTAAATGGTGGCACATCGGCATGCCGCGTTACCGAGCGGAAGTAGTCACTGTGGTAAAAGGTGCGCAGCACACCACCGGCAAAGCGGCACGGGTACACCGGGATGTAGCCCGGGCCTCGGTCACTTTCGTCGCGTAGATCAAGCAGCAAAGGCTCGAAAAGCCGAGCAGCAAGGTCGGGACGCTGGCCCAACAGCTCATTGAAAACGGATACCGAGCTGACAACGCGACTAGCGCCGCCCGATTTAGCGGTGTGCAGGCACAACAGACCCACGACATCCGCAAGATCGCAGTGGTAGGCAATGTTCGCCGCCGTACGGTAGCGCCGTATGAACGGAGTGGCGGCATCTTCCCCCGTGTTGACCACGTGCCCGAGCAATTCCTCTTGCGCGTTTTGCGCCCCGGGCCACCCGAGATGCAAACCCAGCCCCCAATAGACGTACGCCGACTTCTCTTCTCCCCACCTCGACACCGGCAGGCCGCGCAGGAAAACGAAGCCGCGCCCGTGAGCAAGCTCCTCACGCCAAGCGTCGATCTGCTCTTTCAAACCGGGCAGTGGAAAATCCTCTCGCCCGAGCTCACGCATGCCAACGCCACGCCGATGGGCCGCGGCATAGGCTTGGTCCAATTCCTCGATACTTACTGCATCCAGGCGGATAGGCCAGGTGCCATCCCCTGCGACATCTACGCCGCGCCAAGCCGCGCGACCCATCACCGGCTGCGTGGGCATGCCTTGGTGATCGCGTTGGAAGTAGTGCAGCGCCTGTTCCTGAAACGATTTGTAGTGCTTCGCCTGCGCCATGCGGCCTTCTCCTCTGGCCGTCCCTTCTATCGCGTCTGCAACACGGCGGCGACCCGGGTTCCGGCTCAGAGCGGTGTGCTCGCCAAGGTTGGCACCGGGGTTCGGGAGGGAGTCGGGGTAATGGTTGGGGTCGTCGTGATGGTAGGGGTCACGGTGCGCGTCGGAGTGACAGTACGGGTCTTGGTCGGCGAACTCGTGGGCCGCGGCAAGAACTTGAGTTTCTTGTTGCACGCAGGCAGCGCCACCAACAGGAGAACACAGCACAGTTGCCGCCGGGTTTGCTTCATGCCGGTCTTATCCTCTGAAGGGCGAAAGTCAGCAACTACATTCATGCGGGAGCTGTGGCCGACCCTCGATCGAGCGACTCACGATTCGAATCGCAACTTCCCGGAGGCAGCCAGCATCTGGGCGTGACCCCTATCCGTTGTGTAGACTTCTATTTGTCTGGAGATCCGTCGTCATCGGTTGCCAGTTCTCGCTCTATCTGATCGAGTGGAGGGAGTAGCTGAAGCAGCCCTTGTCGAAGCGTGGGAATGTCTCGTTCCACAGTTGCCCAGACGATCTCCAAATCCAGTTCCTCGTAGTTGTGGATCAATACGTCTCGGAATCCAGCCATCTTCGTCCAAGGAAACTGCGGATGCTTCTCGCGGTAAACGGCGTCGACGCGCTTTGCCGCTTCTCCAATCAACTCGAAGTTTCGGATCACTGCGTCCTGCGTCATCGGCTCGGCAAGAAACGCAGCACGACCGCTACGCGTGTAGTCCTCGATCTTCTGAACGCACTCCAAGATGTGCGCGAGATAGACACGAGGATCCTTCACAACGGTTGTGCCTCCTTCAGGATGCGGCGGCGCAACAGCCAATAGATAGACGGCTCGGTCAAGACGTCGACGTCGCGACCTAGAATCTCACTGAGTTCATATTTCAAACCAACCAGATCAAGCAGAGTGCGACCAGCTTCCATGTCTACGAGTAGATCGAGATCGCTATCCGGGCGCGCCTCGCCCCGAGCTACCGACCCGAAGACACGGACGTTGCGTGCCCCGTGCTTTGCCGCGATGGCGATGATTCTGGCGCGCTCGGTTGGGCCAAGGTGGCAATTGTCCATCACTACCCCATATCAGAGTTCGACCGCTGACTGAATCGCCGCAAAAGTGTTCCCTTCTTTGCAGCTTCTGTCTGATTTCCGCCGATCGCCTGTGGCGCCAGGTCTTGCTCCCTCATCGTGTCGCAAGGAAGTGGCGCGAAAGGGTGACTTCTCCGAAGCACTCCGGGCGCCGAACCCACTAGTTCTTTCGTGCCTGGCTACAAGCCGCTAACCAGGGATGCCATGGAAGCGACGCAGCCGGTACACATACCTATTCTCACCGATGTCCTGTTGTCCCTTTTGGCCCTGCCCCCACACGCACGCTGTATCGATGCAACCATCAATGGTGGCGGTCACACAGCGGCGATGCTCGAGCGGCTCGGCCCACAGGGCAAAGTGTTGGGGATTGATCGCGATCCGGACTTGCTGGTTGCCGTACAGCGTCGCCTTGCCGGCGACGTGGAGGCGGCGCGGCTGCATGTAGCCACCGGCAGCTTTCGTGAGCTGACGCGCATTGCCGCGTCGCATCACTTCACTGGCGTCGATGCCATCTTGTTCGACGTGGGTGTGAGTTCGTATCATTTCGATGCCAGCGGCCGCGGCTTCAGCTTCCTGCGCGACGAGCCGCTCGACATGCGTTTCAACCCCGACGATGCCGATCTGGAGAGTGCGCAAGAAATCCTAGCCTCACGCGACGTGGACGAGCTAACCGCGATCTTCCGCGATTTCGGAGAGGAGCGCTACGCCCGCCGCATCGCCAATCGCATCGTACGCGAACGCGAAGAGGCGCCCCTGCGCACCACACAACGTCTCTTCGACATCGTCACCGCCTCCGTACCGCCACGGGTGCGCTGGCAATCGGCGCGCTCGGCCGCACGCGTGTTCCAAGCACTGCGCATTGCCGTCAACGACGAACTCAACGCCATCAGCGACGCCCTACCACAAGCACTGTCGCTCCTAGCCCCCGGTGGCAAACTCGCCGTGCTGGCCTTCCACTCACTGGAGGATCGCATCGTCAAACAATTCTTCGTCGCCGAACGTAGCTCCGGCCGCGTCCGCATCCTAACCAAGAAACCGATTCGCCCGACCGATACCGAAATCAAAGCCAACCCCCGCTCCGCCAGCGCTAAGCTACGCGTCGCCGAGAGGATTTAGGTGCCACTCCGTTAAGAGACCTCTGCGCAAGTAGCCCTACCGCTAGATCGGGGCCGGAATCGGCCGCGACACAGGTGGGGAGACAGCGCGTGAAATGGGATCGATACCGACCCCGATAGCGATCCCGCCCCCGTAGGGAAGAAGGCTCGCATGGACTTTTGCAGAGGTTCCTTAGGAAATCTTAGCAGCAGGTTCGAAGCGCCAGTGGCTGCGATGATCGGCCTCGCGAGTGCGCAGCGTTTCCCCAGTGAGGTTACTGCCCGACACACTTAGTGACGAGGTGGCCGTCGCATGCCTCTTGGATAGTGGGGGCGATTTCGGGGGTGATTGGTCACCCGCCTACGACTGGCCACGCTTCCACCAGCGACAAGAAAATAAGCAAGTGCCCAGAAGGCACAGGCCAATCCGGCCAACATCAGTGGGATCAAGACAGGAACGTTGCTCACGTTTGCTTCAACCATTTCGCCGAGTTGAGCGTTGCCGACCACCCCGAAACCGGCGGCAATGTAGCTCCATAAAGAGCGAATGAGGCTGTGAGCAAAAAAAGCTGCCAGCGAGAAGAAAAACAGCGCTCCTCCTGTCAGCGCAGAGACGAATGCACCTAAGGTTCGCATTGCGGAGTCAATATCCCATCACGGCGACTCTGGGCAAGACGCACTATCTGTCATTGCCATTTCCACGACGCGAATCACCTTGTTGTGGAGCATCGCCCCTAGTACGCTTGCCGTCCTCCGAATAATGAAGTAAGCGCACCGTGGTTCGTTTCGAGCACACCGAATCGGGGCTCGATGATGGATCAAATCGCTGAGATCTCAGAACGGAGGGGACATGCGAAATCACTTAGTCATCGGTCTTGGGGGAACCGGCGGGCGCGTAATCCGCTCATTGCGCAAACGCGTATTCCATGAGCAACGCAGCAACGAGATCCCGGGCTTGTCTCTGGAATATTTGTACATTGATTCGAGCGGCGAACTCATGAATCCATCCGATCCCTCCTGGAAGACTCTGGGAGTATCGGTACAGCTTGCTCCCGGGAATCAATTACGGATCGCCGGCGCCAACCTGCGGGAGATCATCAACGACATTAGGAACTACCCCACCATCCAACCATGGATTGGCAGCGCCGAGCTTTGGAAAAAGGTGCCGGGCGACATCATTACCTCCGGTGCCGGCGGCCAACGCCGACGCTTGGGGCGCTTCCTGTTTGCCATGAAGGCACGCGAGTTTCGGCAGAAAATCGAAGCCTTGTCTCGCAATATGGAAGCGCGCACGCAAAGTAACGCTAACACCTTCCACATCATTGCTGGCCTAGCGGGCGGAACCGGGAGTGGTTCCATCGTCGACGTGATCGCGCAGATCGCCGCCTTCTCCCCGGGTGGCCAGCAGGATCGAATTGTTGTCTACGCAGCGCTGCCCGATCGGGTCCCGGGTCCGGGGTGGGACGCCGGCAACTACCACGCCAATGGCTACGCTGCCTTGGTCGAACTCAACGGGCTGATGATCCGTCGCTACCAACCGTGGGACGTTCTCGATGGCAAGGGCACAGTCGAGGTAGGCGACCGGCTGAAAGGCGTTTACGTTATCACCAACGAAAACGAGAACGGATTCGTCGTCAACATGGAACAGGAGTTGCCTGGCATCGTTGCCGACTTTCTGTACGAGGTCATTTCTGAAAGCAACCAAGCGAAGCCGCCGACGCAGACACTAGAGAACTTCTCTGGAGATCCCGAGTGCGTGCCAGGCACCAACGAGCCCATGCGGGCACGGCGATTCTCCAGCTTCGGGCTGAAGCGAGTGGCCGTACCCGAGGAAGAAATCAACGAATACCTGACTCTCAGCTTCTCACGACAAGCCGTCCTACAACTCTACTACAACAATTGGGACGATCGCCTTGGCTATCGGGAGCAGTTGCAGCCACGCAATTTCACGTCGATCGTGAACGAGGCCGACCTTCAGAAAAGGTGGATGCTCACCGATTCGCACCTTCGGCTGGAACTGCCAATCCTCACGCAGGATGTCGACAAGGCAAAGCAGTGGAATCCCAGTATCGATGCCGAGTGGAATTCTATCCAAGCCTGGGTCGAACCCGATTGTCTCGAGCAACCACGGGAGGTCAGGCTCAATGAACTTCACAATCGCTATGAGGACATGTTTGCTCGTGTCTATCGAGGGCGCGGAGTTGCCGCTTTCTACAGCGAAGCAACCGCTGGCTGCCGAAAGATGGCGGCCCACATTGTCAACGCAATCGAGAAGGAATGCTTCGCTAAGTGGCAAGAGGGAACCTATGCAGCACGTGAGATCGGTGAAATCTTGGACGCGCTACGCGACCAGCTAGAACAACGCAAACAGAGATTCGAAGCGCGCAAGGCGACTCTGCAGGAAGAGATGGAGGCTTACAATCAAGAGATCACAAGCCTTCGCGATCAGTGGAGTGACCTTGGCATGGCTACCTTCTTGTTCAAATGGAAGGGGATCTACGGGCAGTTTTCCAATGCTTGCCGCGACCACTTCCGTACTATGACCGAAGCGGCGGCTACTGACTTTGCCACCTCCCTGATTCCGCAGATCATCGATGCGCTGGCTGGCCTCAAGGAGTCGGTAAATCAAGTCACCGCACGCTTCGAGGCCGCGCTTAAGGATTTCAGGGAGTCCATAGAGACGAGGGTCACTGACGCGGGCGCCAAGGATTTTCGCGATGTGATCGTGCGCTACTACGATCCGAAGTCCGTACGCGATACTGTCGAGCGGCTCGTCACCAACCCTGCGGCACAGAAACAACAGGCCGCTGTTGTGCGCAAGACGCTCGTTGATGAGAAGCGTCTCGGCGGGGAGCAGACGTTTGAGCGCTTTCGGGAGCGTGTAGCGGCGGTCGATCTGCTCGACGTGATTGAGCGCACTTGTGCCGAGCAGGCACGCATTGCACACGACACTCTCGTCCAAAATGATCGCGAACGTATTCTCGGCGTCCAGCTCATCAAGCGACTGCGCGACGAGTACGGCTCGAGCGAGGAGAAGCTTCAAGAGTTCGCACGCGACCTAATCCAACCAGCCAAGACTTTTGTGCGCTTCGATCAAGCCCAGGTACGCATGGACAAGGCACAGGTAGGAGCCCCCGAAGTTGGCGGCGATGCACAACGCGCCATGATCGTGAAGCGGCCTTGCCCGGACGAGTTGCGGGATTTTGTGACTCGTTTGGACGGAGCACTAACCCGCGTCGACCTGGATGTCCGTAAGCCGGACGACAATAGTGGCCGCCCCCACGAGCTAACGGTTCTCTCGTTCATGGGGAATTTCCCACTGCGGTATTTGGAGATTCTCAAGTTGTTACGCGAGCGTTACCGGCGATTGCTCGACGGCTCTGGCTCCTCATTGGCCAAACTCGAGCTGCACACCGATGACTCTGCTGCCAATCTCCCCGACCTCTTTCCTGAGGTCGGCGCTCCGAAGGATAGTCTGGCGTATATTCTCTTAGGTCTGGAGCTGGGAGTGATCCGACAGGAGCAAGATCCGGTCTCTGGAGAATCGCTGGTTGTTGCTCGGGTAGGGAAAGGGGCGCTCAAAGAGCCGCTGCGCATCGGCAAGACTCTGTCCGAGGCAGAGGTCGACCTTACACCGGCACATTTTCTGGCGATCCGCGCGGAGATTGATCAACGGATTACCGCAGAGCACCAGCATCTAGATTCGCGAAAGAATCTAGCCGCGGGCTTAGAGCGGCAGTTGGCGAGCAAGAAGGACACGCTCAAGGGTGGCGATTTGCACCCAGAGTACCAGCGTTACCGCGAGGCGGTCGTTCGTGCCGAGACCATTCTCAACGTGGGGTGAACATCATGACAACAACAGGAACAATGGAAGGCACTTGCACCAGCCTCCCGCAGTATTGCGAGAAGGCAAAGAGTAAGGAGATCCAGCGCGCTCCTGCGGTCAACTTCATCTGCCAAAACCCGGAGTGCGGCAAGCCGCTCAAACCGACTCCGAAAGGCCGCGGCGGCCCTTCCCCTCTATTGCTAGGGCTTGCGGCAGTTGGATTATTGTTGGTGGTAGGCGCTCTATGGGCGTCGTACTCGTATGGCCCAAGCGGCTCTGCCTGTCCTGCCGAGACGCTAGACGCCTTTTTGTCGGCTAGTCCGAAAGCGGAGGAACTGGTAGCCGCCGGCAGAGCCTGCCAAGCTGCGATCCAGGGCCCGGCCGATCAAAAGCTACTTGCTGCAGTAGCAAGTCTTTGTCGATCTGCTGTGGATGCTGGAGACGGTAACGGAGCAGTTTGTCTTGGTGAGCTTTATGACCCGCTGGAGGCGAAGCCAGGTCGGCTAGGGCAGATGCCTTCAGCGGATCTGAACGCCTCCTTTGATAACTACTGTCGTGCCCTGAAGCTTGGTAGTTCCGATGCCAAGACCCGACTGGATGCGCTGAAGGGCAAAGTTTCCGCTCTTTCGGAAGGCGGAGACGCAGCGGCCACAGAACTCCTCGAGCGGTGGAGCAGGTGCGGGGGGTGACCATGAAAACCAGGCAGCTCAATCGAAACCGGGCCGGAGACCTAGGCCTGTGCGTTGATAGGATCGTACGAGCCGTCACGCTTGCACTTGTGTGCGCAGCCGCATGGCCACAACGTGCAGCCGCCATCGAACCCCTAGCATCACCAAGGGGCAAGGAGTTCTATCGTCGCATCATCACCCTTCCAGGTGCGGTTCTCACACCTGAGCCGGCAGCACAAACCCAAGCCGCACCGATGCCGGTGTTCTCTATCTTTTATGTGTTTGAGGAGAAGAGCGTAGATGGAAAGGCTTGGCTGCAGGTCGGTCGGCCGGTAACCGGGCCGGCAGATGGCTGGCTGCTGGCCGAACACTCCCAAGATTGGTCCACCATGTTGGTCATGCAATATGCGCCACCAGGACAACGGCGGAGAGTTTTGTTCTTCGCCCCAGACGCCACTCCCGACGCTCCACCCTCAGGTCTTTCCGATTTGCTCGGTGCTGCGGATACAACCTCGGTTGTCGACCGGCTGATTCGAGAGGCCGACGAGGGGAAGCCTACAAGCCCGGCGCTTGTGACCATTGAACCGAAAGTTGAAAGCGGAGTACCCACCTTTGCAAACAGACCCTACTTGATGCCGATCAGCAGCTATCGCGCCGGGCAGTTCGACGATGGTGGATCGGTGACCCTGGTCAAGATAGCGAGCCTCAACTCTACCCCACCCAAGTCTCCCGTAGCTGCCGCTCCTGCTCTGGCCAAGTCGAGGATGGGTCTAGTCTTCGTAATCGATTCCACGATTTCCATGCAGCCGTTCATCGAGAAGACCCAGGAAATGATTCGCCAGGTCTACGCATCACTCAAAGCGGAGGGGCTGCTGGAGAACGTGAGTTTCGGGCTCATCGGCTACCGCAACAACATGGATCAGGAACCGCAACGTTCCGGGCTAGAGTACGTTACCAAGATCTTTCAGGATATAGACCCAACAGTCCCTGCCGATGAAGCTCTGGGGCGCATGATGACCTTGCGTGAGGCCAAAGTCTCGTCGCACAGTTTCGATGAGGACGCCGTAGCAGGCCTCTACGCTGCGATCGACGAGATACACTGGGACAAGCTGATCGAGGAAGGCGCCCCCAAACCAGCAAAATTCGTCGTGCTAATCACCGACGCTGGCGCGCTCG